>NZ_CP034752.1:615000-922500 GCF_004295645.1 Limnobaculum zhutongyuii
GACACCCCATGGGAAGGTCGCTCCAGGCTGAGCTGTGAGGGATTCTCTCTGCCCGGCTATCAGTTGGAGCAACAGGATGAATGGCTACGCGTGAGTACCGATAAACTGCGGGTTACTATTCATCAACCGTTATGGCTGGAGTGGGAATACAAAACTGAAAATGGCGACTGGCAGCAGCTGGCGGCCGACCGTCCTACCAGCGCCTATTTATTAAACGCTCATGGCGATGGTGTTGCTCATTACCAGCGTCGTTATGGCAATGAACAATTTTATGGGTTAGGGGAAAAGGCGGGTGACTTGAATCGCAATGGTCGCCGGTTTGAAATGCGTAATCTTGATGCTATGGGTTATAACGCGGCCTCTACCGATCCGCTGTATAAGCACATCCCATTTACCATCACTCGTCGTAATGACGTTAGTTTTGGCTTGTTTTACGATAACCTGAGTAGTTGCTGGCTGGATTTGGGGAACGAGCTGGATAACTATCATCTGCCATATCGCCGCTATCAGGCTGAGGCTGGAGATTTAGATTACTATCTGTTCCTTGGTCCTAAGGTATTGGACGTTACTAAAAAGTTTGTCCAACTAACGGGAAAAACCTTCTTTGGACCCAAATGGAGTCTGGGTTACAGTGGCTCAACCATGCACTACACCGATGCACCAGATGCTCAGCAACAGCTGCAAAAGTTCATCACATTATGCAGTGAGCACCAGATCCCTTGTGACTCTTTCCAGCTTTCGTCCGGCTATACCTCCATTAACAATAAACGCTACGTATTTAACTGGAACTACGACAAAGTACCTCAGCCAAAAATGTTGAGTCAGGCATTTCATCAGGCTGGCTTGAAGCTGGCTGCGAATATCAAACCTTGTCTGCTGCAAGATCACCCTAAATATCAGGAGGTGGCGAAAGCGGGTTTATTTATTCGTGACTCTGAGTCCGACTCGCCGGAGCGTTCAGTTTTCTGGGATGATGAGGGTTCTCATCTTGATTTTACTAACCCACAAGCTATTCAGTGGTGGCAGGGAAATGTCACTCAACAACTGTTGGAAATGGGCATAAATTCAACCTGGAACGATAATAACGAGTATGAAGTATGGGATGGCGAAGCGGTTTGCCACGGCTTTGGTCGCCCGATTGCGATTAAGCATATTCGTCCGGTCATGCCGCTGCTGATGTGTCGTTCTTCTATGGAAGCACAGCAGAAATTTGCTCCGGAAAAACGACCTTATCTGATCTCCCGTTCTGGCTGTGCCGGTATGCAACGCTATGTGCAGACGTGGAGTGGAGATAACCGCACCAGTTGGCAGACCTTGCGCTATAACACGCGTATGGGCGTAGGTATGAGCTTGTCCGGATTGTATAACGTGGGGCATGATGTCGGAGGATTCTCCGGTGACCGTCCGGATGCAGAACTGTTTGTGCGTTGGGTACAAAATGGTGTGATGCATCCACGATTTACCATCCATTCATGGAATGATGACCACACGGTTAATGAACCCTGGATGTATCCGGAAGCCACTCCCGCTATCCGTGATGCTATCAACTTGCGGTATCGCCTGCTGCCGTACTTCTATAATCTGCTGTGGCAAGCCCATCGTGACGATGAGCCAATGTTGCGTGCTACTTTTCTGGACCATGAGCATGACATCAATACGTTCAGCGAGACCGATGATTTCCTGATTGGTAAAGACCTGCTGGTGGCCAGTGTGGTAGAGCAGGGCCAGCGTGAACGTCCGGTCTATTTGCCTGATAATCAGAGTGGCTGGTACTGTTTCTATACAGGTCAGTGGTATAAAGGTGGACAAAAAATTGTGCTGCCAGCTCCATTGAAATGTTTGCCATTGTTAGTGAAAGCGGGCGCAGTATTACCGCTATCGACTCATATTGGTTCTACTCAATTGGTTAAGCAAGAAGTCCGCGAACTGCATATCTACCCTCTGGTAGCTGCAGGAGAGACTAGTGGTGAAATCTTCGAAGATGATGGTGAAAGCTTTGGTTATCGGGATGGTAAAGCCCTGTGGCTGAACTGGACGTTAACCAGTGATACAAACCGCATTAACCTGAAAATTGAGGCTAAAGGCAGCTATGTTCCAGTGTGGGATACTCTGAAGATGGTATTACCGCAGGGAGAAAAGCGTAGCCTGTATGTCAATGGTCAAGCCGTTGAAGAGATAACGCTATCGTCGTTGAGGTAAGATTGCCGATCGTTGAAATGGAAATGGCGCCTTATGGCGCCATTTTAGTTTATGAATAGGCTTGTCTATGTCATTTACAGTGGATATTCCGGTCGTAAATACAATTTACTTATATCATTATTGTGCCCGGCCGGAAGGGCCATATGCTTAGCTGTGGGGTGCGTCGGGCTTAGGCTGCCTACGGCAGTTATGAAACACCTTGCGGTGTTTCACCCTTCGGGCCAGCGCAGGCGCTGTTCAAACAGGCTTTGCCTGTTTGTCGTTGGCTTACGCCAAGTCGACCCCCACGACACCTTCTCCCTCCGATTGGCTATGTTAAGACATAAAACAAAGACATTTGATTTTGCCAGCAAAAAGAAATGGCTCCGTACGGAGCCATTTGAGATATCAGAAAATCAACCTATTACTTAAGATCGTTAAAGAAAGTGCGCTTTAGCGCTAACTCTACACCACGTATTTCTGCCAGACCTTTCAGGCGACCGATGGCGGAATAACCCGGGTTGGTTTTCTTTTTCAGATCGTCCAGCATCTGGTGACCATGGTCCGGGCGCATTGGAATTTTACGCATATCACCGGTTTTTTGACGGCGAGACTCTTCTTCCAGAATGGCTTTTACTACTGAATACATATCTACATCGCCATCTAAATGCGCGCCTTCATGGAAGGTTTTTGGATTGCCTTCACGGCAGGTTGAGCGTAAATGGGTAAAGTGGATACGGTCTCCAAAGGTTTCGATCATTCTGACTAAATCGTTGTCAGCCCGTACGCCATAAGAGCCGGTACACATGGTGAAACCATTATGAATACTGTCGACGGTCTCTTTTAGCCATTGCATATCTTCAATGGTGGAAACAATACGTGGCAGACCTAAAATTGGACGCGGCGGATCGTCAGGATGTACCGCCAGACGCAAGCCACAGGCTTCGGCTACCGGAACAATCGCCTTCAGGAAGTAAGCCATATGCTCGCGTAGCTTCGCTTTATCAATACCATCATAGGTAGCGAGGTGCTTACGGAATTGCTCTAGGGTATAACCCTCTTCAGCACCCGGCAAACCGGCGATAATATTGCGTACCAGTTTATCAATATCAGCCTGACTCATGGCGTCATAATAGGTTTTAGCCTGAGCGATTTCTTCCACCGTGTAGTCAGCTTCTGCTCCCGGGCGCTTTAGCATATGCAACTCAAAGGCAGCGAAAGCGATTTGGTCAAAGCGCAGGGCTTTGGAACCATCAGGTAACACATATTCCAGATCGGTACGCGTCCAGTCTAATACCGGCATAAAGTTGTAGCAGACGGTATCAATACCGCAGACTGCCAGATTACGAATAGATTGCTGATAATTAGCGATATGCTGCTTATAGTTACCGGTCTGAGTTTTGATCTCTTCGTGGACAGGAATACTTTCTACCACTGACCAGACTAATCCTTTCTCTTCAATCACCTTTTTGCGTTTTTCGATCTCTTCGACACTCCAGACGTCACCGTTTGGAATATGATGCAATGCAGTGACAATACCGGTTGCTCCGGCCTGACGAATATCATCTAAAGAAACCGGGTCATTAGGACCATACCAACGCCATGTTTGTTCCATATATAAATACCTTCAAATCAGGGTGTTAAAGACAGCAGCAACCCCGCCATAAATAGCGTATAAACATAAAATTATATTTATCGACTCATCAGCGTTGCGCTATATGTCGCTTATCTGACCATGACAGAAGAACCTGCCACGGCAGTTATTCGCTTTTCCCGTGATATCAGGGATCCTGATTCTCAACGGGAACTGATTCAAAAAGATAACCATCAAAAGAGGGGTCATCCGAATCAGAAAGTTCCATCAACTTCTGTTTCACATTCTCAAGGTGCTGCCACATTGCCTGGCGAGCCCCCTGAGGATCTCTGCGTTGTAATGCTTGCAAGATCTTGTTGTGATCGCTAAGCCAAGCTCGCCGATAGTCCTGATTAGAGATATGGGTATGTAGCTTTTGCCACATGGCGCTGTCTCTGCGGCGGCGCCACAGGTCTTGTACCATATCTTCCAGCAGCGAGTTTTGAGTGGCCTTAGCGATCAGGGTATGGAACAGCTCATCACCGTCATAATTGGTTTGCCCGCTTTCCAGTGCGGAACGTTCCTGCTCAAGTGCCTGTCGCAGTTCGGCAATATCTGATTTAACCAGTTGAGTGGCTGCAAAGGCGGCAATATTGCTTTCCAGCAGTTGCCGCGCCTGTAGCATTTCAAAAGGACCGATATCGTCACTATTCTGCTGAGGAGCTTGCTTAACATCGTCAGGCAGGTTTATCACATAAACCCCAGAGCCTTTACGCACATCAACCAGATTTTCTAATTCCAGCATGATTAATGCTTCGCGTATTACCGCCCGGCTAACGCTGAACTGGGCTGCGATATCCCTTTCTGGCGGTAGTCGTGAACCCACGGGAAAATTACCTGAGCTCAACATGGCTTTTAGCGCTTTACCAATTTCTTGATAGGAGCGTTTAGCACCTGACATGTTATATCCTTAGCGTTATATGGTCTTGGTAGGTATCAGGCTAATTGTAGCAATATCCAACACAAGATCAATTAACTGGTTGACCAATTATGCGATTCGTTCCATTAAAGTTTTTTCATAGAATCAACCAGTTGATAAACTTCAGGATTACTTTTCTGTAATCCGTCATACATTGGTTGAACAGCCTGCTGGAAACTGGCCTTTTTCGGATAGATAAACTGAACGCCCATCTTCTCGGCTTTTACTTTCTCTTCTGCATCAGACTTAGCCCATAAATCTTTCATAAACATCATGGATTCATCAGCCGCTTGCTGTAAGGCTTTTTGGTCTTTTTCTGACAGGCCATCCCAGACTTTAGCTGAAATCACCAATACGTCAGGAATTGAGGTGTGTTCATCAACGCTGTAGAACTTGGTCACTTCACCATGACGATTCAGGGTTAGTGCAGTCAGGTTGTTTTCTGCGGCGTCAACGACACCCTGTTGCAGTGCAGTATATAACTCACCGTATGCCAGAGGAGTAGGGTTGCCTCCTAACAGTTTAATCATTTCAACTGCGCTTGGGCTTGGCTGAACGCGGACTTTTAACCCTTTGAGATCGTCCGGTGAGTTAATCGCTTTTTTAGCGTAGAAGCTACGAGAACCGGCGTCATAGTAAGTCAAACCAATAAAACCATTTGGTCGTGAAGATTGCAGAATGGATTTGCCTGATTCACTTAACATGGCGCGATAGTAGTGTTCACGATCGGTGAACAGATAAGGCATGTTAAAGGCACCATAGTTTTTGGCGAAGGCTTCCAGCTCGGCAGCATTCGATTTTGCCATCGCCAGCGCGCCATTTTGTACCAGTTCCAGTGATTCTCGCTGGTCGCCCAATTGTGCATCCGGATAAATGCGGATAACCAGATTTCCATCGGATAATTCTTTTGCCCGACTTGCCATTTGTTCCATGGCCTTTTGCACCGGATGATTGCGGTTATGGTTATGGCTGAGTTTCATCGTTACCGCAGCGTAGGCTGGTGCTGCCACCATCATGACGGAACCAATAATCAGAGGCAACAAGCCCTTCTTTAATGTCATGTAACTCTCCTTCTGTCGTTGTTGTATTTTTCAGAGTGGATATAGCAGGGTATGCTCAGCAGGCTGACCACTTTGGGGTAAAAAGTCAAAATAAAATACAATAATAATGTGAATTGGTTGACCAATATCTCAAAAATGCAATTAGGTCGCTTGAATTGATTGATCGAGAAACAGAAAAAATGTCTTATAACACGGACCAATATTGTGTGAAATTTAGACTTAATAAAAGTAATTATATTTAAATCATGTGGTTGTGGCTAAATAAATAGAATGAATTTGTTAGCTCTGCTAAATCAGCAATACCAGTAGGGAGTCAAACTTGATGAATACACTTAAGAAAATGGTTGACCAATTTCTTGCGTGGGCGGTGATCCTTATTTCCAGCGTGCTTGTTCTTTGTGTTTTATGGCAGGTATTTTCTCGTTACTGTCTGGGAACTCCCAGCGTAGCTACCGATGAGATTGCCCGTTTTATGTTTATGTGGGTTGGTTTGGTGGGGGCGGCCTATGCGGTAAGTCTGAAACGCCATCTGGCCATCGATCTGCTGACGCAAAAATTAACCGGCACACGCAAGCTGGTTTCTGAAGTGGTCATAATTTTAATGACGCTCCTGTTTGCAGGACTGGTTATGGTGTACGGCGGCCTTGGCTTAGTTCAGAAAACCCTGAGCACTCAACAGCTCTCTCCGGCTTTAGGTATTCCCATGGGATATATCTATTTCGCCATTCCTTTCAGTGGCATCGCCATTATTTTTTATTCACTGGTCGATTTACTGAACAAGTTTACACCGCATTCCTCTGTCAATACCGCAGGGTAACTGTGCTTTTCCATTAGTAGCCTGGGGCAGGATAGCTGACGGGTTTAATAACTAAATATTGAAAAAGGTAACTTAATCATGGAATGGGATATTATTTTGACGCTGTTTGGCGTTTTCGCTTTCCTGCTAATCATTGGTGTACCGATCTCTTTCTCTATCGGTCTGGCTTCGCTGGCGACCATTATGCTGTCGCTTCCTTTCGATCCGGCGATTGCCGTTATTGCCCAAAAAATGGCAACCGGATTGGATAGTTTCGCTTTATTAGCCATTCCGTTTTTTATTCTGGCAGGGAATATCATGAACCGGGGCGGAATAGCGCTACGGTTGATTAACTTTGCCAAAGTGCTGGGGGGGCGTTTGCCCGGTCCGCTGGCTCACTGTAACGTATTAGCCAATATGATGTTTGGTGCACTGTCCGGCTCGGCGGTAGCATCGGCGGCGGCAGTCGGAGGCGTGATGTCTCCGATGCAGAAAAAAGAAGGGTACGATCCGGCGTTCTCTGCGGCGGTGAATATTACCTCTTGTCCTACCGGTTTGTTGATTCCGCCTTCTAATACTCTGATTGTCTATTCCCTGATTTCTGGTGGTACATCTATTTCCGCCCTGTTTTTAGCCGGTTATTTGCCCGGTATTTTAATGGGGGTTGGTTTGATGATTGTGGCGGGGATCATTGCCAAGCGCAAAGGATACGGTCGTCCGGAGAAAGCCACCTGTTCAGAAGCCTTCTACCGTATGTTAGATGCTTTGCCTTCCCTGGCCCTGATAGTGGTGATCATGGGGGGAATTATTGCTGGTATTTTTACCGCGACAGAAGCCTCTGCGGTGGCGGTGGTATACACCATCGGATTATCAATGATCTACGGTGAAATGAAGCTGGCGGACTTGCCAAAAGTGATTCTTGATTCTGCGGTAACAACGTCTATCGTATTGCTGCTTATCGGTACTTCGATGGGGATGTCATGGGCGATGGCCAATGCCGATATCCCTTATATGATCAGCGATGGTCTGAATGCGGTATCAGAGAATCCAATTATTATCCTGCTGATCATTAACGTTATCTTGTTAATTATCGGTGTGTTTATGGATATGACACCGGCACTATTGATTTTTACTCCAATCTTCTTGCCTATGGCCAACCAGATGGGCATTGACCCGGTGCACTTTGGCATCATCATGACCTTTAACCTGTGTATTGGTATCTGTACTCCACCGGTGGGAAGTGCGCTGTTTGTCGGCTGTAGCGTGGGTGATGTACCCATTGATAAGGTACTGAAACCGTTACTGCCGTTTTTCGCCATGTTGTTATTTACGCTGATGATGGTGACCTATATTCCGGAGATCAGCTTGTATTTACCAAGAACTATTTTGGGATATGGCGGTTAATTATCGACATTTAACCTGAAGTAAACAAGATACGGCGGTTTCCCGGTAACAGGTTGACCGCCGTTTCTGCGCCATTTGTTATTCGAACAATTATGGGATGTAACATGAAAACCATTGATAACAGCCAGCTACCTGCTTCGGTACAACGGCCAACTTACGATCGCCATCAGTTAAAAAGCCGTATTGTGCATTTAGGGTTCGGTGCATTTCATCGCGCTCATCAGGCATTGTTAACCAACCGGGTTTTGCAGCTGTCTGGTGGTGACTGGGGGATCTGTGAAGTGAATCTGTTTGGGGGAGAAACATTAATTGAAACACTTCGTCAGCAGGATCACTTGTATAGCGTCTTGGAGAAAGGAGCGGAAAGTAATCAGGCGCTGATTATTGGTTCAGTGACTGAATCCCTGCACTCTGAGTTGGATGGTATAGAAAGCGTTATTGAGAAAATGGCTGAACCTCAGGTGGCCATTGTGTCTATGACTATCACCGAGAAAGGCTATTGTGTACTGCCCGGCGGAGGTGGTTTGGATGTTAATAACGCATTAATTAAGGCCGATTTGTCGCAACCACACCAACCTAAATCTGCGATTGGGGTCATTGTTGAAGCTTTACGCCGTCGTCGTGAGCGTGGGCTGGTGCCTTTCACCGTGCTGTCCTGTGATAACATTCCGGAGAATGGACATATTGTTAAGCAGGCAGTCATTGGATTAGCCGAAGCCAGCGATGCTGAACTGGCCGACTGGATAAAGCAGAATGTACCTTTTCCCAGTACCATGGTGGATAGAATTGTTCCTGCCATTACCGATGAAACGTTGGCAGAAATAGAACAAGCATTAGGGGTAAGCGATCCATGCGGTATTGCCTGTGAACCTTTTATTCAATGGGTCGTGGAAGATAACTTTATTGCCGGGCGTCCCCAGTGGGAAACCATTGGTGCTGAATTAGTTGATAATGTACTGCCTTATGAAGAGATGAAGCTGAGAATGCTAAACGGCAGTCACTCCTTCCTAGCCTATTTAGGCTATCTGGCAGGGTATCAGCATATTAACGACTGTATGACTGACAGTGCTTATCGTGCTGCAGCTCACCGATTGATGCTGCAAGAGCAAGCACCAACGCTAAGCCTGAAGAATGTTGATTTAGCTGGCTATGCTGACCGTTTGATTGAACGTTATAGCAATCCTTCTTTGAAGCACCGCACCTGGCAGATAGCGATGGATGGCACCCAAAAGTTGCCGCAGCGAATGTTAGATTCCGTTCGCTGGCATCTGGCCCACAACAGTCGTTTTGATTGTCTGGCATTAGGTATTGCAGGGTGGATGCGTTACGTTGGCGGGATTGATGATGCAGGTGCCGCTATTGATGTTCGTGACCCAATGGTGGAGCGTCTTAAACAAATATGTGCTTCAACCAAGGATGGGACTGAAAGAGTGCAGGGCCTATTAGCCTTGGAAGAAATATTTGGCACAGTATTACCGCAGGAACCTCGCTTTGTTGAGGCGGTGACTCATAGTTACCTAATACTGATGGAACAAGGGGCCAGAGATACCGTTCATCAGTTGATTAGTCAGGGGAGTATTCAATGATGAAAGATTTTTTAGCGGATGATTTTTTATTATCCACCGATGCGGCTCAGCGCCTCTATTTTGACTATGCGGCACCTCAACCTATTTTTGACTATCACTGTCATCTGCCGCCAAAAGATATTATGGAAGACCGTCGCTTTGGCAACTTGTCAGAAATCTGGCTGGCGGGGGATCATTACAAGTGGCGGGTACTGAGAACCGCAGGTATTGATGAGCGGTTTATTACCGGAGATGCCAGCGATTATGAGAAATATCTGGCCTGGGCATCAGTGGTTCCTAAAACCTTAGGAAATCCAATCTACCACTGGACTCATCTGGAACTGAAACGCCCGTTTGGCATCAGTAATATTTGTCTGAGCTCTGACACTGCGGAGCAAGTCTGGCAGCAGGCTAATACATTACTGGCACAACCTCAATTTTCTGCCCGTGGAATTATGCAGCAGATGAAGGTGAAAATGGTCGGTACCACTGATGATCCTGTTGATACTCTTGAATATCATCGCGGTATTGCAAAGGATGACTCTTTTGATATTCGGGTATGCCCAAGCTGGCGGCCGGATCGCGCTTTCAAAATTGATTTACCCGGATTTACTGATTACCTTCCGCTGTTAGAGAAGGCTGCCGATACCAGTATTCATGGTTTCACTGATTTACTGAAAGCACTGGAAAAACGTCTGGACCACTTTGCTGCTCATGGCTGTGTTGCTGCCGATCATGGTGTGGAGATCGTGCGTTTTGCTGAAATACCGGCAGTAACTGAACTGGACCGTATCTTGCGTCAGCGTTTATCGGGCCAGACGTTAAGCGAATTAGAGATTGCACAGTTCAGCACTGCTGTTCAGGTCTGGCTGGGTCGTCAATATCACCAGCGCGGTTGGGTAATGCAGCTACATATTGGTGCGTTACGCAATAATAGCCAGCGTATGTTCGCCAGATTGGGTGCAGATGCCGGTTTTGATTCCATTGGCGATCGCCCGGTTGCTGAGTCGCTATCCCGCTTGCTTAATGAGCTGGATAAAGACGACAACCTGCCGAAAACTATTCTCTATTGTCTGAATCCATCAGATAACGAAGTGCTGGCCACCATGTGTGGTAATTTCCAGGGCGGTGGTATTGCCGGGAAAGTACAGTTTGGTTCTGGCTGGTGGTTTAACGATCAGAAAGATGGCATGCAGCGCCAGATGATGCAGTTGTCACAGCTGGGCTTGTTGAGTCAATTTATCGGTATGCTGACCGATTCGAGGAGCTTCCTTTCTTATACCCGTCATGAGTATTTTCGCCGCATTCTGTGCGATATGGTGGGTGGCTGGATGCATAACGGTGAAATCCCTCATGATTATCAGCTGGTGGGAAGTATGATTGAAGATATCTGTTATGGGAATGCAGAGCGTTATTTTAGGCTGAAGTAAACGGATTATTTCTTTACGAATAATAAATATAACCCGCCGATTGGCGGGCTATATTTATCAAGGATGACTCAGCATCTGGCTGCCGGGAATTAAACGATAGTAAAACTGTTCTGGCAGGTTAGTTTCCCAATGGCCGGCATATTTAGCATAGCCAATGGTTCCCCCCAGAATAAGCGTTAACAGTAGTGCTACCACCATGCCGGAAACTCCTCTGGTGCGAGTTTGACCCGGTGCTCCCGTTGGTTTTGCGATGGAAAATACTAATGTGTCTTTTGCCGGGCAGGATTCAACGCAGCTCATACAGGCAGTGCATTCCACAGTACGAACCTGAATCAATCTATCGACGGGAATACGTGAAGGGCAAGCTTTGGCACATTTGCCACAGTCAATACAGCTTTCTGGGTTACGGCGAATTTTAAACGGCGAGAGTAGTGAAAATAGCCCCAGCAGCGCCCCGTACGGACAAAGATAACGACACCAGAGGTTTTGAATAAACAGGCTGCCAAATGCCAGCACAATAACTGAAATTAGCGTAGTTTCCCCGATAAAACGAAAGAAGTTCAGCATTTTTACGTCAGCAATTAAACCATA
The DNA here is from genome assembly GCF_004295645.1 of Limnobaculum zhutongyuii. Classification (NCBI taxonomy): domain Bacteria; kingdom Pseudomonadati; phylum Pseudomonadota; class Gammaproteobacteria; order Enterobacterales; family Budviciaceae; genus Limnobaculum; species Limnobaculum zhutongyuii. The sequence continues at coordinate 626,578 of NZ_CP034752.1, forward strand.
AGGGGACATCAGAAATGCCTGAATAGCTTCAATCGGCATTGGAACAACCAGGTACAGGAAAAATCCCAGTAATAAATACTTCAGGCTGCGCAAAGGGATATCTAACCAACGCGGTGGAAAGAACGTTTGACCAAACAGCTTTTTTCCCAGTTTGCCTAACATTTCAGATAACGTACCCACCGGGCATAACCACGAGCAAAAGGCTTTTTTCAACAGCAGTGCCATCAACAAGAAGGCCAGTAATAACAGCATGGATGCCGCATGGATGGGGGGAATGTTCCAGGTCTCCAGCGTGTATTTGAGGTTCATCAAACCTGCTATGGGTAACCAGCCTTCAATGCCAGCCGGACGTGAGACATAGGCGGTCGCACCGCCAGTTTCATAAAATCTCACCCAAAAGTAGAAAGTGGTGCAGATATAAACATTCATCAGCACCAATATGAGCTGTGTGCCATGTCGCCAAAGTTTGCCATTGCGGACATCATTCCAGGGCAGCTTACCCGCGATGGTACCCGGACGGCGAACTAACCTTATACGGGAGCGGGAAGCCGCCTGCTCTATATCATCAGTTGAACATAAAGCATGAACATCAGATTCTGACTGGTGTTGGGGAAGATTTTTCATAATCACCTGGCACAAGCAGCAATGGATGCAGGCATCCGGTTAATTGGCGTGAAATGAGTGTGTTATGAAAGAATATTGCATGATAAATGCATGTTTATTGAGATAGATCGGGTTTGCCCGTATTAATCTTCAATTCACCTCTTTTGAGGTAGTGGAGCTGGCTTTTTTTTCAGTTTGAGAAAAATTAATCTGACTTTTCAATCGGATTAATCCCAATCATTCACTACTATTTATATTGAAAAGCGTTATGGTAAGGCACTATTGACCGCCCAATCTGATAATAATGACTGAGTAACAAGGTTCCGGGCGATGAATTTACAGCGACAGAGTCACCATTTTTATGATGCAGAATGAAATCAATAACCAGATACATAATGAAAAAATGACCGGTTCAAAACTGGAGCATAATCGTCAGCGGATTATGCAGTTACTGTCTGACCATTTGCTGGTGGCGGCGATTGATTACGGTAAACAATCCTCCAGTTTATCCGATCCTTCACTGATGAAAGGCGTGCATGAGCTTCGACAGCTGGTCAATAAGCTACATGCTGCTGACCTTGCGGATTTGCTGGAGTCTTTGCCAAAGGGCAAACGTCAGGCTATCTGGTCTCTGTTGAGCGATAAAAAACGCGGTAAAACGCTGATTGAAGCATCAGATGCCGTTTGGGATAGCCTGATTGAGGATATGAGCGATCGTCAGTTACTGTCGGCGTTGCAGCATCTGGATTTGAATGAGCAAGCCTATCTGGCTGGTCATCTCCCGCGCGATCTGGTTGAACAATTATTGGCCTCTCTGGATGCACATCAGCGTGCAAGAATCAGTGAAGTGATTCATCTGGGGAGAGATAAAGTCGGTGCCCTGATGGATTTTGAACTGATAGCCATTCGTGATGATATTTCACTGGCAACAGTACTGCGCTTTTTGCAAAAGCGTAAAACCATCGCTGATTCTACCGATAAACTGTTTGTTATCGATAGAGAAAACCGCCTGATGGGTGAGTTACTGATTACCGATATCTTATTGCATACACCGGAAACCAAAGTTTCCGCACTGATGCATACTGAACCTCTTACTTTTTTACCCGATGACAATGCTGAAGAGGCAGCCGGTGCTTTCGAACGTTATAACCTGATTAGCGCCGCAGTAGTGAATCATCAAAACAAATTGATTGGGCGTTTAACCGTAGAAGATGTTGTTAATGTGGTGATTGAAGAAAGCGATAATGATTTGCGCCGTATGGGGGGCTTAAGTGAGAAAGAGGATATCTTTGCCCCGATTCTGACTTCAGTTCGCCAGCGTTCAGCATGGCTGGCGATTAATCTCTGTACTGCTTTTATCGCATCACGGGTCATTGGGTTGTTTGAAGGAACGATCTCGGAGCTGGTAGCACTGGCGACGTTAATGCCAATTGTGGCTGGTATTGGGGGAAACACCGGTAACCAGACGATTACCATGATTGTACGAGCATTAGCTTTACACCATATTCGCTCCGAAGATATGCCATTTATGCTGTTACGTGAACTGGGTGTGGCGGTGATTAACGGTCTGGTTTGGGGTGGTGTAATGGGTGGAATTACCTGGCTGTTATACGGTAACCCATTAATGGGGGGGGTAATGACACTGGCGATGTTGCTCAACCTGCTGCTGGCTGCTTTAATGGGGGTAATTATTCCAATTACTATGAACCGGCTGGGCAAAGATCCGGCCATTGGTTCCAGCGTGATGATCACTGCGATTACAGATACCGGCGGATTTTTTATTTTTCTTGGGTTGGCGACGCTATTTCTGGTTTAACAACATACAGAAAAGCAGGACGGAAATCTGTTTAACCAAGATTCCGGCCTGACTAATCTGTAACTATCATAGATTAGTCAGGCCGGAGGTTATCAATATTTATACTAATATGACCTGTACGCCCTGAGCTTTCAGTTGCTCAATAACTTCATGGTTGGCTTCTTTACCGGTGATCACCATATCGATTTGTTCTGCCCGACTAAACAGCATTCCTGCCCGTTGGCCCACTTTACTGCTGTCTACCAGCACCACCAATTTACCGACATAGTTCAGCATCTTTTGCTCTGCCATGGCGGTTAGCATATCGGTTTTATACAGGCCTTCTGCCGTTAATCCTTTACCGCTGGTAAACATCCAGTGACCCGCATACAGCGATGCATCGCCGTCCTGTGGGGCAAGGGTAATGGCCTGGCTTTTATTGTACTGCCCACCCATGATGACTACGCTGTCGTGCTCTTGCTCAATCAAAAAGTTTGCCAGCGGTAGATAGTTAGTGATGATTTGCGCATCTTTACCACAAATTTCACGGCCCAGTAAAAAAGCAGTAGAACCACAGTTAATCACCACGCTCTCTCCCGGCTGAACTAAGCGGGAAGCGGCTTTGGCAATTCGAACTTTCTCTTCATGGTTCTGTGCCTGATGAATATTCATTGGCGTCCAGGCCACGCGGTTTTGGCTGATAACTTCCGCACCATTACGCACTTTCTTCAATTTGCCGTTATCACCCAGTTTATTAATATCCCGGCGTGCAGTTGCAGGGGATATACCTAAACGATCGATGACTTGCTCTACGGTAACGAAGCCAGTCTGTTGCAACATTTCCAGTAAAATCTGATGTCGTTGTGATTCTGTCATGAAAAATCCAGATGTCTGATGACGATTTGATGATTATATTTGAAAAAAACATTTTATCCTATCGCCAGCAGGATGAAAGCCGGGCAATACCCGGCTACTGAAAGCAAAGTTATTACAGGAATGATTTAAACGGTAAATCTGGCTCTATGGTAAAGCAGTCATCAAAGCCGCGTGGGTAGTGATATTCAAAATCGTCCTTATCCTGTGGCCAGATAAATTTGCCGCCAACTTGCCAGATATAGGGTTTAAATCCGTACTTTAATCGATCCTTTTTCATATCCCACAGTACGCGAATTTCTTGAGGGTCGGCCTGAAAGTTTGACCAGATATCATGGTGGAAGGGGATAACCACTTTGGCATTTAGTGATTCAGCCATGCGCAGAATATCGGCGCTGGTCATTTTATCCGTTATACCTCGAGGGTTTTCGCCATAAGAACCCAGAGCAACATCGATCTGATGGTCATTACCGTGTTTGGCATAATAGTTTGAGTAATGAGAGTCACCGCTGTGGTACAGATTACCGCCGGGGGTTTTAAACAGGTAGTTTACTGCTCGTTTATCCATACCGTCGGGCAGTACGCCAGCGGCTTTTTCATCTGCCGGGAGAGTAATTAGCGCGGTTCTGTCAAAAGCATCAAGCGCATGAATCTCTGTATCTTTTATCTTTATAACATCACCTGGTTTTACCACTATGCAGCGTTCGCGTGGTACTCCCCATCCCACCCAAATATCAACGCAGGTTTGCGGGCCAATAAATGGAACTGAGCTATCACAATTTTGTATCACTGCGGCGGCAATGTTGACATCGATATGGTCATTATGGTCATGGGTAGATAAAACCGCATCAATCTTACGGATAGCAAAAGGATCGAGTACAAATGGTGTCGTTCGCAGGTTTGGCTGTAGTTTTTTTACTCCCGCCATCCGTTGCATTTGATGGCCGGTTTTCATCAGCGGGCTACTATGGTTTTGCTTACCGGTACCGCACCAGAAATCGACACAAATATTCGCCTCTCCCTGAGATTTCAACCAAATACCGGTACAGCCCAGCCACCACATAGCGAAGGTTCCGGGAGTGACAATTTCTTGCTCTATTTCTTCATTCAGCCAGGTTCCCCATTCCGGAAAAGTACTCAGAACCCAGGATTCACGGGTGATGCTTGCAATTTTACTCATAGCGATGACTCCCAATAATGATTGATATATGTTGGCCTTTATTTTAATCACAAGTAATCATAAAAAGATTATTTAAGATTGTTTATGAGAAATCTATCATTAACCTATGAGAATGGGAACCATGTTTTTTTGTGTTTTATATTATGTTTTCTCCTGTTCTATTTGTTTTATTTCTTAATTTGTTGGGTGAAGTTTTTTCTATTTATCTGTAATTAAAGGGTAAAGATTGGTTTTTGTGTTGTGGGTAAATGAAATGATTACGACAGAAAACTAAGTTGCGATCTCATTCACAAATAATCAAATTTAATCTTTATGTGATTAAATTTGATTGTTAGAGTGGTCGGGCATTATAAACACAGCTCGTCATATCACACCTTAATTTAAAAATATTAAAGGGCGACGAGTATGCCAAAAGCCGAATGGAGTGCTTTATGGAAACCTTTTATAACGTCTTTACCATTTTTTTTAATCAGGTTATGACTAATGCCCCGTTGTTACTGGGCATTGTGACTTGTCTTGGCTATTTGCTGCTGCGTAAAAGCGCAACGGTGATCATCAAAGGAACAATTAAAACCATCATCGGCTTCATGCTATTGCAGGCTGGGTCGGGTATTTTGACCAGCACCTTTAAGCCTGTCGTTGCAAAGATGTCAGAAGTTTATGGTATTAACGGGGCGATATCTGATACCTACGCTTCAATGATGGCGACAATAGAACGTATGGGGGATGCCTACAGCTGGGTTGGTTATGCCGTACTGTTGGCGCTGGCATTAAATATTACCTATGTCTTGCTACGTCGGGTGACGGGTATTCGTACCATCATGCTGACGGGCCATATCATGTTTCAGCAGGCGGGGCTGATTGCCGTATTTTTCTATATTCTCGGCTACCCAATGTGGACCACTATTCTTTGTACCGCCGTGTTGGTTTCTCTGTATTGGGGAATCACCTCTAATATGATGTTTAAACCAACCCAGGAAGTGACCGATAACTGTGGATTCTCTATTGGTCATCAGCAACAGTTTGCCTCATGGATTGCCTACAAAATAGCGCCCTATCTGGGTAAAAAAGGCGAGAGCGTTGAAGATCTGAAACTTCCAGGCTGGTTGAATATCTTTCACGACAATATCGTCTCTACGGCAATTGTGATGACGCTATTCTTCGGCGCCATTCTCTGCTCATTTGGTATTGATACCGTGCAAAAAATGGCCGGAAAGGTGCACTGGAGCATCTATATTCTGCAAACCGGTTTTCAGTTCGCAGTAGCCATTTTTATTATCGTTCAGGGCGTGCGGATGTTTGTTGCCGAACTGTCTGAGGCGTTTAATGGAATTTCTCAACGCTTAATTCCCGGAGCCGTACTGGCCATCGATTGTGCTGCAATTTATAGCTTTGCTCCTAATGCAGTGGTATGGGGCTTCCTGTGGGGAACCATTGGTCAATTAATTGCAGTAGCCATTCTGATAGCTGCCGGGTCTTCCATCATGATTATTCCCGGCTTTATTCCTATGTTCTTTTCTAATGCCACTATCGGCGTATTTGCCAACCATTTTGGCGGATGGCGTGCTGCACTGAAGATCTGTCTGGTTATGGGCATGATTGAGATTTTTGGCTGCGTATGGGCGGTTAAGTTAACGGGGCTGAGTGCATGGATGGGAATGGCTGACTGGTCTATTTTAGCGCCGCCTCTAATGCAGGGATTAACGCTGGGCCTGTGGTTTATGGGGATAGTCATTGTGATTGCTTTGATTTACATGTTTTTTGCCGGACGCAGCTTGCGGGCTGAAGAAGACGCCGAAAAACGCTTAACAGAATCTTCATTAAATTCTGCCAGTTAACTGATAGGAGAACTCATTATGACGGTACGTATTCTTGCAGTCTGTGGTTGTGGGCAGGGTAGTTCCATGATCATGAAAATGAAAGTGGATCAGTTTTTGACGCAGCAGGGCGTTAATCATTCGGTCAATAGCTGTGCGGTAGGTGAATACAAAGCAGAGTTAGGCGGAGCCGATATTATTGTTGCTTCTACCCATGTAGCCAGTGAAATCACGGTGAGTGGTAATAAGCATGTGGTCGGCGTACGAAACATGCTATCAGCCGCTGATTTTGGACCAAAACTGATGGAAGTGATTCAGACCCATTTCCCACAGGATATGAAATAGGGGGGTGAATATGAAGCTGCGTGACTCTCTGGCTGAGAATAACGCTATCTGCCTGCAGGCAGAGGCAAATAACTGGAAAGAGGCGGTAAAGATTGGCGTTGATTTACTGGTGAAAGCTGACGTTGTAGAGCCTCGCTATTATCAGGCCATTCTGGATGGAGTCGAGCGTTTTGGCCCCTATTTTGTTATTGCGCCCGGTTTAGCTATGCCTCACGGGCGACCTGAGGAAGGCGTAAAAAAAACGGGTTTTGCTTTGGTAACGCTGAAGAAACCGCTGGTTTTTCATCATGAAGATAACGATCCGGTTGATATTTTGATCACCTTAGCGGCTGTTGATGCACACACCCATCAGGAAGTGGGGATCATGCAGGTGGTTAATCTGTTTGAAGACGAGGCCAATTTTGAGCATTTACGGGCTTGCCGAACTTCTGAAGAGGTACTGGCGTTGATAGACAGAGTGAATGCTTAGGCTCACCGTAGTGGTGATATTAATTTCATTGATTTAAAAGGAAAAAATATGACTCATCCTTTACCTATGCTACAGGTCGCGTTAGATAACCAGACATTAGACCATGCCTACCAGACAACCCGCCTGATTGCCGAAGAGGTCGATATTATCGAGGTGGGAACCATTCTGTGTGTGGGTGAGGGGGTGCGTGCGGTACGCGATCTTAAAGCGCTCTACCCTCATAAAATTGTTTTAGCCGATGCCAAAATTGCTGATGCTGGCAAAATTCTTTCTCGTATGTGTTTTGAAGCCAATGCCGATTGGGTAACGGTCATTTGCTGTGCGGATATTAATACGGCGAAAGGAGCACTGGAGGTTGCAAAGGAGTTCAGCGGTGATGTTCAAATCGAATTGACCGGATACTGGACCTGGGAGCAGGCACAGGAGTGGTATCAGGCAGGGATTCAGCAAGTGGTATATCACCGTAGTCGTGATGCTCAGGCGGCTGGTATCGCCTGGGGACAGGCAGATATTCAGGCTGTTAAACGGTTATCAGATATGGGGTTTAAAGTGACGGTGACCGGAGGACTGGCGCTGGAAGATTTACCTCTGTTTAAAGGAATACCAATTCATGTCTTTATTGCCGGTCGTAGCATTCGTGATGCCGCCGATCCGGTAGAGGCTGCCCGCCAGTTTAAACGTTCAATCGCTCTGATTTGGGGTTAAGGAAACGCTATGCTGCAAAAAGCCGTGCCCTTAGGCATTTATGAAAAAGCATTACCCGCAGGTGAGGACTGGCTAAGCCGCCTGCAGTTAGCGGCAGAGCTGGAGTTCGACTTTGTTGAAATGTCAGTAGATGAAAGTGATTTCCGACTGGCCCGGCTTGACTGGAGCAGTGAGCAGCGTTTGTCGTTAGTTAATGCCATAGCCATAACGGGAATACGCGTTCCCTCTATGTGTTTAAGCGCCCACCGTCGTTTTCCGCTTGGTTCTGAAGATGACGCTATACGTAATCAAGGGTTAGAAATCATGCGTAAAGCCATACGGCTGGCGCAGGATGTCGGTATTCGAGTGATTCAACTGGCTGGTTATGATGTTTATTATCAACAAGCCAATGATGAAACCCGTGAGCGCTTTCGGGATGGTTTGCAGCTGGCTGTCGAGATGGCCAGCCGTGCTCAGGTGACACTGGCGATGGAGATTATGGATTATCCCTTGATGAACTCCATCAGCAAAGCGATGGGATATGCCCATTATTTGAATAACCCATGGTTTCAGCTCTATCCGGATATTGGCAATCTATCTGCCTGGGACAATGATGTGCAGATGGAGCTAAAAGCAGGGAGCGGTCATATTGTTGCTGTACATATTAAGGACACATTACCGGGGATATTTAAAAACGTTCCTTTTGGTACTGGCGTTGTTGATTTTGAGCGTTGCTTCAGGACGTTAAAGGAAAGTGGTTACTGCGGGCCATACTTAATCGAGATGTGGAGTGAAACAGCAGTCGATCCTGTGAAAGAAGTGAAAGCTGCACGGGATTGGGTTAAACAACGAATGTTAAGTGCGGGTTTATTGATGGAGGCCATCGCCTGATGAAACAGCTAAAACAGCAGGTATATGAAGCGAATATGGACCTGCCGCGCCATGGTTTGGTGACTTTTACCTGGGGAAACGTTAGCGCTATCGATCGGGAGCGGCAATTGGTGGTCATCAAGCCCAGCGGTGTGGCCTATCAGGATATGAAAGTTGAGGATATGGTGACGGTTAATCTCGATGGAGAAAGAGTAGAAGGGCACTATAAACCCTCTTCTGATACTTCCACACACCTCGAACTTTATCGTCGTTATCAGCAACTCGGGGGCATAGTTCATACTCATTCTACTTATGCAACGGCCTGGGCGCAGGCGGGAATGTCAATACCTGCCTTGGGTACCACTCACGCGGACTATTTTTCCGGTGATATTCCATGTACGCGGGCACTCACCGCCGATGAGGTAAATAGCGAGTACGAGCTTAATACAGGAAAAGTGATCGTTGAAACGGTAGGTGAATCTAACCCTTTATACACGCCGGGTATCGTTGTTTATCAACATGGTCCTTTTAGCTGGGGTATAAATGCTGATGAGGCAGTACATAATGCGGTAGTTATGGAAGAAGTGGCAAAAATGGCCTGGATTGCCTGTAGCATTAATCCTCATCTACGACCAATAGATAATTATTTATTAAATAAACATTTTCTGAGAAAACATGGTCCAAATGCTTATTATGGTCAGTCATAACAGGCGATCTGTTTTTTGATATGTGAAATAACATTTCTGACCGATTTAATTGGAGACTTTAATCAATTACTCCATTAAATCGGTCTGTCTTGTTAAGCAATGCTGTTTTGAGTCATACGTTTCGCTGATCTTATCTCCTAAATCATTATCAAGATGGTACCAATATTGATATCTCAACTTGTTTGCTGCGATATATATCTAAAAAGACAATGTAAGTTACATCATCAGATCTTTTTTTAATTAGAGCGCATTCCATTCATATTATCTGTTTCTTCTTATTTATCAGTATATTCAATTAGATTGTATTGTGCTGTAGCGATAGTGTTTAATTTTTATTACACATCAATACACACAGTTATTGCGATTGTGTGTATTAGTGTGTATATTGAAATGGAAGTGATAAATGAAATCATCGGATTTGATTAAAGATCTTCGGGCTGCCGGGTGTGAATGGCGGCGCCATAATGGAGGAAGTCATCAGATATGGTGGTCTCCAATAACAAAAAAGACATTTCCAGTACCTCATCCTAAAAAGAATTTGCCTGAGGGAACGATTAGATCGATCAGAAGAGCGGCTGGAATTTAGGTTTTATCAGGGGGCTATATGTTATTTTCTATTGCTGTTGAAGTACCACAGGATGAACAGACGGCTTATGGGCTGACGGTGCCTGCATTATGTAATGAAAACTATGGATGTTTTTCAGCGGCAGACCAGATAGAAGATGTCGCCGGAATGGCTCGGGAAGCCATCTTACTAACCATCACAGATATGATTGAATCAGGAAATTATGCGCTGGAGCATATTAACGATCGTGGCCCGTTAGTTTATCAGAATACGCACCCTGAATTTGACGGGCAACAATGGTTCGTGATTGAGGTTGATTTATCTGAGCTGGAAGGAAAGCCACAGCGGATTAATATTTCTCTACCGGATGTGCTAATTCGTCGAATTGATTCGCGCGTTAAAACTCAGGAAGATTACCGTGACCGCAGCCATTTTTTGGCCGTTGCAGCAAAAAATGAATTATTAAGGATGGAAGGATAATCCTCCCCGGATTGCCGGGAAGGAGGCTAACCAATAAGCTTAAACAGCGGAACGTTGTAACTCATAAGATTTCAGGTGAGTGTAAGCTGCTCGTAGCCGTATCAGGCTATTAAGGTCAATACCGGATTGTTCGGCGCGGAACAGTAGATCACCAACAATATGGTCAGCTTCAATACGTGAGCCATTTTGCAAATCACGATACATCGATGCGGTTAATTTAGACCCTGGTTCGGTTAACATCTGATGTGCGCGTTCTACACCGGGAGCATAGCCTGCTTTAAGCGCTATGCTTCTTATCTCTTCAATCAACATTAAAATAAATGTTTTTCCATCAGGTGAAGCAATAATATCGCCAATTGGTGCCCGCATCAGACAGGTGCTGGCTGCCAGAGAGGCAAGGAACAGCCATTTTTCCCACATTGCCAGTAGAATATTCTCGCTATGCTCAGACTGAAAATCAGTCTGTTTAAAAATGTCAGCGATGCGGCTGGTTCTGTCGCTTTTGGCCCCGTCAAGTTCACCAAAAATGATGTTATGAATAGGCGTCATACGATAGATAGTGCCATCGGCTTCTACCGTAGAAACGATATTACATAATCCACCCAGCACCTTTTCGCGGCCAAAAGCCTGCTCTAAGATTTGAATATGACGCATACCGTTGAGTAATGGCAGGATGGCGGTGTTTGGGCCTACGGCAGGGGAGAATGAATCGATGGCGTTCTCCAGATCGTAAGCTTTACAACTAAGCAGAATCAGATCGTAAGGGTGGCTAATTTGCTCTGTGGTCACTAAAGGAGGTGAGGGCAGTGAGATTAGCTGATTTCCCGGGTTCTTAATGATTAATCCATTTTGTTTTAACTTTTGTGCCCGGGCCGGGCGAACTAAAAAAGTCACATCCTGTCCTGATTGCAGCAACTTGCCGCCAAAGTAGCCACCAACGGCTCCTGCCCCTACGATAAGAATTCGCATATAGCATCCTCAGTCTGATAGACGATTAATCATGTTATGAAATGAGAATTGAGTGTCAGGCATTTAGAATAGATCGAAAAATCATTTCGCGACATACCTGACGTGCGATACCTGAATGATATAAACAATGAATTCAGGTCAAACAGTTAGCGCTTAATAATTTACTAAGAATTACTCTCTATACTTTGTTGCCATATTGGTAAAGATCGCTTTGTACTCTCAACAGGGTAATTTAATGACAGGCAGCAATCAGACTCAGATCACTGGTCGTGGTATTCAGGTATTACCATCCTCTTTCTATGTACGTCAGGTTTTATTTCTTTTGGTTGCAGCCGCGCTTTTTTTGGGCCTCTCCTGGTATGACCGGCTGGATTTTTGGATCACAGCGCAATGGTATCAGGTTGAAACGCACTCTTTTCCCCTGAAAGACAACTTTTGGCTGGAGTTAATTAATCACAAACTACTTAAGTTTTCGATTATTGCATCCGCCGTTGTGGCCCTGTTTTGGGGAATATGCCGTAAAAATCCCCGTTTAGTTGTGGCGATGGTATTACTTGGTATTGGCACTGCCGTGGTTGGTGCTTTAAAAGCATCCAGTATTCATTCATGCCCCTGGAGCCTGAGCGAATTTGGCGGTCAGGCTGCTTACCTTCACCTGTTTGAATCCGTTTCTACTGGAGTGAATCCCGGACCGGGCAAATGTTTTCCCGGCGGTCATTCATCCTGTGGATTTGCTGTGATGGCACTGTTTTTTTTGTTTTACCCGGAACGCCCCAAGTTGGCCTGGTGTTGTTGGTTACTGGGTATTTTTCTTGGAATGGTGATGGGGTACGGACAAGTGATGAGAGGCGCGCATTTTCTTTCCCATAACCTTTGGGCTGGTTGGTGGGTGTGGTTAAGCCAGCTTGGGTGCTATTGGTTGGTGGGGCGTATTACCGTATGGCGCAGACAGCGTTATTAATAGCGAGAGAATTCTATGGAAAATATTAACTATCAATTGTTTATGATGATAAATGTCACGCCAGACTCTCCTCTTTGGATTATTAAGTTAGCTGAGTTTTTGGCAAAACAGGCGATAAACATTATACCGATTGTTTTGCTGGTTGCGTGGTTATGGGTACCTCGTCGGGAGTTGGTGATAAAAACACTTCTTGCTTTAGCATTTGGTGTGATATTGGCTAAAACGTTAGGTACCCTCTTTCCTCACGTTCGCCCGTTTATTCAGGGGGTTGGCTATCAGTTACTGGGCCATGGCAATACACCATCTTTCCCAAGTAATCACGGCACGGGAGCGTTTACATTTGCACTGGCGTTTCTGCTTTGGGGGCGTTTAAGTATTGGTTTGTTCTTTATGGCGTGGGCATCAGGTATTGCATGGTCTAGAGTCTATTTGGGTGTTCATTGGCCTATGGATATGGTCGGTGCCCTTATGGTAGCGCTGGTTTCCTGCTTCCTGACGCAATGGATTTGGTCACTCTATGGCAGATCTTTTTTGATCAATTCAGAGAAGATATATCATCGAGTTTTTATTCTGCCAATAAAGAAAAGCTGGGTGAAATATTAGTTAATCAAATAATGTTAAAACAGGGCCAATATGGCCCTGAAAATTATCGAGACGTTGTTAACAGAGTTATCGTTTTTTAATTAACAAATGATATTCCGGTATATTTAAGCCCCTTCATTTTATGCAAGATATTTATAATAAATTATCATTCTGTTTGAATCTTTTAAGACATTAAACATTCATTATTAATGCATATATTAATATCATTAGTAATTTTATCTATCATAATGATATTTAAATATAAATATATTTAACAGTTATTTCATTCAGTAATTTTAAATATATTTTTATGTATTATTTTCATGCCTAATTTTCGTTATTTTAAAATATAAATATTTGCTTTTAACCAGCACGGGTTATATTGGTAAATATATCTAATCTATTCTGGAATAATTAAAAACCGCTCCTACAATTATAATTACGTCATCAGACGTTTTCTAATAAGAGGCTATTCATATGAGACGGACAAATATTGGCCGCCTGAGCAGCATTGCATTGGCAATTATGCTTGCCTGTTCTCTTGCGGCGTGTAGTGGGGGCGGAGGAGGATCAATTAGCTCCGCATTAAAAGATAAGGGTAATCAGAACGTTGGTAATGATGGTAGTTCTGGTGGTGATGATGGTAGTAGTGCAAATAACGGTGGTGGCAGCGGCGGTAATGGAGATGGCGGCGCTGGAAACAATGGTGGTAATAACGGAGGAAACAACGGTGGTAATAATGGTGGCAATAACGGTGGAGGCGGAACCGAGACGACTTCTACGACTACCGGAAATGTGCTGAATGATGTGGGCGGTGCAGTAAATGGTGTTGGTGACACGGTTAAAGGTGTGGGTGATGTGGTCAGTAACGTGAAATTGCCTGATGCCGGAGGCGTTGTTGTTCAGGGGACCGTCTCACTGGTGGATTCAGCAGGTAATGCGATTAACGATGTCGGTAGCGGCATTCAAAATGGCGTTGGTAAGTTAGGTTCAAACCCAAATGCCCTTGGTGATACCGCAGCCGGTGTGCCAAAAGCGGTCAGTTCATTGGGTGATGGTGTTTCTGGTTTAGGTGATACGGTTGCTGCTTTAGGTGATACCAAACTATTAGGTACCGTTGGTAAAACCGGCGTGCTGGATGCCACGGGTGGCGTAGTTAATAAAGTTGGCGGTGTGGTGTCTGATGTGGGTGATGGATTGGCAAAAGATCTGACTTCAGGTACTACGGCTAAAGTGACGACGGCATTAACTGGCGTTGTTACTCCGGTGGTTGTCACAACGGAAAACGTCACCCAAAAAGTGGGGGATACCGGCGGACTGGTGACTTCGGGCTCAACAGCATCTGGTGGCGGCGTAGTGGGTAGCGTAGTGAACACTCTGACCAATACGGCATCCGGTGCAACCGGTTCTACCGGTGGTTCTTCAGCGGGTAATACGGGCAGTGTTGGTGGCCTGGTTGGTGGTTTGGTTAGCGGTGTAACCAGTACGGTTGGTGGTATTACCTCTGGTAATGCTGCAGGTGGCACCAACACTAATCCGGTTGGAGGGCTGGTCGGTAATGTTACTGCGGGTCTTGGTGCGGGTGCGGGTGCAGGTGCAGGTATCAGCATCGGCGGGACACAAAATAAGTCAGGTAAATAATCATTTTTAATCATCATGCTTAGTGCCCCCATTCGTGGGGGCACTTTAATATCTGGGTATGTCACGAGAAATCGATTATGAAAATAAGACAAATTGGCCTGTTATGTCTATTCACATCTGGCGTGGGCAGCGCGTGGGCTGACGTTTTACCCACGTTGATTGACCCTAATAACCCGGCAAAATTAGCCAGTGAAGTGGCTAAACCTGGTGCACCACGGGAAAGAGGTGCACAGGCCACAGTTCCTTCTTCCGATGAACAGACTGTAACTACCGGGCTAACACTGGAAACACTCATCGACGTTAAACACCTGCAGTTTATTGGTGGAACGCGTTATACCAATGAGGCATTAATGAAACCCTATGCTGATTTTATTGGTAAAAAAGTTCCGTTAAAGAAACTGATTGAGGCTACTCAAACCATCACTGAAAGATACCATCAGGATGGCTATATCCTATCTTATGCCTATCTGCCATCGAAAAATTTCCAACAGGGTACGCTAAGCGTAGCGTTAGTAGAGGGCTATATTGCAAATAGCCGGGTGCAAAGTGATAACACGGCGGTTGCCCATCGATTAGAAAGGCTGTCGCGTAAAATAATGGAGCAAAAGCCGCTGACGCAAGCGTGGTTTGAACGCTACAGTATTTTAATGAACCGAACGCCTGATACTACCGTCAGCGCATCGGCAAAAAATCCGGATAATATTTATGGCGCTACGCTACTGGATGTTAAAGCAGATCATCCTCACTATTGGAACCTGAGTTCCACGGTAGATAGCCGCAAAGACCAGCAAAAGGCAGTCATTAACGGCACGTTAAGCGGTTTAACGTCTTATGGTGAACAGCTTGGTATTGCTACTCTGGTACCGCTGGGGAGTAATGATAATAAAGAGAATTATGTTGGTATGAACTACCAACAGTACTTGAATGATGATGGCTTACAGGTGCAGCTGAAAGGAAGTTATTACAACAAGAAACCGAAAAAGGATACGCCGGTACTGGTATTACCCCAGTTGGATGTTGATATTGGTAGCAAGACAGAAGAGACCCAATATACCAGCGGTATTCAGTTTAATTATCCTCTGTTGTTAACCAGACAGAATCAGTGGACCTTAAGCGGTGGCCTGGACTACTTGGATAAGCAGTATGACGTTTCTTATCATGGCCGACTATTGGGGGATCCTTTCTCGGCGAAGGAAGGATTTAAGCTACGCTATCCGGCTGCTGATTTATCGTTAGCGCGTTACCGGGAATATAGTCAGGGAGTCTGGTCTACCCGGTTGAATTTACGGCAGGGTATTGAAGGCTCAATGGCTAACAGTGATTTACCGGATACCGATCTTGCTTTCACCCGTTGGCGGTTGAATAACGATGCAGCTTATTTGTTAGCTGAAAAATGGCGCTTGAGTGCCAGCCTTGAGGGTGACTGGTCAGATAACGATTTACCCGAACCGGAACGCGTCAGTTTTGGTGGTTTACGCTATGGTCGGGGATATCCGGACGGTGATGCCAGCGGTGATTATGGCTATGGTGGTCAGCTTGAAATGCGCTATATGTATAGTCGCGAAAGCCGTTGGCTCAATACTATTCAGCCTTATGTGCTAGTGGACAGCGCCAGAAGTTACTTTAATCAACGGGCGTTGAATGACAGAAAGTTGGCATCCTATGCAGCGGGTGTCACCATCGGGGACAGTAAGCACTATTCTCTTTCTCTGGAAGGGGCAAGGCCAATCGGAGATATACCCAGCGACAGTGATAAACGTGGCTTTCGCTTCAATGCGACCTTTACCTACAACTTCAATAATTAGCATCAGGCCGGGAGAGCCCGGCCTGATTATTTAACAATGAATCTCATTAGCCACGCAGGCGCTTGGTAAGGCCTTTCAGGAAATAGCGTAATAATTGATCGCCACACTCGCGGTAATTCTTATGGCCCGGTTTGCGGAACACCGCACTGAGTTCGGGTTTAGAAACGCGGAAATCTACTGATTTATAAATATCCAACAGATCGGTATCTTTCAACTCAAAAGCGATACGCAATTTCTTTAATACGATGTTATTGGTTATCCGGGGCTCAATTTCAGGAGCGGGGAAGTTTTCATCTTTACCGCGTCTAAAGAAGATCAGACCGTTAAGAAAATGGCCCATTACCCGATCGTCACAGGCTTTGTAGCCCGCTTCGTCTTCTTTTTTTAACCAGCAAGCCATATCAGCTACCGAGACATCCAGGTCTGCCAGTTTAATGATTTGCACCATCTGTGCATCACTGAGATCCAGCATGTAACGTACACTTCGTAAGGTATAAGTATTAATCATTGATTATTATCCACATTTTTCGTTTCGGACCGAACGTTGCTGTCGGTACCGGTTTTATTATTGTTCAGTGGATAATCTTTAACCGCTGACATTAACGGCAGCATAGTAGGCATTAATCCATGGTTTCTCAATATTTAATCGAGATTATTTTTATCGTGAAGCCATTGTGCAACGCCTTACAGGGGCTGTTTATCCAGATCCAACAATTGATCCAAAAACCATCGTCCGGCAGGGCCGGGTGGTGAGTTTTTCGACCAAACGGCATCTACCGAAATGGTTTTTGGCCAACCCCGGGCCTTGAGTTCAACCAGTGGGCGCTGGCTAAACTGACGAACCAGCCAGCGGGGAAGGATCGCCCAGCCAAACCCCTGCTCTGCCATTTCCAGCAGCATTAAGTAACTGGGCGCTGACCAGATAAGACCCTGAGGTATCCGCTCCTGTGTGCGCTGATAGGTATTAAGACAGAGCTGACGTGAACTTGCTAACTGCTCTTTAGTCACCTGCTTTAGTGAGGCTAATGGGTGTTGTCTGGCGACGAACAAACTCATTTCTGTCTGTTCCAGCAGTCGGGAGAAGCCAATGTCCTGCGGATAGCTGTTTTGTACTTCGATCAATCCAATATGGGCGCGGCCGGTTTGCAGCAGATTAATCACATCTTCATCTTCGGCAATCAGGCATTCGAACTCAATATCGGGATAGCGGCGCTCAAAATTTTGCATGATCTCTTCATGACGGGTTGGTTGATAGGTATCAGACAAAACAAAACTGAGGCGCGGCTCAATGTGGGTGGAAAGTCGAATAGCCAGTTCATCAAGACGCTGGCTGGCGTTCAAAATCTCTTTTACCTGATTCAGCACTCTGAGGCCTTGCGGTGTCAGTACCGGATGACGACTATTGCGATCAAACAGCATCAGGCCGAGATCAACTTCCAGATTCGCAATGGCAGTGCTGATGGTGGACTGGCTTTTGTGTAGCTTACGGGCCGCAGCAGAGAAGGAGCCCAGCGCAGCGGCTTCAACAAAGGCGACTAATGCTTCAGGGGAATAGTTCATGAAGTATCGATTTTTTAGATGGTATCTATTTTTAATATATCCCAAAAAGCGATGATAATCGACAATTCCGAATAGTTCGGCCTTTTTTAAACTTAAAGTAACAAGCAGGTCATTTATGCAGAAGAAAACATTAGCAGAGCGTATTTTTCACGCGGTCTGTTTTGAGGTGATTGCCATTATTATTACTGCACCACTTTTTTCGTGGTTGATGGATCGCTCCATCATGCAGATGGGAACGTTGGCAATTGTGCTTTCGACTACCGCGATGATCTGGAACGTCATTTATAACGCATTGTTCGATCGTTTCTGGCCTTCCAACCGTATTACCCGTAATGCCAAAGTGCGAACCTTCCATGCTCTGGGCTTTGAAGGTGGATTTATCATCATCGGTCTGGGGTTAGTGGTGGCAATATTAGGCGTGAGTGTTAAAACAGCATTCCTGATGGAGATTGGTTTCTTTCTTTTCTTTCTGCCTTATACCTATATCTTCAATCTGGCTTATGACACCTTAAGGGAGAAGATGATTAAGCACCGGGCCAGAAAGATGGAAATGCGACTGGCTGGAAATTATAAGAAGTAAAAACAATGGGGGAAATCTTCAGGTTTCCCCCTGTTAATATCGATTTTTTGTTGGTTCTTTTACCGATAACTCTTTCCCCACCTGTTTATCAACGGTGCTATAATCGACAGTGGCACGAATCCCATCGTATTTAATTTATTCGAATTTAATAAAGGCCCCATCACATAATGGAACAAACCAGCCTTGGTTTTCCTCCGTTAACCGTAACGGTTTTTATTGTGCTTGCCGTTTCTGCTCTGGCCATTGACCTGATAGCACACCGCAAGGATAAGCCTATTAGCTTGAAAAACGCCTCAATCTGGTGTCTGTTTTGGCTGTCTATCGGCCTCGGATTCGGTGGTTTTCTCTATGTTCAGCATGGTGCAGATATCGCCAGCCTGTACCTGACGGGTTATGCGCTGGAAGAGGTGCTGTCCGTCGATAATCTGTTTGTCATCATGGCTATCTTTGCCTGGTTTAAGATCCCGAACGGATATCGTCATCGGGTGCTCTACTGGGGCATCATGGGTGCCATTGTTTTCCGTGGTATTTTTGTGGCGATTGGTACCGGTTTATTGGCGTTAGGTCCTTGGGTGGAGATGTTATTTGCAGTGATAGTGTTCTTTACTGCGGTTATGATGTTACGTTCCAATCATGATGGTGACGAAATTGAAGATTATTCACGTCACCCGGCAAACCGTCTAGTACGGCGCTTTTTTCCGGTTTATCCAAAGCTGGTAGGCAATCACTTTTTGCTAAGTGCTGAGGAAGTAAAGGCGGATTTAGCCCGTCCTGAAAATAAAGATTTTGTTTTTCACGTGAAGAAAAACGTACGTTACGCCACCCCGTTATTCTTATGCGTAGCAGTGGTGGAAATTTCTGACGTGATGTTTGCTTTTGACAGCGTTCCTGCGGTGATTGCGGTTAGCCGTGAACCGTTAATCGTCTACTCAGCCATGATGTTTGCCGTACTGGGTTTGAGAACCTTTTACTTTGTGCTGGAGGCGTTACGTAACCATCTGGTTCATCTGGAAAAGGCAGTAATCTTCTTACTGTTCTTTGTTGGCTTTAAGCTGGCACTGAATGCCAGTGAGCATATATGGCATCACGGGTATGAGATCAGCGCAACCCTTAGCCTTGGTGTGGTATTAGCGGCGTTAGCCATCGGTATTTTGAGCAGTTTTATTTTTCCTGCTAAAGACGATAACTAGTTATATGCCGGTAACCCTGACTGAGCGTTACCGGTATACTCTGTATCAACCAGCGATAGTTACTGATTAACGATAACTTTATGATAGTTATCGTTATCCAGATTTCCTACTTCTAACGTAATTTCTGTTTCAACACCATTTGGCTGTGAAAAGGTACTTTTTGCCAGCGCCAGAATGGTTTTTGCCACGTCCTGTTTGATAGCGGCACTGCGTCCGGCAAACATTCTGAAATCAATGTGCATCACGGCTTTTTCTCTATCTGCCAGGCCAATTACCGATCTCTCTATTGGGGTAAGGTAGGTTTTAAAGTTAGAGGCATCAGATGAAATTAGCGGTAATACCGATTGATGGATCTGAATAACAAAAGACTCTAACTGTGATTGTGACGGCAGGTTAGGAGTATAAGTGATATGAATTTGAGGCATTGAGTAAGGTTCCGTTATGAGTTTTTTCAGTTTTATTTATATATACCGGATAATGTGGCATTTGGCACGAATAAATCCAATGAAAACATAGGGTAGGGGCGCTTATCCTGACGCCCCAGACAATCCTGATAATGCTGGCTACTTTTGCAGTTTTGCCAACAGCGTT
Organism: Limnobaculum zhutongyuii; assembly: GCF_004295645.1. Classification (NCBI taxonomy): domain Bacteria; kingdom Pseudomonadati; phylum Pseudomonadota; class Gammaproteobacteria; order Enterobacterales; family Budviciaceae; genus Limnobaculum; species Limnobaculum zhutongyuii. The sequence goes on from NZ_CP034752.1 coordinate 646,845, forward strand.
TTTCGGGTAATACCCAACTGTTTAGCCGCTTCGGTTTTATTACCGCCGGTTTTCTCCAGCGCGGTTAAAATGGCCTCTTTTTCTACCAGTTCCAGCGGTTGAATAGGTTTATCCAAATCAAGGCTGTGAGGATGCTCTTCTGCGAACTGGTTAATACTTAACGGTAGCTCTTTCTCACTGATAAAGTCACCGGTCAGCAGAATAACCGCACGTTCAATCGTATTTTCTAATTCGCGAACATTACCCGGCCAGTTGTATTTCAGCAGCATATCCATGGCCTGCGGTGTAAAGCCTTTCACCGACTTACGGTTACGCTGAGCAAACTTCTCCAGAAAATGCATCGCCAGTGGAGGAATATCTTCCCGTCGTTCTCTTAAAGCTGGGGTATCGACGGTAACGACATTAAGGCGATAGTAGAGGTCCTGACGGAATTTTCCAGCTTCCACATCGGCCTTGAGGTCACGGTTGGTAGCGGCAATCAGCCGTACATCCACCGACAACGTTTGGTTACTGCCAACTCGCTGAATTTCCCGTTCCTGAATGGCCCGCAGCAACTTAGCCTGCATCAACAGAGAGACCTCACCAATCTCATCCAGAAACAGCGTACCTTTATCTGCTTCCATAAAGCGGCCTTCCCGACGCTTATCGGCTCCGGTAAAGGCACCTTTCTCATGGCCAAACAGCTCTGATTCCAACAGAGACTCACTGAGAGCCGCACAGTTAACGATCACCAGCGGTTGGTCTTTACGTAAGCTGTAGGCGTGAACTGAGCGGGCAATCAACTCTTTACCGGTGCCTGATTCTCCACATATCAATACCGTTGCTTCTGAGGGGGCGATCATCGCTACCATTTCCATCAGCCGTCGCATTTGCGGACTTCGCCCGATCATATTTGGATTATCCACCGTTAGCTGTTGGCGTAACTGCTGGTTCTCCGTTTTGAGATTCGTGTGCTCCAGCGCCCGTTCGATCGTTAGCTGCAACATATCGAAATCCAGTGGCTTGGTGAGATAATCGTATGCTCCGGCTTTGATGGCCTCTACGGCGGATTCTACATTTGAATAGGCCGTCATAATCAAAATAGGAATTGCCGGATTGTAGGCTTTGATGGCTTTCAATGCCTCAATACCATCCATTTCAGACATGCGAACATCGGTCAGAATCAGGTCGAATGGCGTTTGCCTGACCTGTTCCAGCGCTTCAAGGCCGTTATGAGCCAGCGTAACCTGATAACCCCAGCCCTTCATCAGTGCCTGAATAATCGTGCAGTGACTCAGATCGTCATCAACAACCAGAATATGAGCTTTATGAGTAGTCATGGTCAGATGCCTCCTGTATTGATGGGCTGTGTTTCACTGGAATCGTCAGCTCAAAGCTGGTGCCCGTTGAGAGTTGGCTGGTAACGCTTATTTTACCCTGATGCTCTTCCACCACTTTTTGAACCACCGTCAGGCCAAGGCCGGTGCCAGAGGCTTTAGTGGTAAAGTATGGGTTAAAAATATTGGTCAGATCGTCAGCAGGAATACCTTTTCCTGAATCTTTAATGACGATCTGTAGCTCTGAATCCGCATTGATATTCAGATGAACTTCCAGGGTACCGTTGCTGCCAATAGCCTGAATTGCATTCAGATAAAGGTTTAGCAGCGCTTGAGTAAAGCGATCCGGGTCGATATCAACCAGCGGTAAATCGGGCTCAACATTAAACAGAATGTTGATATGTTTCGCTTCTGCATCCTGACGTATCAGATGAAGTGAGTGCTCAATCACATCACAAATATTCACCCGCTGAATTCTTAAGTCAGTTGGGCGAACCAGTTCCAGTAGTTCGGTTATAACCCGGTTTAAACGGTCAACTTCTTTTGCCATGACTTTCGCCAGTTCTTGCTCTTCACTGCCTTGTTCTGAGCGACCTTCAAAGTATTTAGCAAAGCCTTTAATCGAGGAGAGTGGGTTTCTGATTTCATGTGCAACGCCAGCGGCCAGATTACCGATAGCAGCCATTTTTTCTTTACGCCGAATCTCTTCCTGCAACTGGCGAACTTCACGCATATCCCGGAAGATAAACACGTTACCTAAAAAGTTTCCGCTGTTATTAACGATGTTAGCCACGCTGATACTAAGAGGGATGGTCTGACCCGAGCTCAGCGTATAGTTAATTTCGCGCTCTATCACCGGCTGATGGTTATGCTCACTGCCAGCCAGTTGGTTCCAGCTGTCGGGAAGCGCCTGTTTGATATTACGGCCAGACAGCCCAATAGCGCTGTGTCCGAGAATTTTTTCTGCAGTATGGTTTACCACGCTAATTTGCCGGTGTTCGTTGGTGGTGATTAATCCAATTGGCAAATTGCTGATGATCTCGGTTGAGAAAGCTTTCGAGTCCTGTAACTGACGGCTGGAGCGCTGGTAACGTTTGGCCCAAAATAGCGATAGTATGCTGGCTAAGGCCAACAGACCAAGAATAGACAGAAAGATTATCGTATTGCGAATGTCTTTTGCCTGTGAGGCTTCTAATGTGGAGGTATCAAAGCCGGTAAAGATCACATTACGATCCTGATCTTCATCCTCGATATCATCAGACCAGTAGGTGTCCGGCCTTTTGTTCCCCATATGCATGCGATGGCCAGCCATACGTTTCAATGGTTTAAAGAAACGATAGACCTCAAAGGCGTTTTGATGTTTGTCTTGCCCGTCAGCAAAAGGTGTAATGCGCCACTGTTCCGTTTGAGCCACATGCAGATTTTGCATTTCCTGTAGGGTGTAAAGCTGAGAGCCTACTTTATCCGGATCGCTGTGGGCCAGGATCCTGCCGGAAGTATCGGTAATAGCGATATACAGAATACCGGGTTGATAGGCCATCTCTTCCAGTAGCGTTTGTCGTTGGTCGTGACGCCAACGCATTCCCATTCCGGTACGGGTACCTGATTCGAAAGCGCGTATTAATACCGTGCTTTTTTCCAGCAGCGTTTGAATTTCAATATCACGCCCCCGGTTCAGATCTTTGAGCGTCACGGTAATAATGACGGCAATCAGAATAATGACGGAGCCGATAAAGAACCATGAGGGTAAAATGGCGGGTAGCCCCGGTCTCCACTTAAGCGCTTTCACTACAGGTATCCTTTTCGTTGGCGTGAGGAAGATCATCACCGGACATGGTTAACGTATCATGCGGGTAATAATTACTCACACTATAAACTGAACGGGTAATAATTACCCGATCTTCCTGACCATATCTCATCATTCAAACCTCAAGCCAAGGGTAACTAAAATTTATTGATTAACCGATAAAAGCGCAGCGGTTAGGGTGAATGCCTGCTGTAATGCGCTCTGACGGCCAGATTACGTATCTTAAAGCGTGCCTATAGCCATTCAATTTTCGTGCCAGAGCAAAACTGGCACGCCAGTTGCAATATCAGATTAAACCACAGAGTGACGTTTCACTTATTTATTGATACACCAACAGAAGGAAATTAATTATGACTCTGAATAAAACTGCTATTGCTGCTGTACTTTCGCTTGCTGCCCTGACCGGATTTGGTGGTGTTGCTATGGCACAAAGCGAAACCGCACCTCAGCCAGTTATGAATGGTCAGCCAATGATGGGACATAACGGAATGAAACAAGGTCAGGGTTATCACCGTGGCTTTATGGCTAACCTGACGCCAGAGCAGCAAGCAACCAGCCAGAAAATATTCAATGAGTTCCAGACTAAAAGTGCTGACCTGCGTCAGAAAATGATGTCTAAAAACTATGAATACAAAGCGCTGTTAACCAGTAATCCGCTGGATGAGCAGAAGGTTCAGGCGGTAAGTAAAGAGATCGATGAATTACGTAATGCTCTTCACCAGAACCGCGTTGCAATGGACATTGAAATGGCTAAAGCCGGTATGCCAATGACAGGCCGCCACATGGGTATGGGAATGGGCGACCACATGGGTGGTAAAGGTATGCATAGTGGTCAGGGTATGCACGGTGGAAGAGGATGCCGTTAATTGTTATTGTTCGATGAGTAATGGTTTTTAAATAGTCAATCGTCGGGAGAGACGGGCGTTGGGGTCGACTTGGCGTAAGCCAACGAAGTGCCCCTAGCCCGGCTAGGCCCGACGCACATCGATGTTAAGTACAGATGGTCTTCCGGCCGGGCACATTAGTGATATAGGTATTTAGCTTTTACGGCCGGAATATCCACTGAGTCTGAAATAAAAAACTTTCCAACAGCACCCAATTTATCTCTGTAACTTTTTATAGTTGAAAGAGCTAACCAACGACTGATTCTCTAATCACCAACTCCGGTAAAAACAAAAATTCCTCTACTTCAATGGCTGGATTATCCAGCCGGGCGATAAGTCGGTCGACCATCACGGTCGCAATCTCGGTGAGCGGTGGAGCAACAGAGGTTAACGCCGGTGTAACCAGACTGGTGAGGAAGGTATTGTCGATACCCACTACCGAGATATCTTCAGGCACGCGAATGCCAGAAGCACGAAAACCGGCAATCAGGCCAATGGCCATCACATCGTTAACCGCAACGATACCGTCCGGTGGTGTTGGTTGCTGGCTAATGGTTTTTGCCAACGCTTTACCCAATTCGGTCATTTCGGCATCACCATAACCCGAGCGGGCTTTGCCTTCGATAATGCGATAATGATCTGATAAACCAGACTGTTGGGCGGCGTTGATAAAACCGCTAATTCGGTTCATTCGGCTCACGGTTTTACCGCTTTCAGTGACGAAGGCGATATTTTTGCAGCCCCGATCTATCAGGTGCTGAGCTGCAATTTTTCCCGCCTGAAAGTTATCCATGGAAATACTATCGCCAATCACTGAGCGCTCTGGCGAGTCGGGGTGAGTTTGCATATCGTAATTGACCATCACTAACCCACGGGCAATCGCATCATGAAAATGAGATTGCTCGGTCATGGTAGAAACAACAATCATGCCTCGGATCCCCTGAGAAAGCAGATCGTTAAGGAAGGTACGTTCCTCTTCCTGATTACGGTATGTATTACCTAATAAGACTCGATAGCCGTGTTGTTTGGCAGCGATATCTATTTCATGGGCCAATTCAGCAAAACTGGGGTTCACGATGGAGGGAACCAGTAACCCCAGCATGTTCACCTGTCCGGTTTTTAGCTGGCGGGCAGCGCGATTAGGAGAAAACTGCAATTCGATAATGGCAGCTTCAATTCGCGCCAGTGTTTCTGGCCTCATGCGATTAGTTCGGCCATTGAGCAGGTTAGATACGGTGCTGACGGAAACCCCAGCGCGCTGTGCTACATCACGTATGTTTGCCATGTTTCCCCGATTTATAGCGAACAGCCCGGAAAACACCGGGCTGTCGATACTCATTTGCCAACCAGCAACCGCTTAAGGTGCCATCTGGCCGCCATTAACGTCAATAATTTGACCGGTAATGTAACCGCTACAGGCGTGAGATGCCAGAAAGAGATAGGTTGGTGCGACTTCTTCACTGGTACCAAAGCGACCCATTGGAATGGTTGAGCTGATTTTTTCAATCAGTTCCTGGCTCTTGTCATTGTGAAATGCGGTATCAATGCTGCCCGGCGCAACCACGTTAAAACGAATGTTGTCTTTGGTGAACTCTTTTACCCAGTTGCGGTGCATATTGTGTAACCAGGCTTTAGAGCTGGCGTAGAGGCTGGCACCCATACCGCCACCTTCGCGTCCGGCAATAGAACCGCTGCTGATGACTGACGTGGTTTTTCCACTGGCTTTTGCCGCCGCACGCAAATGAGGAATGGCAAACTTAGTCACCATCATAGCTGAGCGGGCATTAAGGTTCATAACGTGGTCGTAAAACTCATCATCGATCGTTTCTAACCCACGGCGACCACCTAAGCCACCGGCGTTATTGATGAGTACATCCATTCCACCAAAACGTTCAACAAACGCACTGACGAGCTTTTCGCACTGTTCGGATTTGGATACGTCAGCAACAAAGTATTCGACGTCTCCACCCAATGCGGCCAGCTCTTCTCTGGCTTTCTGGCAGCTTTCATTACGCGAGCCGTTAATACCCACTTTTGCTCCGCTGCGGATGAATGCTTTAGCCGCTGCCAGACCAATACCTGCGGTGGAACCGGTGATAAGAACACGTTTACCTTGGAGATCGTTAAACATAAGTCTGTTTCCTGTTTTCATCTTCAGTTAAGTCGGCAGAACACGCTTTGACTATTCATGGCATGTTTACCCGTTTCGTTTTTTTGTTTGGTGTAACGATACACTCAATATCATAAAGTGCTACAAAAAGATCTATTGAACGCCTTTGGACGGAAAAAAGTATCGGTAGAAATAGCCGATACTTTTTTGTGATTTTCAGATAATCGACGATGTTAGCCTCACAATCGTGATTTTTTAGCTAAAAACCCTGATAAGTCAGTGGACTTGTTTTAGGTGTTTTAGCAAAAGAGATGAATTATCATTCTCATTACCATCTTGTGATTAAAGAGTCATTCAATGCTGTGTCCTGTACTGTCTGTTTTAAACCGGTTGGTGCTGCTGGTCGCACTGACTTTTTCCTTCTCGTGTTTTGCTTCATCCATCACGGTGACCGATATTGCCGACAGGCAGGTAACGCTAAATGCGCCAGTATCGCGAGTCATACTGGCAGACAGTAGGGCGTTGGTGGCCTTGAATATTCTGAATCCACAAAATCCTCTGCATGGCATTATCGCCTGGGATAATGCATTACAAGTAAAAGTGCCGGATATGGCACAGGCGTACAGCAAAAAATTTCCGGCAATAGATAAGGTTCCGGTATTTGCCAATCCCTATGCTTCTGATTTCAGCGTTGAGCGGGCGTTGAAAATGAAGCCCGACCTGGTGATATTTGATACCGGTTTGCTGGGTAAATTAAGGGATAGCGGTACGCTGAATCAGTTGGAAAAGTCAGGCGTTCCGGTGATTTTTATCGATTTCCGCCAGCAACCGTTGACCAATACCGTTGCCAGTATTCGATTGTTGGGCAAGGTATTCGGGGAAGAGAAAAATGGAGAAAAGTACATCTCTTTTTACCAACAGCGTTTATCATTGATTCAACAGCGGATTGCTACACTCGCTCCCCAGCAGCGGCCAACGGTATTTATTGAACGCCATGCCGGTATGACAGGTACAGAAAGCTGTTGTCATACTTTTGGTAAAGGCAATTTTGGTGAGTTTATTCAGGCTGCCGGAGGTAATAACCTGGGAAGCCAGTGGTTTGAAACCATGGGCGGTGAGATTAACGAAGAACAGCTTATTACTAGCCAGCCTCGTTTTTATCTGATGACCGCAGCAGACTGGAGCAGCGCCCATAAAGGTTCGGTTTCTATTCCTTTGGGATATGGTGCTGATGAGGAAATATCCCAAAAGATGCTGAAGGGATTAATGGAACGTCGTAGTCAGCGGGTACTCACTGCGGTGAAAGAGGGACGAGTGATGGCGTTTTATCATCAGTTTTACGATAGCCCATTTAATATTGCTGCCGTGGAGGCGATCGCTAAATTTCTTCATCCAACGCTGTTCCCGGATCTCGACCCATTAGCCGATCTAAAAATGATGCACCGCGAATTCTCTTCTCTGGAGTATCAGGGGCTATTTTGGATTAATGCTAAATAACCCTGCAAAGCGTGCTGGAATAAGGGTTTCAGCACGTTTTTTGTTTGTGATTATCTTTACATGCAACTGATAATGATTATTATAAGCATTCAATTAATATCTCCCCGTTAAGGTCCGAGAATGTCCTCAATGTTTCGTTTATCTCTGCTGGCTGGCTCAGTGTTGCTGGCTCATTCTGCATATGCAGTAACAGAATCTACTGATTCTGACTCATCAGGTCTGAAGGAGACGATGACCGTGGTTGGTAACTGGCTGGATGCCCAGGATAATAGTTCCATATTGCTCAACCATCCCGGTGCCCGAACCATTGTCACGGAAGAGAAAATGAAAGAGAAAGGCAGTGAAACCATCGCTGATGTATTGCGTGGGATTCCTGGGGTACAGGTTCGGGATAGCAACGGTACCGGAGGTAGTGATATCTCTCTAAACGTAGGGGTTAGGGGGTTAACGGCTCGTCTTTCACCGCGTTCCACCATTTTGATGGACGGAGTACCGCTGGCGGTAGCGCCATATGGTCAACCTCAATTATCTATGGCTCCGCTCTCGATTGGTAATTTACAGTCGGTAGATGTGATACGCGGCGGCGGCTCAGTACGCTATGGGCCACAAAACGTGGGTGGTGTTATCAATTTTGTGACTAAATCAATTCCGAAAAAATTTGGCGGAGATGCCAGCGTGCAAACTCAGGGGGCAGGAAAGGGCGGATTAAAAACGCTGACCAGCACCTCGGTGGGAGGAACGGCAGATAACGGTTTTGGTGCGGTATTACTCTACTCAGGACTACACGGGCAGGGCTATCGGGCAAGTAATGACAATACAGATATTGATGATGTGATGTTAAAAACCAGCTATGCCCTGACGGAGAAAGATCAGCTGGCGGCAAACTTCCATTATTATGATGCACAATCCGGTATGCCCGGTGGATTAACCAGTGCACAATATGCTGACGACCCATTCCAGGTTACCCGACCCTATGATGAATTTAGCGGCCGTCGTAAAGATGTTTCATTAAAATATAAACATCAGGAAGACGATCGCCAGTTTGAACTGCTCTCTTACTATACTGATAGCTACCGGGGGAGCGGTATTGAGTCTGAGGGCAGTGGTGCCAGTGCGGGTAAAAAGCGTATGGTGACTTATCCTCGGAATTACACCACCTACGGCATTGAACCAAGCTATTCACAGGTGTTTCATCACCAGTATGCGACTCAGGAGATAACCGTAGGTTATCGCTATCTGAAAGAGACAATGGACGAGAAAGCATACCGCTCCGGTTGGTATAACCCGGCTACTATTACTTCGGCACCGGACGCTACCGATTATTACCAGCACACCTCGGGTGGAACCGAAGCGCATGCTGTCTATCTGGACGATACCATTAACGTGGGAAACTGGACTCTGATTCCGGGGATTCGCTATGAGAATATCCGAACGCATGTTGATGATTCGTTTGCCGATACACACCGCAAAGAGCACTACAGCGAGCCGTTGCCTTCAATGAATGCGATGTACCATCTGACTGACGAATGGAAGCTGTTTGCTAACGCCAGCACTTCCTTTGGTAGCATGCAGTACTTCCAGTTATCTAAAGGGGGAAATGGTAACGATCCGGCTCCGGGGTTGAGTGCCGAAAAAGCACATACCTATGAAGTAGGTACTCGCTTTGATGACACCGTCTGGACTGGCGAATTCACTCTGTTCTATATCGATTTCGACAATCAGCTACAGTACATCAGCAATACCGTTGGCTGGACCAGTCTGGGTGCTACAAAACATAAGGGACTGGAGTTAGCACTAACTTATGATCTCAGCGATCTCAGCCGTGCTTTAGACGGCGCGAGTATTTACAGCAGTTACTCTTATACCAAAGCGACCAGCGATAACGGTGATTTTGCAGGTAAAGATTTGCCTTTCTACTCCCGTTCTGTTGTGACTGTCGGCTCTCGCTATCAAACGGGGAACTGGGTATGGAATGTTGACAGCTACGCCCAGTCGAAACAGCGTTCACCGGGAACCGGACCGAACTACATTACACAGGAGAGTGCCGATGGTCAGTTCGGTGATATCCCTGGCTACATGGTATGGAATTTCCGTGGTGAGTATGACTTTGGCCCTCAGGTATCAAACCTGAAAGTAGGCGCCGGCGTGAAGAACCTGTTTGATCAGCGCTATTACACGCGTTCCAATGATAATAACTTTGGCAAGTATGTTGGCGACCCACGGATCTATTTTGTACAGGCTTCGCTAGCGTTTTAAACAAGTTACAGAAACAGAGGGAGATATATTTCTCCCTCTGTTTCTACAGAACTAACCAATAAAGAACAAAGCTACAGATATATCATTGTTAGATTTTATTGATATCAAACTTATGAACTGTTTCACCATCGATCTCTAAAAAGGCATCGCGCAATATCTGTTGAGCATTTAATTGTTCAAATTTACGGTAATAAAGCGCTTCAAGTTCAGCTTGTGTCAGGCCCTGCTTAAATCCACTTTCTAAATTGGTTTGCCAGAAGACTTCTCCCGTATTCTTCCGGTAGTGACCTCTTAGCATTCCTTTCCACTGTGTGCCTAAATATGAAGACAGCAAATTATTTGTGTTATCGGATAATGGGTTAAAATCAAAACGGCTTCCTTTAGCAAAAAATATTAAATTATTGCACTGAGGACACTGATAGATTTGCCTGCAATATTGGGCCAGATGGTGAGCGTTTTCTTCCCATGCCTGGGTTGGCTCCAATTTATCCAACAGATCCCAATAATCCTGATTGGCAATATAGTGAGCCCTGTTGCTCATATATTCGAGACCATCAGAAATGGTATATCCACAACGACAATTAAATTTTGCCATGGCTATTATCTAATTACCCATTCAGCTGTGATAACCGGTTAAGATCGTCAAACGATGCGGTGATGGTTTCATCATTGCGAACTGCAGTGAGCTGTGCGCCATTCTCGGTGATTTGATAACCATTTTGCTTTAAATAACAGATTAGAGCGCGACGATGGTTAATATCGTAAAGGGAGATCATTCGGGGGAATGTGCTCAAGGCATCAAGATGGCTGTTGTGATAATCCAGATCGATATCTTCAGATTTGATCGTAACGCACATGATGCCACGCCCGTAGTCTGCCAGATAATAACCGCTGTTATTGAACATACCTGAAGCAATCATGCCGATAACATGTAAATCACGATCGTCTGCGGCAAATTCCGGGTTAGTGAGAATATCAATAGCGTTATCTTCACCATACTGCTTCAGGATGAGTGATTGCTGTAATAAATTGGGGGGAATATCCGACTTCGCGTTAGCCCATGCCCACATCCATGTTCCAGAAGAGTGGGACAACGTTCCCAGCACTTGCATCGGAAATGTCGCCTTACCGGCGAACTGAATGGTGCCTTTTTCTAGGTCTGTTTCCCAGGATAAGTCTTCGACTATATTACCCAAGGTATTCTGCTTTTCTAACGCAATGGTACCGTATCTTTCCAGTAATTCCTGCTGGTTTTTACAGGCTGACTCGCCTTCAAATTGGTGTATTTGATGGGCGGCTGACTTTTCTTTATTGCCGAAAAGTTTTCGAAAGAGATTCATTCTGATGTCCGTATAAAATGGTTATTCAAATATTCTAATAATAATCCATTTGGCTGACATCATTTATTCATGCAGGTAGTTTTAACAGGTATTTTTCACCCGGCTTAGTGTATTGAGAGTCATACTAAACCGGGAGATAAATATTATTAATTTAATAAATTGATTTTATTTATTTTTGTAGTTACTCAGATCATTCACCTTACACATGGCGATCAGGTGTTTTTTAGCGACGTTCTGATGAGTATCACTGGCCGCAATGGATGGACGACCAATATCGGCATTAGTAATAAAGTTTTCCCGATCAACATTAAAGGTAGCGACCACGGTATCTTCCTGAGTTTTACAATTAAATATATGGTCTTCAACGGTAAGTGAGTAAGGCGCATTATAGGCAGAGATATATTGGTTCTTGCTGAACTGAAATCCTAATCTCGCCATAAATAGATCGCCTTTACGTGAGCTATTTTTTTGGTCGAATAGCAGACGATAATCAGATGCGTTGTTTTCAGACAGCGTAACCCAGCTCACTTTCATGCTTTTGATCTGGCAAATGGCGGCAATATCCGCTTCCTGTTGTGGGTTTTCTGCACCACCACCAATCAGGACAGGAGCCGTATATTGGGAGGTACGCGTGCCACTGCCATAACCGTAATAGCGCTGTTGCAGTTTGCCGTTCTGATATTGATCGCGATATAGCGACCAGATTTTCTTGTTGGTACAGTCGTAGTTAAACCACAGCTGATGCTCCTGGCCATTGGTCAGCGTTATTTTTCTCATGGCATTCATCTTATCGTCCAGATGAATGATGGAGTTTGGCACAATGGTAGAGGCTTCAACTGCCGGAGATGAAGGGCCAGAAGCCACGCAGCCGGAGAGCAATACCGGTAACAGCAGCAGGGAAAACTTTTTCATTATCTTGTCCTTAAATGGGCATAACCCTGTTCCGTGGGAAGACGCGTTCAGACAGCATCTGGCTATTTGAACCATTTGTCCTTCTATGACTAAAAGATACCGGCTCATTTCTGAACCGGTACTGATGGTTAGCTGGTGGAGGGTTTTGGGCGGTAGGACTCCCAAAGCCTAAGCCTTTTTCACCTTCACTGTTCGCGACCCGAACATCAATCGCGTTTTGTGCCACAGACATCATCAATTTTAATCGGTTAAGTTGGTTAACTTCACTGGCTCCCGGATCGTAATCAATGGCAAAAATATTTGCTGTCGGATAACGCTGTTTCAGACTTTTGATAACGCCTCTGCCGGTAATATGGTTTGGCAAGCAGCCAAATGGCTGAACGCAAACAATGTTACTGACGCCCATCTCCAGCAGTTCCAACATCTCTGCGGTCAATAGCCAGCCCTCACCGGCCTGATTACCTAAGGAAACTACCTCTTCTGCCATGGAGGCCAGTTCGGCAATCGCCGGAGGTGCACTGAATCGCTGACTGCGTTTTAGCGCTTTATTAACGGATTTTCTCATCCACTCAATGGTGGTCGTGGCCGCCTGATTAAGCGCCATACTCAGAAAATTCAGGCCATACTGCTGGCGGTCATAGCGGGTACCGTAAGTGCAGGAGAGGAAAAAGTCCAGCATATCCGGTACGACTGCTTCACCGCCTTCGGCTTCAATCTGGCCAACCAAATCGTTATTGGCACCAGGATGATATTTCACCAGGATTTCACCCACTACGCCTACTTTTGGCTTGCGTACCGCCAGCAGGGGTAACTGATCAAAATCGGCGACGATATCCGCCACATCCTGTTTAAATTGCCCCATGCTGCCTTCACCTTCCAGATTCTGCTTAACCCGTTGGTTCCAGTGTTCATACAGTTGTTGTGCAGAACCCGCCTCAGCTTCATAAGGGCGAGTACGAAACAGCGTGCGCATCAGCAAGTCGCCATAAATTACCGCCATGACAGCTTTTTTAATCATACTAAAGCTGTAGCGAAAACCGGGGTTCTCTTCCAGACCTGAAGCGCTCAGTGATATGACCGGAACCTGTGGAAAACCGGCATCTTCCAGTGCCTTACGAATAAAGGCGATATAGTTAGTTGCCCGACAGGCTCCCCCGGTTTGGGTGATAATGGCCGCACTGGTTTCGGCATCAAATTCACCGCTTTGCAACGCATCAACGATTTGGCCGGTTACTAATACGCAGGGGTAACAGGCATCGTTATTCACATATTTCAGACCTTGCTCAATGGCTGATTTAGTGACGGTCGGCAGGACATGCAGGCGGTATCCCTCAGAGCGGAACACTGACTGAATCAAATCGAAATGCATTGGCGCCATTTGTGGTGCCAGAATAGTGTGGGTACTGCGCATCTCTTCGGTAAATGCGCTTCTTTTCGATTTGTAAGGGGTATCGGTCGCGGTAACGCCACGCAGGCGGCGAGCGGTCATGGCCGCTTTTAATGAACGAATACGGATGCGTACCGCCCCCAGGTTTGCCCCTTCATCAATTTTTATCAGGGTATAAACCTTATTGGCCGCTTTCAGCACTTCCTCTACCTGATCGGATGTTAATGCATCCAGCCCACAGCCAAACGAAGTAAGTTGTACCAGCTCTAACTGAGGGCTGGCTGCCACGTAGGCTCCTGCTGCATAGAGGCGAGAGTGATAGGCCCACTGGTCAACAACCCGTAAAGGACGTTGCAGCAAGGACTCACCTAAGTGAGCCACGCTATCCTCGGTGAGTACCGCCATGCCTTCTTCAATAATAATTCGGTCAATACCGTGATGAATACCGGGGTCAACATGATAAGGGCGACCGGCCAGCACAATGCCCGGGAGGTTATTTTCCACCAGCCATGTCACCACTTCCTTTCCTTTATTGCGGATATCATCACGTACCGCCTGTAGCTCTTGCCAGGCAGCCTGTACTGCTTTTTTGACCGCTTTACGTTTAAGCCCCAGCGATTTCAGCTCATCAAATAGCACCTTTTCCACGGATTCCAGATGGTTAAAGTTGATGAACGGATTATGGAATGGAATATCGCCATGGCTTATTGGGTCCATGTTGGTGCGAATAACTTCGGAGTAGGTACTGACCACTGGGCAGTTAAAGTGGTGATCGCTGCCCTTATCCTCTTGCCATTCATAGGTCACTGATGGAAAGAATATACGATCAACTTTTCGGTCAAGCAGATGCTCGATATGACCGTGAACCAGTTTGGCAGGGTAACAAGCCGATTCTGATGGAATCGTCTCAATTCCTTTCAGATAGAGGCGCTCGGTAGAAGGGGGGGACAATACCACCCGGAAGCCCAGTTCGGTAAAAAAGGTATGCCAGAACGGGTAGTTCTCAAACTGGTTGAGAACCCGGGGGATCCCGACCGTGCCATTTGGTGCCAGCTCTTTTGCCAGAGATTTATAGTCAAATACCCGATGCTCTTTATACTCATACAGGTTAGGTAATCGGCTGGGGGTGATTTCAATTCGCGCCCCTTTTTCGCAACGGTTACCGGAAACGAACTCCCGACCATCATCAAAGGTATTGACGGTTAGCATGCACTGGTTATTGCATTCCCGACAGCGATCACTGCTCTGTTCAACGTCAAAATTAATCAGTTCATCAGGCAGTAGCAAAGTCGTAGGTTGGCTATCTTGCTGTCCCAATTCTCTGGCAACTAAAGCGACACCATAAGCACCCATTAATCCGGCGATATCGACTCGGGTAACATGGCGTTCCGTCAGGTTTTCGAAGGCGCGAAGTACCGCTTCGTTATAGAAGGTGCCACCCTGAACCATGATCTTTTTCGGCAGCATATCTAACTGCTTTAGTTTGATGACTTTATACAGGGCGTTCTTAATTACTGAGTAGGAGAGGCCCGCTGAAATATCGGCAACGGTAGCGCCTTCCTTTTGCGCCTGCTTCACCTTTGAGTTCATAAATACCGTACAGCGGGTACCTAAATCCACGGGGTGAGTGGCAAGCAGTGCCTGCTGCGAGAATTCCGTTACCGGAATTTTCAGCGAGCGGGCAAACATTTCAATGAAAGAACCACATCCGGCAGAACAGGCTTCATTGAGTAAGATACTGTTGATAACGCCATCGCGAATATACAGGCACTTCATATCCTGCCCGCCAATATCCAGAATAAACTCTACGCCGGGCAATAACTGTTCTGCGGCTTTATAGTGGGCAACGGTTTCCACTTCGCCAATATCGGCACGGAAAGCGGCTTTAATCAGTTGCTCACCATAACCAGTGGTGGCGACTTTAGCGATGGTGACCTGTTGCGGTAGGTGTCGGTAAATATCCTGTATGACTTCACAGACAATATTCAGCGGATTGCCTTTATTGTTACCGTAGAAGTCATACAGCAGCTCACCCTGTTCGCCAATCATGGCAATTTTGGTAGTGGTGGAGCCAGAATCAATACCGAGAAAAGCTTTGCCGCAATAGCTTTCCAACGGCAGACGTTTAACGTTAGCTTGTGCATGACGCTGACGGAATTGCCCGACATCTTCCTGATTATTAAATAGCGGGGGTAATAGGTCGACCTCTTTAACCGTATTTTCCCGTGCACTACGCAAGCGGTCGATAAGCTGCGTTAATGGCAGACTATCTCCCTGCTGTCTGGCCAGTAATGCCGCGCCCATCGCCACAAACAACTGTGGATGTTCGGGGAAAATAACATCATCTTTTTTCAGGCGTAGTGTCTTGATAAACAGCTTACGTAAGTTATCCAAAAAGTAGAGGGGGCCGCCCAGGAAAGCCACTTTTCCCCGAATAGGTTTACCGCAGGCCAGGCCACTGATGGTTTGGTTTACGATCGCCTGCAGAATTGATGCGGCAATATCCTCTTTTGCTGCGCCCTGATTAATTAATGGCTGAACGTCAGTTTTGGCAAAAACACCACAGCGGGACGCAATAGGATGGATGGTCTGATATTGGTTAGCCAGTTGATTCAGGCCCGCGGCATCGGTTTCCAGCAGTGAGGCCATTTGATCGATAAAAGCCCCGGTGCCACCAGCGCAGCTATTATTCATACGCTGATCGACGCTATGGTGGTCGAAATAGGTAATTTTGGCGTCTTCCCCGCCGAGTTCTATTGCGACATCAGTTTGCGGTACCAGAGTAGTGATGGTTTTAGAACTGGCAATGACTTCTTGTTCGAAAGGTATCGCTAATAAATCGGATAGCGCCAGGCCACCGGAACCGGTAATGACGGGCGTGATGGAAATCGTTGGGTATTTCTGCTGTACCTGTTCGAGTAGAGCAAGCAGTGTTTGACGGATATCAGAAAAGTGACGCTGGTAGTCATGATAAATAAGCTGCTGCTGTTGATCGAGTAGCACCAGTTTAACCGTCGTTGAACCTACATCGATTCCGGCAAAATAATGACCTGGAGTATAAAACGCCATGGTGTAAATCAACCTCCTCTAAAAAATGATCCCATATCGATTAGAGAGTGCGGACTTGTTGACGATCTCACTGAAAATCAAAACAGCCGGAATGTAACGCTTGGCTGAGAATAACGCTGGCTATCAGGTACGGCCTGTACACATCTTAATAACCATAGCGTTCTTCATCCTGTGCCTTTCAATTTTTCAATCGTTGTCCAAGGATAAAAATAACTTATGTTTATGTAATTAATCGATAAGCTACCATTAAATGTGGGGGCTTTCTACAGATAGATGAATGGCAATTTTGACGCTTGCTAGAATTTTATGTCTAAAGAGACCGGTAACTCAAAAGGTTAGGCGATTTCTCTCTCTGAGAGACCTTTTTTTGTCAGAGGAATAACGCACATATGGATAAAATATAAATGTTAACTTAATGTGTAATCATTACTTTTGAAATTATTGTTGGTGAAATCTTATTCTTGCTGCTATTTTTCTGATACTCATCGTATTTTACAATAAAACAATTCCTGTCCTGATTAAATCATTTGATTTATATGACGATTTTATGTGGCTACATTATTTTATTTTGAATTTCTATGATCAATTGCCTTTCAAAATAATTAACGTGTAGTTTTTGCAAAATAAATGATCAAAATTTCAACCATATCAAGTCATTATGATCGCTATTGGTCGGTTATCCAAAATAACTAAGATATTTTAAGGGGTATTTGGTTCTGTTGCGTTGCTATATCACGTAAGTACAGTACGTTATTTAATTTGAAGCGACTAAAATAGGTTTAAAGTTTTGTTACGTGATAATAACGGATATTGATTTGGGGCAGGGATGTTGTAATAAGCTCCATCGATAACACCATACGTTATTCACTTTATTTCAGGCAGATGGAATCAGCCATTATGAGTGATAATTCCTTACCCAGACTGAGTCGCTTTTTCATCATATTTGTCTGCATACTGCAGGGTTTTTTAACCTATATGATTCACCATGGCAGCATCAGTTCGTTGCTGTTGCAACAGAGCACGATCCTATATTGGCAAGCGCTCTTGCTGGTATTACCTTTGGTGTTTGCTTTTACTATTGTGAGATTGAAAGACCGTTATCTATGGCAGAATCTGGCGATTTGCGTAGTGGTCATTTTACTCACGACTACCTGGGTCAACTGGAATGTGGAAGAGGTAGATAACATTAGTCAATATGACGGTGTTGTTGTGCCTTATCTCGGTTCATTGTGCGTATTGGTGTTCATTGCGCTTCCCTGGTTACAGACGTGTATTAAGAATAAGCAGTGGCATGTTAGCTATGCCACTATTTACGATCACCTATGTACTAATGCCATCACTGTTATTTTCACGCTATTGCTGATAGTTCTCTTTTGGGGAATTTTGTGGTTATGCGTTGAGCTGTTTAAACAGTTAGATATTCATTTTTTCCATCATCTATTTTTCAGAAACAATCTGTTTATTTATACCATCAATGGTTTTTTGGTTGGGGTAGGAATTAGAACCTGCCGCCTTCAGACTCATTTGATGAAAGCAGTACGCAATCTTTTAACCCTTATGGTTAAGGGGCTGTTGCCTGTGCTCTCTTTTGTGGCGTTAATATTTATCACGACTTTGCCATTTGTTGGTCTGGATGCGTTATCCGGAGCCTGGTCACCTTCGGCGTTATTAATGATCATGGTAGGTCTGCTGATTACAGCAACCAATATCGTTTATAAAAGTGGATTAAAAATACCGCCATATTCAACCCCAGTCAGAATGATGGTTAATGCATCATTATTGGTTTTGCCTTTGTATGCGGGGTTGGCGCTGTACGCTATTTCCATTCGTGTGAATGAGTATGGTTGGACACCGGTCCGGGTATGGGGATATCTGGTAATCATCGTATCGTTCTTTTTCTCCTGTGGCTATGCCATTGCGGTAATACGTAGTCGGAAAAGCTGGTTACATCCATTAGGCATGATTAATCGGATTTTGCTTCCTGGCTGTGTGGTGCTGTTAATTTTAGTTAATACACCATTGATTGACCCTTACCGTATTAGCGTTAACGATCAAATGGAGCGCTATTTATCTGGCAGAGTGGCAGCAAATAATCTGGACCTGACCCTGTTGCGTTTTAACACCGGTAAACGTGGTCAGGAAGCGCTGATATTTCTCTATCAGGACACCGAGTTTGTCAGCAATACACAACGTAAGCAGCGACTGGAAAAAATGATGACGGAGCATAACCGCTGGGAAACTAATGGCGAGCTTGATGAGTTGAAAGAGATACAGCCAAAATTCACAGCGGATTTTATACAGCAAAAATTGGTGCTCGCGGAAAGTACATCAATGCCGGAAGAGAGTTGGTGGAACATGTTACAAAATAATCAACAGGTTGATGTTGATTTATGTTTGCGCGATAGCGATGTGTGTATCGTTAATTCACTGGATTTAAATCAGGATGGTATATCTGAATACTTACTATGCCATATTGAACGTGGTTCAGATATCAGCTGTCATGTTTTTGCTAAGCTGCGTGAAGAATGGCGGAATATTGGTCATGCCTATTTCCCTCCGACAACGGTCAATGTCGCTTATTTTGAGCAGGCGCTGAGAGCGGGAAATGTGAAAACAAAGAATAAGCAATGGCACGATGCTGAAGTTGGTAATGAGCCGGTTAAGATCTATTATCCAGAGGCGGACTGAAGATAATTACATTCATTAATTATTAGTTTTGATTGAGATTAATTATATGAAAATCGTAGTTTGGTAGAGATATATTAAGATTTTACTAAATTACTACAATTTTGAGCGATTTTATAACCTGTTTAGCGGCTTATTTCGCTAAACAACTGGTTCTGGGGTGAAATTTTTTATTATAAATAGGGGTAAAGCTATTCTTTGATTTGTATAAAAAATTTATTATCACTCTCTTTCTAACTTCAATTTTTGTTGAGGTTATCCCTGATATTTACAAAATTATACGCAAATCTTGGTTCGAATAGTGCACAATGCACACTTAGTTTATTACTGAATCGGAATCCACAATAGAAAATGGATGTTTGTAGTGGGGTACAGGTGCAATGTCAGCAGGATTTAATATAATAAAGAAAGTTTCTAATAAGCGATTTTGTCAGGCTATTGGATGCTGTCTGTTATTGGTAACAAGTAGTTCTTTTGCTTCTCAGAGCAGTAGTTCAAGTAGCAAATCAAATAAAGCGTCAACGGCGAAAGTTTCGGTTAAGTCGGCTGATAGCAAAACCAAAACGTCTAACGTTAAAACATCGAATACTAAAACTTCTGGTACCAAGACGGCATCAGCCGCTAAATCTACAGATACCAAAAGTAAAAAAGCATCAGATAAAAAAGTATCAGTCACTAAAACGGCGAAAACCAAATCTTCAGGTACAAAAACGGCTAAGACCAAAACAACCAAAGTATCATCTGAAAGATTGTCTTCGACCAACATTGCTGGTGCTAAGTCATACAGTTTAGCCACGGGCCCTAGCAGTAGCGCGATGTTTCGCTACCCAACGGCTGAGCCTTTTAAAGTGACATCCCAGTTTGATCCTTACCGTTTAAATCCGGTTACACGTAAGCGTGCTCCACACGAAGGAATTGATTTTTCAATGCCCATTGGTTCAACCGTAGTCTCTACGGGTGAAGGCGAAGTGGTTATTGCTAAATACAGTCCGTCTGCGGGTAATTACATTGTAATTCGCCATAAGAACAGCTATGAAACTTACTATATGCATTTGAGTAAGCTGATGGTGCAGCCGGGGCAAAAAGTAAGTCGTGGTCAGAAGATTGCCTTATCGGGCAATACCGGTCGCAGCACCGGTGCTCACTTGCACTATGAGTTGAGAGTCAATGATCGTGCTGTGGATCCACTTTCCAGCGATTTGGTTCTGGTGAATAATTTCAATTTACCTAACGGTGGTTATGATAATACCCGTGTTGCAAGTAATAGTGGCAATACAGGCAGAAACCCGTTCGGTAATTCAAAGACTCGTGACGTTCAGTTCGCCAGCTATCAGGGACAAGAAGGCGGATTTGCTAAACCCAGTCGTGATATTGAGTATCGTTCGTTAGGTGAAGGGCGGATTCTTTATACGATGAGAGCGCAGAAGTCAGCGGATTAAAATATTTTTTTGAATCAGAACGTTTTTGATTTCGAGAATATTCCGGCCGTAATAACGATGTTGCACATATTGCCGTTATGCCCGGCCGGAAGACCATCAGTACTTAGGTCCGGAGCGCGTCGGGCCAGCGCGAGCGCTGTTCAAACAGGCTTTGCCTGTTTGTCTGGCAGCTAAAGCTGCTACGACCCCAACGGCGGTCTCTCCCTCCGATTGATTTTGCCAGAAATTCTAAACCAGCTTAAGGCTGGTTTTTTGTTATTTGGGTACTGTTATGCCCATTTTGTTGTAGGCTGAATTCTGGCGTACTATGAAAAGATGAAAGCATGACTACCCAATGAATAATAAGTGATATTCCTCGCATGCTCGCCTTTCGTTTCTATTTCTGCTTAGAATCTCAACTATAGTTATACCGCTGCCTTAAACATATCGGGAGACAACGATGGCGTTGCGTATTGCTTTCAGTGGGTTTATTGCTTTGGTCGTAGCGATGGGAATTGGGCGTTTTGCTTTCACGCCCCAGGTTCCTTTGATGTTGGCTGAAGGTGATTTTTCTCTTACTGGGGCAGGTGTTGTCGCGGCTTTTAACTATCTGGGATACTTGTGTGGCTCTTATGATGCCATGCGTTCTTCCCGCCATGTGGAATATCGCTTGTGGGGTGGCGTTTGGGGCGCGGTGCTGCTGACCCTGTTATCAGGGGTGGTATCCGGTATTTATTGGCATAGCCTGATTCGCTTTGCTATTGGCTGGGCCAGCGGCTGGGGTCTGGTGATGGTTGCCGCCTGGACTAATGAACGATTATTAACGTTAGGAAAACCGGCACTGGCGGCGGCAGTATTTGCCGGACCGGGAGCCGGAATTTTTCTTAGTGGCATGCTGGCAGTACTGTTCCATACGTTTAGTTGGGACGCTCAGATGGCCTGGTTTGGTTATGGCTGCATCGCATTGATTTTGATTGCCTGCGTCACCGTCAATTTTCCACGTAAAGGCGAGTTACATCGAGCCGGCGGAGCCGTTCAATCGCCATTGGTGATGACGCGACAGGTAAAACGTCTGGTTCTCAGCTACAGTCTGGCAGGGTTTGGTTATATTCTTCCGGCTACTTTTTTATCTCAAATGGCGGTTCAGCGTTTTCCGGACAGCTTGTTTGCTCAATTTGTCTGGCCGGTTTTTGGCGCGGCTTCGGTGGTGGGGATTGCCATTGGGATTATGACTCGTCACTATTTTAGTACCCCTACGCCAGTACGTTTAGCCATTGCCCTTTGGTTACAGGCCATCGGTATTGCCTGTGCTGAGTTGGTGCCGGGAATCAGTGGGTTGGTGATAGGTGCGACTTTGGTTGGCGGCGCATTTTTGTGTGTGGTTCAGCTTGCTCTGCAATATGGCAGGGAATTGGCGCCGGACTATGCACGTTATATGGCGGGTTTGCTCACTACTGGCTATGCCGTGGGGCAGTTGGTTGGTCCGGTGTTGTCCGCGTTGTCCACCACATTAACTCATCGGCTGGAACCAGCACTGTATATTGCCGCACTGGCACTGCTATTGGCTGGTTTTCTGGTATGGCCTGAAAAGGTTAAACAATCTGAACAGGAAGGCGCAGAGGCTTAATCTAGTTGATCAATTCAACGTTCAGGGTTCTGCTGTCTGCCCGCCCCCGATCGTCTATGGCGCGTACCCGATAGCGTCCACTGGTGACCGGTCGCCACTCAATGGTGCGTTTACTGGCGGTATTTCCCAGATAGATATCATCCACAAACCAGTAAATAACTTTGGTATCCGCATCGGTAATCGCGCTAAAAACGATAGGGTCATTGCGTTGCTTAACATTACGCAGCGTATAGGTGGTATTGCGTAATGGCGATGTAATACGTGGAGCTTGTCCGGTAGTGACTATTCCACTTATTTTGCAATGGGCGGAAGAAGGGGGAGTACGTTTAGGTAATCCGGCTTGGGCAAATACGTTAGCTAAATCGGAAGGCCAGAATTCAAATATTTCGGTAGTGACGTCTTCATCCCGATAAGGCGGGCAGGCAACCTGACCGCTGGCTTTATCGATGACTACAGGTCGATAAACCGTATCCACTTTAATCGGTGACTTACCGGGAATAAACCAGGTTTTCCCCTTACGCTGGCACCAGGGGGTAGGTAAGTCGCCGCTGGCCAGACAAATTTCTACCTGCTTAATATCAGGTGGCAACCCACGGTTGGGCTCTTTTAACGCCGGATAGTCAGCCTGTATGCTATCAATAATATTAAAAAACAGCGGGGCTGCGGCATCCGCACCAATAAACGCATTATTACCCTTACCGTCAAAATTACCCTGCCAGACAATCAAAACATAAGGGCCAAAAATTCCGGCGCTCCAGGCATCGCGAAACCCCCATGAGGTGCCTGTTTTCCAGTAAACCGGCAGCGACGTGGGTTGTTGGGCTAAAGTATCTCCCGGTCTGCGGTGTTGGCTCAACATATCCAGCGTAATAAAGCTGGCCTCATTGCTTAACAGACGCACTGATGAAGTGGCAGGTGTCGATTGTTCCAGACGCAAAGGTTTTAGTTCACCGCGGTTCGCCAACATGGAATAGAGCCGCGCCAGTTCCTGCACGGTAATTTCACCACCGCCCAAAATCAAAGATAAGCCATAGTGTTTTTCACTGGCCAGATTTGAGATGCCCGCCAATTGTAGAAACTGATAAAGGTTGGGCTGTTTCAGGTGCGAAGAGATATAAACCGCGGGAATATTACGGCTGTAGTTCAGTGCATCGGTGGCTGAAATAGGGCCAAGAAAGCGGCGGTCGAAGTTTTCCGGCGCATAAGCACCGAAAGATGAAGGGACATCTTTCAGTATGGTCATTGGATGGAGTATGCCTTGCTCCAGGCCGAGGGCATAAATGAACGGTTTTAGCGTAGAGCCGGGGGAGCGTTTGGCGTTGGTTCCATTGACCTGCCCCTGAATGTTGCGGTTATGGTAATCCGCGGAACCAACCATGGCTCTGATCCCCATATCCCGTGTATCAACCAGTAAAACGGCGCTGTTATGTATTCCTTTGTTCTGATTGCGTTCAATAAAGGCGTTAACCTGTTTTTCAACCAGTAGCTGTAAGTTACTGTCCAGCGTGGTCGTCACTCTTTGACTGGCTATTGCCCGACGCTGCTTATCTTGCTGTATTTGCTCAACAAAATGGGGGGCGATAAAAGGCAGTTTTTCTGGCTGACGCAAAGAGAGCGGTAATTGGAACAGGGCTGACATTCTGTTATCTGATGGATGTTCTACCTGCCAGCGTTGATAAAGCTGGTTGCGTGCTTTGGTTAGCGCCTCTCCAACAATGCCGGTGTTGACATCAATACGATAACTGGGGGACTGAGGTAAAACTGCAAGCGTCAGGGCTTCCGGTAGCGTCAGATCCTTGGGCTGTTTATCAAAGTAGATGAGGCTGGCGGCACCGATGCTCTCAATATTACGGCCGTAGGGAGCATAGTTCAGATAGGCTTCCAGAATATCGCGTTTTGAATAACTGAGTTCCAGTTGAATCGCTCTTACAATTTGCACCAGTTTACCCTGTGGGGTTTTGGTGTTGAGCTGCCAGTGCATTCGGGCTAGCTGCATGGTCAGCGTTGAACCTCCCTGCTGTCGCCCTCCGCTGATGTAGCTGACCCAGAAGCCGCGAATCAGGCTATAAGGGTTAAATCCCGGATGATAATTAAACCAGCGGTCTTCATGCAGTTGAATGCCTTCAACCACCAACGGTGAAATATCTTCCAGCTTGGTCCACAGCCGGTAACGGTCATCATTAGCCAAAGAGAAACGCAGTAGCGAACCATGACGGTCGTAATAGGCAGTAGAAAGGGGCAAGCCCTGAGAAAGCGGTGGGTGAGGCCACAGGCGAAAACCAATACAAAACAGCGCCAGCAGAAATACGCCCATCAGAAGGTTTTGCAGGTTGCGCTTAAAGGTAGCCGGTTGTAGTTGCCTGCGTATGGCATTGACTATCCGGCTACCCATTGTGCTGCATAAGCGACTCACAGTAAGCGTTTAATCCTCTTACTGTGAGGGCTGACTGACGGCGTTTTCTGCCGCCGGTGGCGTAACCGTCAGCGTAGTGCCGCCAACGGAAAGCGCCTGAACTTCACGATCGTACATCGCTTCACCATAAGCCGGTGGAACAGTAAAGACGCCGGTATTGGTTGGCTTAATCTGATAGATGAATTCCTGTACTTTATTGGTTGCTCTACCATAAATCAGCACGCGATCTTCCCGGATGTCGCTGTATTCCGGCTGCCAGCTGGAGCCACTTACGCTGATTGGCGATAGCCATACATCGTTAGTGCTTTCACTCTCCTCTTCACCGTTTGAAGCCTGTGGCGTTTGTTGTACTACTTCAAACCCACCCGGTAGTAAATCGACAATCGCCAGATTATCCAGGCCTTCTGCTGAGTTGGACCGAATTTTCAGGTGGACATACAGATTTTGCCCCAGAGTGATCTGAGTCACCGGCTGGCCTTTTTCATCGGTATAATCGCGGGTGATTTCTAACCCACGGGTGATAGCCTCTTTTGGTGCCTGTAAGTCATAACCTGATTGCGTAACCACATACCAGGCCGGTGCCTTAGCCGGGTTATCAAACAGGATCTCTTTGGTACCTTCAGCAAACTGCGCTTTAGCAATAAAGCCCATCAGGGTAGAGGCCACTTGTGGTGCTGTACCCTCCTGACCTGTTCTGGTACTGATGGTCAATCCATTCGCGCCATCGGTATTGGTCGCGACTAAGGCCGAGTATTGTTCCAGAGCTAAAATACTCATGGCAGAAGAGAGCGTTGTGTAACGTTCTGCTTTTAGCGTCAATACCATATTCTCCAGCAGTTGCGGAGGAATCTGTGCCGCTTTTTCCGGGAAGTGGCGGGTGATCAGATACAGACGCGTGCTGTCCTGAACCAGCGGATCCAGATAGCTTTGTGTCCACCAGGCTTTATCATAAGCATTGCTGAGCAGCTTCCAGGTTGGTTGTAGTAACTGTTCAGCCTGCTGGTCCATTTTCAGCATCTTATAAGCACTCGCCAGATATAGCGCGCTCAGGTCCTGCTGCCAACGTTCTGGATAGTTATTTTGTAACCGGCTCTGAATTGCCGCTAACTCATTGGTGGTGATCTCGCCCTGTCTGGTGAGCAGGTAAGCGGCAAAGGCGCGTAAACGCAATTCGCTAAGACTGCGGAAAGCGTCATTTGCAGCCAGACTGCGCAGGTAAAGGTTAGCTGACTTCAGTAGTGCTTCAGGAACCGGATAATCAGCCGCTTTTGCTTCCAGCATATATTGCACAGCATAAGGAGTAATAAACGCATCAGGATTTGGCGTTGAACGCCATTCACCAATGGCTCCCCGGTTATTCTGCCGTGATAGCAGTACCGTCAGGGTTTGCTTAATTTGGTCGCGTACTTCAGTCTGGCTCAAAGTGCCTTTCATTTCCGGATGGTTATTCTGGAACAGCAGTGGAACTGCCCGGCTGATGATCTGCTCAGAGCAACTATTCGGATAATCGATCAGGTATTTCGCCAGGCCGTTAGTCAACACTAACGGTGAATGGCTTACGCTGGCATCGCGCTGGGCGAATGCCGGGAACATCTGACGAATATCTTTCACACTCTGTTGTGAACCATCCATACGACCCATAACGGTTTGTGTACGGTATGGCATTGCAGGGCGCAGAGAGAGACTAACCGTGCGCTGAGCGGACTTATCACCATAGGCTGCTTTAAACACCACGGAGGCATTACCGAGGTTATCCTGAGCGCGCAGGCGGAAAGTAACCAACCCTTCCTGCTTCTCTGCCAGTGTTAATACCCGTTCTGCTTCACCGACCACTTGTAGCTGAGGCGGTGGGGTAATTGACACTTTCAAATCGGCTTTGGCACCATTGAGGTCGGTCAGGTTATTGGCTACGCCCAGACTGACATCAAACTCATCTCCCGGAGAAACCATCATGGGAAGATTTGGCGTTAGTACAAAGTCATCGCGCACGGTGGTGTAGTTCATCGCCCGGCCAATGCGTTCCGGAGTAACGGAAATCGCCATTACCCGGATCTTGCCGTTGAAGTAGTCAGGTACCGGATAGTTAAAGGTCACTTCACCGTTAACGTCGGTAATACCGGACCAGTAAGCCACTGGCTTATCTCTTTTACGTTTAAATGGATTAAGATGCAGATCAACACTCTCACCTGCATCACCGCCCGGTGCTGAGGTCAGGGACATGATCTTACTGAACTCTGGCAGGATCAGATCCAATATCTGGGCACTTTCAACGCTGAGAACACGTTTACGGAAAAAGTAATCCAACGGATCTTTTAACTGATAACGGGCAACCTGCAAGATACCTTCATCAACCGCAAACACCGCAACGCGCTGTGGCGAATCTGTGGTGACTTTGATGGCCAGCGTTTCGCCCGGTTTAATCACATTCGGCGATTCGATAGTCATTTTTGCCTGACGCGCCTGATGGCTGATTTTAAACGGCATTACGCCATAGCTCAGCGGGCTCATAAATATCTCATCAGAGTTAATGTCGCGGATAAACTGCACGTTAATATAGCCGTTGCCTTCCATCTCTGCCGGCACGCGGATCTTCTGGATAGAACTGGTGGTGGACGAATGGAACCACTGCCAGCTATACACTTTGTCGCGCTCGATAGTAATGATACCGCTACCGGTATAAGGCGCATTGATAGCAATTTCTATCTCTTCACCCGGCAGGTACTGTGCTTTGTCCAGCTTCATCTTCAGTTCAGCATCACGGTCCAGCGAGCGGGAAATATTGGCATTACCTGCAACCGTGTAGTCAACCCGATTAAGCACTTTATCGTTGGCATCTTTAATCACCAGAACAAAACTTCCTGGCTTACTGGTATCGAGGATAAAGTCAGAACCCTGCGCTGCGATGGACATCTGCTGTTCAGAGATCGTCTCTTCTTTCAGTTTGGACTGATATTTGTACACACCGGAGTCTTGTTTAGTGAGTACCGACAGATACTTTTGCTCAACCAGCGACACTTTGACATCCGTTAGCGGAATAGAGGCCAACTGAGGATCAATTGCAATGATGTTCAGATGGCGCGCCGCATTATGATGGATATAGTCCAGATCGCCATCGGCTTTTACGCCCACCAGATAATCGTAAGGTGAAACGATAACCCGTGCAGCGGCACTGACTGAGCGTCCACTACCGGCTTCAAATGCTTCAGAAACCAGCTGTAGTTGATAGGTTGCAGCGGCATAGGAATTGATGCCTAAAGGAATCTCTGCGTTACCCTCTTTATCGGTAGTCTGCTCTTCAAGTTCGGTATCAAATCCTTCATCGCTGTGGCGATTTTCATAGAACATATAGTCCGGAAATTGACCGAAGCTTGGGTAAATAGGGCGTAACGTCAGTTTGGAGGTGACACGACGATCCTGAGCCGGCGTCCCAAACAGGTTTTGTACGTTAATGGCCGCTTTTAACTCTTGTGGCTTAACCCAGCCCTGACGACGGTCTGGCGTTAGCTTCAGTTCAACTTTTAGTTTGTCTGGTTCAAACTCTTTCACTTTAACCGTGGTGCTGCCTAGCAGTCGGGAACTGCTGTTATCTTTGCCAACCAGATACAGATAGATGCTCCAGTCTCCGGTTGGTGAGTTCTCACTGGTGGTGTAGCTGAGTTCGTTAAATCCGGCTTTGTCCAGCGTTAGAGGAATGGTGCTCATCACTGTATCGCGCGGATCGCGAATTTCTGCCCGCAGAGGAATACCTTCCACCGACGTTTTCCAGTCAACGGTACGGGTAATTAAACCAATATTAAAGGTATCACCCGGACGGTATACGCCACGATCGGAGAACAGATAGCTGTTTAACGTTCTTGGGTCCGTTGGGTTTTCTTCGCCATAAATATCGAAGCGGGAGAAATCCAGCTCGCGGTCGTAATAAGCGGTAGTTGGCAGGAAGGAGACATCGCCTTCTTTTTCAACCAGGAACATTACCGGGGAACGCTCATTGCGGAACTCTTCTAGTGACGGGAAGCGCGCATGACCATCGTTGCTGGTGGTCTGGCTCAGCAGCACAACGCCATTTTTGCCCACCACCGAGACTTTAGCGCCGTTAACCGGGCTACCAGAGTAAATAGACTGAACGAATACATCACGTGAGCCGTCCAGAGACTTCTTGGTGATAATGCCCAGATCGGTAACCACAACAAAGCGCGAGTCCAGAGTAGGATTTTCTTCCTGCTCTTCATCTGACTGTTCTTCTATCGCATCAGGATCGTTACCGTCATATTCAGCGTCTGCCTTTTTGGCTTTTTTCGCCGGATCCCATTGGGAAAGCGTCAGCAGGAAAATACCGCGTTTAGCGTTAGGGTCGTTGGTCAGATAACGGGAAAGGTCGATGCCCTGATAGTTAATTTCACCCGGCTGATCGTTTTTCAACGCGGTTTGGTGAGTAAAGTGCTCGGTAAAATATTCACTGTCTAAACGACGAAAATCAACAGAGCTAAACTCACGGTATTTAAATGAGACGATGTGTTGTAACTGGCTGGGAATAACCCGCTTAATGTCCAGTTGTAATCCCGGCATATTGCGCGCGGCAACGGTGATATGTTTTTCCCCGTGCATTGAAAGCAGAGAACCTTCAGACATAAAGCGCAAAGTTTTAGGGTAATCCGGTACGGTAATAATCCGATACTGCTTCTGTTTAAACTTATAACCTCCGGCAGAGGTTATATTGTTTTCAACTTCTACCAGCAGCGAACGATTAGCCGGTGCATCAAACGCAAAACTGAATACAGACTGATTTTCTTGCTCGGTATCATTCAGGGTGAGGGCCAAAGCTTTTGATTGCGCCATGACCTTTTCATCAACCATTTCCAGATTCCAGCCGTAAAAATCGGTTGGTTTCAGATTCTGATTATCATCTTCCGGATTATGCTGTGGTAATAACCAGGCGGTGACTGACTTTTTGATGGCCTTATCGTTAACGCTATCGTTAGTTTCAACAATCAGCGCTTTGGCACTTTTACCGTTATCAGTATCGACTAATACGGCATTGACGCCGGTTAGCTGCAAGCTATACAGACCAGGAACATTAACCAAATTACTTTGAGCCTGCTCAACCTGATTAGCGGTAACGGTGGATTTGACCCCTTTGCCAACCAACAGTTTTACCTGACCAGCATTATCCGGCAGCGACAGCGACTCTGAGTGTACCCAGGCCTTCATTTTTTTATCATCATAAACCACTGAATATTTCAGCGGTTGGGAAGGTAACAGAGACAGAGAGAGCTGTTTTTCGAAACTGACCACATCAACCGGAGCATTAAAACTCACGGTAAAAATGGCGCTTTTTTTCTGTGGATCTTGTGGATCGCGATAAAATTCAGCCTGATTCAGGCCATACTTAAAGGGCTCGGTAGTGAAATCATAACTGGTGTTATTCAGCTTAATTTGCGGGGCAACCAGTTTGTCGGCATCCAGTTTTATCTGGTACTTCTGACCCATGGGCAAAATTTTGCTGGCCGTAAAGGCCAGGGTTCTTTCATCTTCCCATTTCCATTCACCTTCTATTGCAGGTGTTATGCTGATGCCCTGTGACAGCGTTTTGCCAACCAGCGTAATGGGTGCTGAGGAGTGTGAAAAACGCAAGGTTATGCGCTGAGGTGAAGGCTTGGTCGATGAATAGTCATAAGCGCGAGGGGATATCACACGAATATCGGTTTGTTGATAAACCATCGGCGCCGGTTCTATCGGCTTAGGACGATTAAGGTTCCAGTGATAGCCATAAACAGATGCTCCTCCCACGGCGGCAAGCAAAACAATAGCCAGAGATATCCCTTTCGGATGGCGATTTACCCAGGTTTCCGCAGCGGTAAATAGTTGCCCAATGAATTTGGACCAGCGTGGTAATTGCCAGTGAACTCGTCCGATAACAGGGGACAGAATCTTACTGACAAGGCGAAAGATGGCACTGATAGTCCACCAAATAGCACGCAGAAGTGTGAAGGGAAGCCGCAATATAAACCGTAGTAAATCCATATAGATAATCCTTTAAATACTGCTGAATATTGTGGGGTGGTGTTTCTGAGTAAGGATCCATTCTGTTTCTTGTCGGTATGTTATCTCAGAATGACCACACACAATAGTAGCTAATGGTATAAATATGAGGCACAGCAAGGAATCTAAGGCAATAAGCGTTGAATGTTATTTAGATATCAGAATGATAAATAGAACAGTAATTAACCTGTTTTTTAGCGCTTTTATATTCTATTCAATTCAGTTAAATTTATCCTGGACATACTCGGATAACGATGTTTATTAATTGTACCCATAATAAGAATACATTACTCAGGGAAAATAGTGATGCTTCCTATGCCAGAAAGACCCGAAGAGACCATTATTGGCCTGATGTCCTTAGTGCAAGGAATGGGAAAAAGAGAACTTATTAAGCCAGGGGTGATAATTCCTAGTGACGGGCCTGATATTATTATTTTTTATCAAGGTGAAGCTGAGTTAAGAAGAAAGTCTGACGATCTATTATTATTCTCAAGTGAGAATCGTCAACTTATTGGTTTGCCAATGAGTGAAACCTATCAACGGTTTTGTTATTTGCGTACTAATAGCATTTGCGATATTGAACTTGTTGAACGTAGTGCATTTTTTCAAGTGGTGGAAAAAGAACATCGTTAGTTGGATGTTATCGCAGTGTTGTCGTACTATCACGCCGTTTTCTTGTGGCGCGATAGCTACGCCCATACCAAAAGCTCATATCTGGTGGTTCGTCACTTGCTGTTGCAGCTTAATCTGCTGCCGAAGGAAAAACGTTATAGCATTAATATTGCTGAATTTATTCAGGAACGAACTAATTTATCTCGCAGTTATATTATGAAAGTATTATCAGATTTAAAAACTGGGGGCTATATTACCTTGAGAAAAGGGCGGTTAATTGAATTAAATCATTTGCCTGCTAAATATTAAGCTCATTATTTTAGTAAGTGTCTTATATAAGGCACTTACCTATTTATTTTCATTTAAATATACTACTTATCTATTTATTAAAATAGATGCTATTTATCAGTTAGTGTTTGTTTTTTGTATATTGTTCAGGTGTTGTATTTAATATAACTATTACAGTGTTGTTAATTTAAATGATATGAGTTAATTGGTTATTGAATCGAAAATCATTTTCTGGAACAATTTAATTGTATCGTATTTATAATGCATCTTATTAAGAATTATTATCACAATAATAATTCTATCAGACAGGGAATATGAGTCTTGAGTGGAAAAATAAGGATTAATAGATGGTTATATTATAGGTATCGTTATAGCTATTGGGCTATGGCTTTTATTTTGTTACTCATTGTAACCACCGGCCCTATACCCCGTACTTTTGCAGAAGATACCTTTAACCCTGCTTTTCTGGTCAGGGGAGTGACCAGTTCAAATAAGGCGGATGCACCAGCACATCACCGGTTTCAGCCGGGTGATACATACTATGTCGATATCTATATTAACGACAAAATGATTGATACCTGGTATGTCCCTTTTCAACTGCGTGAAAACTCTGAAGGTGAACGCAGTCTGCAGCCCTGTTTTAGTCTGGAAAATCTTAAACAATTGGGAATTAACGTTAACATTTATCCCCAACTGCAGTCAGACGAAACCAATACAGAACAATGCATGAATCTGTCGGCCATACCTCAGGCCAACGCGGTATTACAATTTAGCGCCCAGCGTTTAAATATCAGTTTACCCACAGAGGCTATTACCAATGTACCCAGCGGGTACGTTCCCGTCGATCGCTGGGATGATGGTATTAACGCCGTTTTGCTCAATTATAGTCTGGCCGGAGTACATAACATCGTCAGCTCAAACTCCGCTGCGGACTCACAGTTTATTAGCCTACAGCCGGGTATTAATCTTGGTGTATGGCGCTTTCGTCATTATTCAACCTGGAACAGCAGCGATCGGGATAAGCGTTGGGAATCCATTTATAGTTACGTTATGCGGGATATCCACTCGCTGAAAAGTCAGCTGACGATTGGTGAGAGTAATACGCCTTCAGAACTTTTTGATAGCGTGGCATTTCGTGGCATTCAGATTATGTCTGATGAGGATATGGTTACCGATAGTTTAAACGGTTATGTTCCGGTGGTCCGTGGGATCGCGCGTAGTAATGCTGAAGTGACAGTTCGCCAGAATGGTTATGTGATTTATCAATCACATGTTACCCCTGGGGCATTTGAAATTAATGATATTTATCCTACCGGTAGCTCAGGGGACTTAGACGTCACCATCAAAGAGGCGGACGGAAGCGAACAGCACCTCATCGTGCCTTATGCTTCATTAGCCATGTTGTTACGTGAGGGGGTAATGAAATATAGCCTGACCTCCGGGCAATATCGCTCTTACAACAACAGCATTGAAGCAACGGTGTTTACTCAATTGACCGGAAGTTATGGGTTGCCCTGGGGAATGACGGCCTATGGCGGTAGCCAGATTGCCGGTAGTAAATATCATGCGCTACAGGCGGGTTTTGGTAAAAGCATGGGGATTTTTGGGGCGCTATCTATTGATGCGACTCAGGCTAAATCTGTTCTCAGACAGGGTGAACATTTTATTCAAAACTATACGGGTCACTCTTTTCGGGCGCGTTATAACAAGAACATTTTACAAACGGGCACCAATGTTACGGTGGCGGGATATCGTTACTCTACTGATGGATTTTATGGTCTGACAGACGTTTTGGAGAGTTACAACAACAGTAAAAGTTATCAGAATCGCCAGCGTAACCGTCAGGAAGCCTTAGTTTCTCAAAAAGTCGGCGAAGGCGCGCTTTCCCTCAGCTTTATTAATGAAGATTACTGGAATAATAGCAGTACTGCTTCTGCCGGAATTGGCTACAACTTCAGTTGGGATCGCATTCGTTTTGGACTGAATTATACCTATAGCCGCAATACCAGTGCGAGCAGTGGAACCTCCTATACCGATAGTGACCAGATTTCTGCGCTGAATATCAGCATTCCTCTGGATCGTTGGCGCACGGGGACCAGCGCTAATTACTCCATCAGCAACAGTAAAAAAGGTGGCGTTACTCAAAATGCCGGCTTAAGTGGTAGTGGATTAGAGGGGAATAAGCTGATTTGGAATGCACAAACCGGCTACGACCATAACAATCGTAATACCACCGGTAATCTGGGGATGACCTACAAGGGGGGATATGGCGAAGCCAATACGACTTATAGCTATGATGACCATAACCAAAAACTTAATTATGGTGTAGCGGGTGGAGTAGTTTTACATCAGGATGGCATCACTCTGTCTCAGCCGTTGGGCGAGACAATTGCATTAATTAAAGCACCGGGTTTCAATCATGTTAACGTCAATAATCAAACGGGAGTCTATACCGATTTCCGGGGCTATAGCGTATTACCCAGCGTGCAGCCTTATCGAAGAAATCAGATATCACTCGCCTCATCAGGGGACGTGGAAAATGACCAATCTATCGAGCAGATACGCACCATCGTTCCGACCAGAGGGGCAGTGGCTGTTACGGAATTTGATGCCCATCCTGGTTATCGGGTGTTGATGACATTACTGCGCACTGAAGGCGGGCCGGTCCCTTTTGGTGCAGTGGCGACGCTGGAAAACGGTGAACAACCCCAAAGCGGTTTGGTGGGGGAAGAAGGGCAAGTTTTCCTGAGCGGTCTGGAGCAGGATGGTGATGTGCTGGTTCAGTGGGGCAAGGAGCATCAGCAGTCTTGCCGGGTTAGCTATCGATTACCAGAAGGTCTTCCACTGGGCGTTATCCACATGGTGCAACAGACCTGTAGCTAGCTGTTAGCTATTACGATCGATTTCTGTTGTTCCATCACCATATTGATAAAGATATCCCTGACGGGATTAGCAAATTTTGCATTCCAGCACATTCCCATACTCCAGCTGGCGTGCTCACCGGATAGCGGAATAATATCCACATCTGCCGGAGCGATGTGAACGGCACTGCCCTGAAATATTCCTACCCCCATCCCGGTAGAAACCAACGCCAGCATGGTTTGCATATCCTCAACATATTGAATCACTTTAGGTGACAGGCTGTTGGCTTGCAGAAATTTTTCAATTTGATGAGAAAGATGGGAGAAACCGGCACAAAATCCGGTGGCTATTTGAATAAAAGGGAGCTTATTTAGCTGCTGAACATAGTTTTGCGCGTTGATCTCGGTTGAAGGATAAAAGCGAGGATTAACCAGCAGTACCAAATTTTCCGTTAACAATGTGCGGCACTCTAAACCTGAGTGTACCGGCTGGCGTAAGAAGCCTATCTGTAACTGATTTTCCAGTAGCGCTTCTGTCTGCTTTGAAGAGGTCATATCTACCAGTTTAATGCTGATGCTGTCGTAGCGTTTTTTGAACTGAGCGGTTAACTGAGGAACGAGCTTTATTCCGGATAAACCATAGCCAATGGCCAGATTTCCCTTGATTTGGCGAGCACTATCTTGAGCAAACTGTTTAAATTCTTGTGCCTGGACAACCAGCCCTCTGGCTTTTTCATACAGCTGTTGACCAAACGATGATAGTTGGGCTCCATGACGGCCACGGGTAAATAGAGGAGCACCCAGCGATTGTTCCAGCGCTTTAATCTGTTTGGTTAATGCAGGTTGAGTGATAAACAGTTTTTGTGCGGCTTCTCTGAAGCTCAGGGATTCCGCAAGCACCACAAATGCATGCAACTGGCGTATTTCCATTATTCCATTCCTGTTGGTTATCACCGAAGGATAATTATTCATTATAAATAACAGCATGGTTTTGCTGTAATCCACTTATCGCGATGAAAACATTACCCGGTAGCAAGCTTACCACTGACAGCCGGATTCAGGTGGAACATTTATAACCTATTGCGGAGGATATATGAATAATAAACATTATGTTTTTTTATTAAAAGATGAAGTTATTGTTCCTCAATGTTTAGAAGATAAAGAGTGCGGTGAAGTTATTAGTTCATTACTTTATCAGGGATTTGTTGTCTCTAATGTTCATATATTATCTGAAGGAACAGAAGCGGCATTAAAGAAATATCAAATGAATAAGAATAAATACAGTAATGACTTCTTTGGTATGAATGTCAGTGCTGTTGTATGTTAATCAGTGACTGGCGACAGGATAGAGGCATGTTTAACGATTAGGGTTGTATGTGCTTTCTATCCTTTTGTTTACATTTGTTTTTGTTGATCTATTTGCTGCTAGAATATTCATCAGTCAGGCTGATGTTGTTGTTCAGGGCTGTTGATTGAATGTGATAAAAGTTATTTTTATTAGCTATTAATACAATAAGTTATATCTATTTTTCTCATTTTCTAACTCATGTGTTAGGCGATATTTGTCATTCCTTTTTCTTTTTTAAAGCGTATTCTGGTCAACGTTTTCAGTAGTTATTTATTATTTTGTAAAGCGTTGCTTGATTTATGGCTAACTTAATATTTGGCACTATTCTTAATAGTGCTGCATGTATTTTTGTTTCTTGAAAAAGGTATGAACATGTCTATTCACGAACTTATCGATCCAAAAAATTCGACTCTCATTTTTATCGATCATCAGCCACAAATGTCTTTTGGTGTTGCCAACATCGACCGCCAACAGTTGAAAAATAATACTGTCGCATTAGCCAAAGCGGGAAAAATCTTTAATGTACCGACCATTTATACCTCAGTTGAGACTGAAAGTTTCAGCGGTTATATCTGGCCTGAACTATTAGCGGTACATCCGGAAATTAAGCCAATCGAACGTACTTCCATGAACTCATGGGAAGATAAGGCGTTTGTTGAAGCGGTAAAAGCTACCGGCCGTAAAAAACTGATCATTTCAGCCCTGTGGACTGAAGTTTGCCTGACTTTCCCTGCATTGATGGCCTTAAAAGAAGGTTTTGAAGTCTATGTCGTGACAGACACTTCCGGC
The DNA here is from genome assembly GCF_004295645.1 of Limnobaculum zhutongyuii. Taxonomy (NCBI): domain Bacteria; kingdom Pseudomonadati; phylum Pseudomonadota; class Gammaproteobacteria; order Enterobacterales; family Budviciaceae; genus Limnobaculum; species Limnobaculum zhutongyuii. The sequence goes on from NZ_CP034752.1 coordinate 683,503, forward strand.
GGTACTTCCGTCGATGCCCATGAACGCGCTATTGATCGTATGGTTCAGGCTGGTGCCGTGCCGGTGACCTGGCAACAAGTTTTGCTGGAGTATCAACGTGACTGGGCCCGTAAAGAGACTTATGACGCGGTGATGGATTTAGTACGTGAGCACAGTGGTGCTTATGGTATGGGCGTGGACTACGCTTATACGCTGGTACACAAAGCCGCGCCTCGCACTAAGTGATGCACCCGGATGGCGCTTTGCGCCATCCCTTTTCTCGGGGAAATCTCTTTATGATGGCGAATTCCGAGCCAGCAACGCTGGTCATTACCCATAAAATACATGCTACTCACCGACTGGATTATGAACAGTGGTTACAGCGCATTATACCCATTGCTCAGCATTTCGAAGGTCATATGGGGGTTAACGTAATACGCCCATCCGGAGATGATGAAACCTATACGGTGTTAATTCGCTTTAACTCACTGGATAACCTGTACCGCTGGACTCAATCGGCCGAGCGGAAACAGTTAGTGGTAGATATAAAGCCAATTTTGGCCGGAGACGATGTATTAGAGGTTCGGCCGGGTGCTGAATTCTGGTTTACACCGCCTCAGGCAGGAGTAAGTAAACCTGCGCAATGGAAACAGTTTATTATTTCTATTGCGGTTATTTTTCCATCAACCCTGGTTGTTCCTTTGGTATGGGGATTTCTCTTTCCTCAACTGAAAGGAACCCTGCTGGGTCACTTTCTGAATGATGCCACCGTCGCCGGATTAATGGTCTATTTCTGGATGCCGATGATGACACGAATATTAGCTCGATGGCTAAAAGCCCGATAAGAGTAATTAAGGGAGATTATTATGTCTGAACATGCATCGTTAATTTTAACCAACGGTAAGTTTCATACCGTTGACCGTACTCAACCCCTTGCCAGCGCTGTTGCAATTAAAGCGGGCAAATTTCTTGCGGTAGGTAGTGACGCAGAAGTGATGCGTTATGCGGGAGAAGGAACATCGGTAGTGGATCTGAAAGGTCATACGGTGATTCCGGGTTTAAACGATTCTCACCTCCATTTGATTCGCGGCGGTCTGAATTACAATCTTGAATTACGCTGGGAAGGGGTTCCTTCATTAGCGGATGCGCTAAGAATGTTAAAAGATCAGGCGGCCAGAACACCATCACCTCAGTGGGTGCGGGTAGTTGGCGGTTGGTCTGAGTTTCAGTTTGCGGAACGCCGTATGCCTACGCTGGAAGAGCTTAATGAAGCGGCTCCGGATACGCCGGTTTTTGTTCTGCATCTCTACGATCGCGCCTTGCTAAACCGTGCGGCATTACAGGTAGTTGGGTATACCAAAGATACGCCAAACCCTCCCGGCGGTGAAATTCAGCGTGATGATAAAGGCAACCCGACCGGCATGTTGATTGCGCGTCCTAATGCGACCATTCTTTATGCCACGCTGGCAAAAGGGCCAAAATTACCGCTGGAAGCGCAAATTAATTCCACGCGGCAGTTCATGCGTGAACTTAATCGCCTTGGTTTAACCAGCGCCATTGATGCCGGTGGTGGTTTTCAAAACTATCCCGAGGACTACCAAATTATTGAGCAGTTGGAAAAAGAGAACCAACTCACGGTGCGTATCGCTTATAACCTGTTTACCCAACGGCCTAAACAGGAATTGGATGATTTCGAAAAATGGACAGATATGTTGAAACCGGGAAGCGGTAGTGATTTTTACCGCCATAACGGTGCCGGTGAAATGCTGGTGTTTTCTGCCGCGGACTTTGAAGATTTTCTGCAGCCACGTCCTGATTTACCGCCGGGTATGGAAGATGAACTGGAGCGCGTGGTTCATCATCTGGTGGAGAACCGCTGGCCGTTCCGTTTACATGCCACTTATGATGAATCAATCAGTCGTATGCTGGATGTGTTTGAGAAGGTTAACCGGGAAGTTCCGTTTAACGGGCTGCACTGGTTCTTCGATCATGCTGAAACCATCAGCGAGCGAAATATCGATAGGGTGAAAGCATTAGGCGGCGGTATTGCCGTGCAGCATCGAATGGCGTTTCAGGGAGAATATTTTGCTGAACGCTATGGTAAAGAGGCGCTGGAGCATACGCCTCCGGTAGCCAAAATGCTGGCTGCCGGCGTGCCGGTAGGTTTGGGGACCGATGCCACACGGGTTGCCAGCTATAATCCATGGACCGCGCTTTACTGGCTGGTTTCTGGCCGTACCGTTGGCGGTATGGAGATGTACAGCAGCAATAATAAGCTGTCACGCGATACTGCATTAGAGCTCTGGACCGCAGGTAGTTCATGGTTTTCCAGCGATCAGGGTAAGAAAGGGCAGATCAAGGCCGGGCAGCTGGCTGATTTGGCGGTGTTATCTAAAGATTACTTTAGCGTGGCAGAAGAGGAGATTAAAGGTATTGAGTCAGTCATGACGGTGGTAGACGGTAAAATAGTCTATGCCACCAGTACTTTTGCTCCGCTATCGCCACCGGCATTACCGATTCTGCCGGACTGGTCACCGGTTTCACTGGTTCCGGGCCATTATCGCCCGGCACCACCGGCCGCCAGCAAAGTGGGAATGTTCGCTCAGGTGCATCAATGTTGTGGGCCTTGTCAGGTGCATCAGCATCAGCACAATATTGCCAGAGGCTCATCGATTCCGGTATCGGACGAAGGGGCGTTTTGGGGAGCGTTAGGGTGTTCTTGTTTTGCGTTTTGAGTGTGGTAGCGTTTGTTTGAATTGGTTTTAGTGTGTATTCCGGCCGTAAAAACGATATTGCTCATATCACCTTTGTGCTCGGCCGGAAGACCATCTGTATTTAGCTAAGGAGTGCTCCGGGCCTAGATTCCCTAGGGGCGCTCCGGCAGCTAAAGCTGCTACGACCCCAACGGCAATCTCTCCCTCCGATTGGCTATGCTAAAACATAAAATTGAATCATCTGGCTTTGTCAGCAGTTTAAGGGACGCAATTTTGCGTCCTTTCTGTTAACTAAAAACTAATGCTGGCAGCAGCGTTTACCGCCGTGTTGGTGGCAGCCTTCGGTTTTTTCGCCGGTTTCATGCTCTTCGCCATGGTGGCAACCACATCCGCCGGACTCTTTTTTGGTTTCATAGTTTGCCGAACGGCGACCCTGTGATGAGTCTGTCAGGGCGGTTAGGGGCAGGGTTTCAGAGGCACCTGGTACCTGAGTATCTAACTGGCTATGGTCGATTTGAAACACTTCCAGATTACGATCCAGCAATTTGCCGAGCATGCGCTCACCAATATTGCGGGTGATGACGCGTTCTGTTTTTTGTTTGCCAAGCAGGTTGAGTAGGGCTTTTTTACCGGCACAGCCCGATTCACGAGCGGGGTTGATATGGTGGCATATCACACGGCCTTCACCGTTGATAAAGATAAAGCTGTCTGCTTTGGTAAAGTGTCCGGCAATGCGGTCATGGCTAATGGGTACGGCAGTTATCATGGTTAGTTTTCCTTCTCTATTTTTTCATCTTCAATTTTTCGGTTCATCAGCAGCGCCTTGCCCTGGCTCAGGCATTCCACCACTTTAAATCGTCCGGCTTTGAGCACGTTGGCCAGCGTTTGTCGGGAAACGCCCATCTGTATCGCTGCTTCCTGCTGTTGCATGCCGAGATAATCAACCAGACGAAGCGCTTCAAATTCGTCGTCATATAGCTGTACTTCATCCAGTAAACGCATCGGGATACCGTTGGGTTTAAAACAGCTGTTAGCGGGCTGGCCGCAGATTTTTCGGGGGATTTTTGGTCTCGACATAGGGGCTCCTGATTGGCATATGCCATATACTTTACTCTTTGTTTATGGCTTATGCTATAAATTATGTGTGGTTTTTTGAGGCGAGGGAATTGATGTAATCTGTTGTTGATGTTTTTATTTGTTTGAGAATTTATATTTCAGGTATAGCTATTGATAGTATTTATGGTGAGTAAAATTACTAAATATAATTAGTTATATTAAGTTATTATATTTTTTTATAATAGACTAATGTCTTAATATTTCCATGAATATATTAATCTTAGATAATTAAATTATTTGTAAATGAGATTACTTCTTTATTTTTATCTTACTGATTGGTTTCTTTATGAAAATTATTATTGTTTTTTAAATTTAACTTTTTATTTATAAAGTAATTTAAGTTAATTTAGAAACGATTCTTTTATTTTAATAAATGAGTATCTAAAAAGTCCATTATAATAATTTTGATATAACAATCGATCTGATTAGTATTTGTAAAGCCTGACTTTATCTTTGATGATATATAATTAATTTAATTTAACTTATATAGTTGGCGCTTTACCTATATTGATTGTTTTCTTAATAGAAAGGATACATTAATGACAATATATACAACTCCAATTAGTCTTACCGGTAATAAAGATATTGATTTTTTAATATATGGGCTTAATAAGCTAGAGCCTTCAGAAGGAACAAATACTTATACATGGGGTTTTTCCAATTTCGGCCGGGCGGCAACAGCAGATCTCCATGGTGATATTACTTCAGATTCATCTAAAGGCTATATGAGATATGCTACACAGCAAATGAGTAATATAGCAAATGTCAATTTTAAAGAGATAGATTCATCTACTGGTTTATCCAAAGATATTTTGGTCTATTCACCAGCCCAAAATGCATCTTATGAAGGGATTGCTGTATCAAATGATGGTGCGAAGTATGCTGAACTGGAATATAAAAATTGGGTAGATGGTTCACCAGTACCTAACTGGAATACCGCGGGGCATGAATTAGCACATGTTATGGGTCTTTCTCACCCTCATAAATTAGTTGATGGTCAGTGGGTAGATGATCCTCGTAGACCTGAGTTTAATCGTATTGATACAGTAATGTCTTATAATACAGGACTAGAGGATCCATATGATAAAAATGGTCCGCGACTAATAGTTAGAGATGCGAAAGGAGATTTTCTCTCATATGCATACACTAAAACTTATGGCATTTATGATATTCAAGCTTTACAGTATATCTATGGTGCTAATTATGACTATAACTCTAAAGATACAGTTTATTCATATAATCCTGAAACGTTGAATTTCTTTGAAACTATTTGGGATGGTGGTGGTAACGATACGATTGATGTTTCTGCTTTTAAAAATGGTTCTGATATTAATTTAAATGGCGGAACCCGGAGTTCTGTCTATTTAGAATTAACAGAAAAGCAGGAAGGAATGAATGCATATAATGGTAAGGATGCTATTGGTATTGCTTATGGTGCCAATATTGAAAATGCTAACGGTACTCAAGGTAATGACATTATATATGGTAACGAACTGAATAACGTTATTAATGGAAATAAAGGGAATGACACGCTGTATGGTGGTGCCGGTAATGACACCTTAAACGGTGGTGATGGCGATGATATACTGTATGGCGATGAAGGCGATGACGTACTTTCTGGTGGTTCAGGCAATAATATTCTGTATGGTGGTGCCGGTAACGATACATTGATTTCTACTGGGAATGATAAACTATATGGTGGTGATGGTAACGATCGCTATGAAATATGGGGGCCAGAGCTGCCAGTTATTATTGAAGGGGTAAATGGCGGGCACGATAGAATAGATTTTAATGTAATGAAAGCCATTAGCTATATTATGCCAGATAATGTTGAAGATATTAGCCTGAATACTATGTTAGACTATAATATCAATATTGAAGGAAATAGCCTGAATAATTTTATTAACGGTAACTTTGGTAATAATATTCTAGTTGGTGGCAAGGGAAATGATGTATTACAGGGATATAAAGGTAGTGATACCTACATTTTTAATAAAGGGGATGGGCAAGATACTATCTGGGAATATAATAATAAGTCAGTACCTGTAACAGATACTGATGTTTTAGTATTTACTGATATTTCTGTTGATCAATTATGGTTTACTAAAAGTACATCTTGGGGTTCAGAATCATTAACGATAAAAGTACTTGGCACAACAGATCAAGTGAAGGTGGAGGGGTGGTATACCAATAACGCCAAACTGGAACAAATAAAAACCCAGGATGGTGTTACATTATCCATCAATCAAGTTGAGTCTTTAGCCGACATCATGGCCAATCAAACCATGCCAACCGCAAGCAACTCCTCAATTATCGATGACTACTTAGCCCATGCATCCATGATGGTCGCTTAATAGCTATCCGGCGGATAAGTCCATTTGATTTATCCGTTTACCAGACAAGCAGCACTGCCCTAAAGCAAGTGCTGCTTTTTGTTTTTATGGTATTAATCATAATTAATAATACTCGTCGATAAACCCCTGCAAACCCCACCGCAATTTTCAAATTTTTGCGGTACGGTGCGAAAAGTTTTCATTCTTTGGTGAATTCCGGCGATTGGGCATTGACCCTTTAGCGGTGCCTATATACCGTAATATGACTGTCTGCGAATAAAAGCGGGCGGGTTAAAATAGCGAAACCCCGCAGTGGTGGAACACATACGGGGTTTCTGACCACAACGTTACAGAGACTAACATCATGGCTATTGAGAAGCATACCCAAACTCACCCTGAATTTATACCTCACCCTCGATCCAGTTTCAGATCCGGATCGAAAAAACGATCCTCGTTTTCAGCAAGTTGCCTGAGAAATGGAGGTTGTCATCATGTTTGATGCTACCGATATCGCCCCAAAGGATCCGCTGGAGCTAGCGGAGCAGTGTATGGCTCTTGCCAGTGCGGTGATTCATAGTGAGCAGGCTGCTGTGAAGGAGTCACTACAGTTTATTCTGCATGAAAAGATGGCAGCCTTGTTCAGTGCGCTTAACCAGCTTGAGACGTGATAGTTTCAGATGTGATAACGACTTCCTGATTGGGAAGCCGTTATCGTTTAGCCGTTGTTGTTTCACTCGTTCTGAGTTACAGCAACAAACTCTTCTACAGGATCAAGATTAATCACCCGATCGGCGCTCTCAATAGTTGAAAGGCGATGGGCAATAAATATCCGTGTCACTTTTAGCGCCGAAATTGCCGCGTTAATATGCGCTTCATTGGCGGTATCCAGATGGCTGGTGGCTTCATCAAGAAACAGCAAACTTGGCCGACGATACAGAGCACGAGCGATCAGCAGGCGCTGTTTCTGTCCGCCGGACAGGCTGCCGCCCAGCTCGGTGATCAGCGTTTCATATCCCATTGGCATACGCATGACCTCTTCATGAATATTGCAGTATTTGGCACACTCAACTACCCAGTCGGCATCTTTTTGCGCTTCAAAACTGGAAATATTATCAGCGATGGAACCGGCGAAAAGTTTGTCATCCTGCAATACGCAAGCGATATACCTGCGGTAATTGTTAACGCCGACTTTGTTGATATCAATACCGTTAGCAAGCACTTCTCCCTGAGAGGGGGACAGTAATCCCGCCATTACTTTCATTAGCGTGGTTTTACCAATGCCTGATGGACCAATGATAGCGACATTTTCTCCCGGCTCTATCTCCAAATTCAGATTAGAAAAAATAGGTGCCGACAGATTGTCATAACGAAACTCAACATTGCGAACTTCAAAGCCCAGCGGCTGATTCTCAGGAAATATCATATTGTTGGGCTGGGTAATCTCCGGCTCAGAGAAGACAATATCGGTGATACGTTCACTGTGCAGCGATAGCATTTTCAATTCCAGCGCCAGATTAATCAGGTTAGCTGAACGCTCAGAGAACTGACCACGATAAGCGTTAAATGCCACGAACATTCCCAGCGTCATATGTCCGTCGATCACCATGGATGCGCCCAGCCACAAAATAACCACTTGATCCACCATGCCCAGCAGCGTATTCATACCGCCAAATACCATATCTAACTTGGTAAGACGGATATTGGCATTGGTGGTATCGATATTCAGATTGAGCCAGTATTGCCCCCGGGTGGAGGTTAGCCCCAGCGCTTTTAGGGTACTGATGCCATACAGCGTCTCCATAAAGTGGGAGTTAGCTTTTGCACCTTTGATAATTTGCTCTTCTGATGCCTGTCGATAGTATTGATAGGTGGAAAGACGCAGGATCATATATAGCACGGTAAAGCCCAGCACCACCCATACCAGCCAGCCGCCGTACAGCAGCATCATAATAAAGACGCCAATGGCCATCAGACTGTCGATAATGCTGCTGACTAAATTATGGGTCAGCGTGGTGCGAATGGTATCCAGCGAACTAAAGCGGGATTGAATATCGCCCAGCTTACGTTTTTCAAAGTAAGCGAGGGGAAGCTTCATTAAATGGTCGAATAGACCGGCTTTCCACTGTACGCCAACCAGTGCCTCCATCACTAAGGAGGTCCAGGAGCGCAGCATACCAACAAAGGTACGGAACAAAATAAAGAACAGTAAACCCAGACAAATCAACCCCAGCAGATCGTGATCCTCTGCCAGAATGACATGGTCCATGACGAGCTGAGTCCCTACCGGTATCAGCAAATTAACCGCTTCGATAACGATGGAAAGAGCAAACACCTTAATCAGGAATCCTTTCAGACCCTCGATATGGCTCATCATGCTCCATAGGCTTAAACGACTGGTTTGGTTGTAAGGAACAAACTCATTGCCCGGCCAGAGTTCTAATGCCACGCCGGTGAAGTGCTGTGACATCTCCTGCTCGCTGACAACCCGCCGGCCAAACGCCGGATCGTGCAGAACAAACTTATTGCGCTTAACCGCCACCAAAACCACAAAGTGGTTTAAATCCCAGTGCAGAATGCAGGGGGTTTTGAGTTGATTTACTTCATTGAGATCCAGCGTTAATGCCCGGCTTTTCAGATTGATCTCAGAAGCCGTATTGATAACCACACCCAGCGTGGCGCCGTGGGATGAAATACCAAAGCGACGTCGCAAATTGAACAGATCGACGTTCATCCCATAATAGCGACAGATCATTGCCAGACAGGCGAGGCCGCATTCTGCTGCTTCGGTTTGCAGTATCTGAGGGACTTTTTTTCGCATGCTAAAATTCAGGCTTTCTAGCAGATGAGTGAAGGTTACCTTATCCATTTACAGGCCCCGTTATGCTCTTTTTGATGTCGTAAAAAGGCGAAAGCATCCATTGGTACAGGGGGCGTTTCTCCAGAAACAGGGTGGTTTGTGCTCTCATGCCGCTGGTTAAACGCAGCTCTTTGTTGGCTAACATAAAGTGGTGGCTGTCCAGCGCCACAATGACTTTATAGTAAGACTGATCGATCCCACCGCTTGCTGCACGAGGTGCACTGCTGTAGGTGGACATTTCCTGAGCGGAAGCCGGTACTGCCGAAACGGTTTGAACCGTTCCCGGAAATTGACCAAATTTCTGATAAGGGAAAGCATCATAGCGAATATTGATGCGGTCGCCTGGCGATACATAAGGCAGGCTGTTGTTAGGCAACCAAAGCACCAGATAATAGGCGTTAATACTGGTGGGAATTAACTGTGCCAGACTATCGCCCGGATTAACCATTTGCCCCTCGGTGACACTCAGTGACTCTATTTTGCCGTCGCTGGGAGCATTAATAATCAGCATTCCGGCGGCATCGGCTTCGGTTAACTGGCGCTGTAATTCATTGAGCTGATACTGGTATTGCGCTATCTGGTTATCAAAATCGGCGGCACTGGTGGTTAGTTCGCTTTGCAGATTGCTGATCTTCAGGTTTTCCTGAATGATTTGGGTGTTTAATGCCTGATAGGAACTCTGTTGCTGGTAATAGAGATAACGCTGGTTGTTAAACTGTTCTTTATTCACCAGACCCTGCCGTTGATACTCTTCATAATTCTTCATGCTTTGACGCATCTCTTCCATGCCCTTTGCGGCATTAGCAACCAGAGACTGGGATTTTTTATTTGCGGCTTCGGATTGAGCGATTTGCTGTTTTATATTTTCCTGCGTTGCCTGCTTATTCTTTTCCAGCTTGGCAATAATGCTCTCAACATGAACAATTTGCTTTTCAATGGCTTCAGTCGTGTGAATCGTGACATTACCCGAACGGGCGATACGGCTAACGTCTAATTGATATAGTGCTGTGCCTTTGGTGACTTCAATGCCGGCATCAACCAATAGCTTTGAAATAAAGCCTTGTTGCGGCGCAAAGATGTTAATCGCCCGGGGCTGAGTGACTATTTCACCATCGACGTTGATACGGCGGGTATAATGACCAAAGGTTAACGATATGACTAAAACGATAATAAAGAATGCAGAGGCGCAGGCAATAATCCATGCGGGATAACCGGTAATCAGCAGTGCAGTACCCGACCACTTGGCCTTTTGATGTTCAATCGCTTCCTGGCGAAATAAACGACGCTTTTCCATGTCTGTATATCCTGATTGTCAATTAAGACATCTCGGTGATTTAGCGCGAAAAATACAAAAAGCAAAAATGAGAGGCATGGTGCCTCTCATTATTCTTCAATAAATAATAATGAGAGGCATGGTGCCTCTCATTATTATTTATTGAAGAATAACGATTACTTACGGCCGAACAGGCTGCCAAGATTCTTCAGGAAGCCGCCGATTACGGTAACGCTAGCTTCAACAACTTGACCGATACCTGTACCTAATTTGGTACCAGCAGCAGTAGCCGTGCTGCCTTTAGTTGCTGCATCAACAACAGCACCAATACCAGTACCTAAAGCGGCACCTGCATCAGTAATAAAACCAGCACCAGATACTTCTTCTACTTCATGGCTATGTAATTCACGCATTGTAAAAATCCTTATTTAAAAGCGATAAATAAATACTTAATGATTAATTGATAAGATAACGCTTGAATGTAAGTTAAATAACTAAATATATAAGCGAATGCTTATCAGTGGCGATGCTAATAGTTAAGTGGACGATTGTCAATTAGCGAAATAAATAGTGTTGATTATTTTAACTATTGTTTTCTATTGTTTTTATTAGTGTTTTTTGTTTTTTTAATCATGTTGATTTTTTGTTTTTTAATTTATGGTTTTTGTTTCTTTATTATTTTTATCATAATGATTTTAGTAGTTTGTTTCTATTTTTAATTTCCAATTAATTTCTATTTAATTTTTTATTTCAGGAAAAAATTGCTGTTATAGGTTTAGTTATTTTATTTATATATAGGGACGTTTATTTGTGATTTGTGTCTTTTTTGAGCAAAAAGAGGAGATCTATATTGAAATTAATAGTCAATTAAAAGCCGCCAGCGGAGGGCTATGCAGTAATTATTATATCTAATTATTTTGATTGAAATTATTACAAAAATGACAGTAGAGGGAGGGAATGTTTACATTAATTTATTTCATTAACTAATAATTAACCTTGTATTAATTATTTTTATTTAATTAGTTAACTATCCATATTATTTTTATTCATTATTTTAATTATATCAATTATATCAATTATATCTTTCTTTTTATTTTCTATTTTTAAATTCATATATAACTTATTGAATTAAAATAAATTTATTATAATTTCCACCTAATTGATTTTTAATTGAATGTCCAAAGTGTTGCTATTAGAGCATTTGTAAATTAATATGTACAACACAATTGATATTTAAATAAGACACGTTTTTGATCTATTATAATTTTGTCTTTAATAGAAGCATCTTTACAAATATTTAATTATCACCAGGGACTTCGTATAATTTCAGGGAGTTATTATGATCCAATTTCGCCATTATCTTGCTTTCACAGCACTCTTGAGCGCACCTCTTTCTGGCCATGTGTTTGCTGGCCAACCTGATGACTACTGTAGTAGCTACGGTTGTTCGTTTAATGATCAAACCGATAACGTTCTGGATTTTACCGGACACTCGATATTTATTGATAATAACTATTGGATTGAGAATTACTCTGACTCTAATCAGCGCTTTCTGGTTAATAATCTGAATATCAAAGATACCAATATCAATGCGGAATGGTATGACGATGAAAGAGACTACAATGAGCTGATTTATGTTTACAGTGATTCATATGGAAATCCTGATACAGGCGGTATTACACTGGATTCCTGGGATGTCAATATTACTCAAAAGATCAACACGTTATTCTCTCTTGAGTCTAATCTGAACAATACCAGTGCTCAAAAGGCGGAACTCATTTCTCTGGTTAACTCCAATATTAATGTAGATGCGCATTCAGTTTTTGTTTTAAGGCCTTATAGCCAGGAAGACGTTACCGTTGATAACATCAATCTCTATTCGATTGTTGATTCAACCATCATTAATAATAAACAACATATTTCAGATAATGATGGCGCTATTGATTCGGAATATTTGACAACACGTTTAGGTAGCATATTCACGATTAATTCGCATAACGATTGGCTTGATCGTAATCAGCAAAACTTAACCGCTAACCTGAATATCGTTGGTAGTACGCTGAAAGCAGAGACTCTGGCAGGTATCGAGCTTGGCGAGTCAAGTGGCTGGACAGATCGTAACAACGCCTTTGCCATCAATTTAACCAACAGCAACGGTCAGTTTAAAAACTTGTTAACTCATGTTGGAGAGTATACTACTGAAGGCGATCTTGATCGGGATGAGTTTCAGGTCAACTTAGACAACTCTGTTGTGACTGCCGGTATATACAGCGAACGTCACGGTGGGCTGCGTTTAACCAATACTTCTTTGTCATTAAATAACGGTTCTGTTTTTAACTATTTAGGTGATTGTACAGATACCTGTAACCGTTATGCCATGGAAGAGAATGAGCAAACGGGTATCAAAACGCCACACTATGATGATTCCTATATTCATCAAATTAATATTAACGGTGGTTCCACCTTTGCCTTCTCTCCGGTAGGGGCATTTAAGCACTTATACGTTGATGAAATGAATTCAGACGGTACTGCTGTTATCGCTATGAACAGTGATGTATCAACCCTGAGTGGTGACTTGCTGGATATTAAACAGGCCACGGGTAAGTTTAACGTGGTCATTCAGGACAGCGGGAATGAGCCAACCAGTCAGGATAGTTTAGCGCTGATTTATGTCGCTAAAGGCGAAAGCGGCCAGTTTCTGTTAAATGATGGTAATGGTGTTGATATTGGCGCCTATGTTTACGACCTGAAGTCGGCACAAAGCGGTGATCGTTATACCTGGTTTATGGCACAGCAAAGTGCCGCGGTGGTGGATCCTGAGCCAACTCCGACGCCAGATCCTGAACCGGGCGAAACGCCGGATCCCGTACCAACACCAGATCCTGAGCCAACTCCGGAGCCGGGTACCGATCGTCCTAAAACCAGCCCATCAACCGATGGTGTGTTGAGTATGGCTTCTGCGACCCAGTTCATTTTCAACGAAGAGTTGGATAACTTACGTCTGCGCCGCGGTGACATCACGCGTAACAATAGCGAAGGTGCTAACGCATGGGGCCGTGTTCTGAACAGCAGCCTGCGGGTGAATGGTCCTGAAAATTCAGCCTACAAGCTTTACCGTAGCGGTATGGAGCTGGGAGGCGATAAAGCATTTGATATTGGCAATGATAAGCTGATGATTGGTTTAAGTGCCTCTATGTCGGATAACCGTGTGAAGCACGCTCGCGGTGGTAACAGTGATATTAATGCTTATACCGCCGGTATCTATGCCACCTATGTAACAGAGAATAACTTCTATATTGATGGTCTGGTGAAGTACTCTCATTTTGATAATGAACTGCGTGTGAAAACCACTAACGGCTCACAAGCCAATGCTGACTACAAGCAGAACGGTTTGGGTGCTGCGTTAGAAATGGGTTACAAGCATCAGTTTGCTAACTCGCCATATGGCCTGTTTGCAGAACCTTACGGTCGTATGAGCTATCTGACCATTGAAGGGAAATCATTCCGCTTTAATAACGGTATGAAAGCTAAAGTTGACGATCAGAAGTCTCTGTTAGGGGAAGTCGGCGTTTCGTTTGGTGCAGAGTTTGCCTTAAACGATAAGGTTATCCTGAGCCCGTACATTAAAGTGGCTGCAGAGCATGAGTTTATCTCGGATAACGATGTGTATATCAATGAGATCCATAAGTTCACTAATGATTACTCCGGTACTGCGGGTAAGTATGGCGTAGGGGTGAATCTGGCGGTAAACAATCATACCTCTGTTTATGCCGAAGTGGATTACGTGAAGGGCCGTGATATTGAGTCGCCAATGAAGGCAAATATCGGCTTTAGAATTAACTTCTGATAGTCGTTTATTGATTGAAATTAAAGGCCATCCGTGAGGATGGCCTTTTTGTCTGATGTGAATCAGAGGGTCAGCGTTATTTTCTAAACCTATTAGGTCCAGTCAAAGGTAAACAGCACAATCTTATCAACCGGATCGTAAAATAGCAGAACGCCATCGGCCCCGGTATCGCAGTAAGAGTATGAGGCCAGCCAGCCAATCAGATGAAAGCGTCGGCCATCTTCAGTGAGTGGGTAGGCATTTTCATCTCCGTCGCTTCCTGTCTCGTACTCCAGAGGGAAGCCATCACACCAGTTTCCAACGCTTGGCTCTGAGCCAATATCATCAACCCAGGCCTGTGGGTTATCTGTCTGGTCCCAGGGGTTAAGCATGCCGTGTTGCAGATAGAATGCTTTCGCTTTTTCAAGACCCTGTTCACCATCTTCATAGTATTCAGCAAGATCGCTGTCTTCACGTCCTTCCAGATAGAAATAGCGAAAATCACCGAGAAAGGTATAGCGATCGTTTTCCAGACGAAATGCCAGCCAGTTTTCCCGGTTGTAATAGTCATGATATTCGGTGGTTCTACCGCCAATCATGCCTTCATAAGGCTCTTTTGGGCTAATAAAATGAATTTTACCAGACCATTCAGGATTGATTGCGGCAAGGTCGAGGGTTAACAGCGGTAACAGATGACGGCGATGGGCTTTAATATCACCCGCGAAAACCTGTTCAGCCGATGGGAACGGCGTCATAAAAGGTAGTAGGTCTTTGACATCCTGCAAATGTAACTTTTTAGCGCTACTCATATACTGATTTCCTGTTCAGCATGGGGTTGCGGTTAATATAGCAAGAAAATATGGTGACAGGAGAGAGGAAAAATGGCTAAAAATAGTCGGACAGTTCAGCCCCATATTGTTGGTTGTTGACCACTTTTGTAGAGGGTTACCACATCCTGCTGCCGGTTAACGTTGAAAAAGACTAACCATTGGTATTTTTTATCAATGATATAAAACTGAGGTTCAGATGCACCCGAGGAGAGATATAGCAGTTCTCTCAAGGCGTTTTTTTGGCAGTCATAAATCTGACATTCCGCACCCATTGGTGGGTTCATCAGTAGCAGCCAGTAATTCACATTTTCCGGTAATTTAACGATTTCTTCCTGATAGAGTGTTTTTGTCGGACAGGTTTTTATCAGTTCTCTGTTTTTGATTTTCGTAGCATCAAGTTTATGAGAGTAGATATCCTCCTGAGAAAAATGGAAGAAGGTTTGAGCGATAGTGGCGATGATATTTTTCCCCCGCCAGAAAGGGTCATTAAACTGAGGGGCAGGGTACTGCTGTTTGAGGCGGTGGATTTTTTCTTGCCAGTACATTTTTAGAGTCTCTTGTGTGGGGAGGCTGCTTTTTTATCAATACTAAAATAAGCTGGAGTCAGGTGGTAGTAGTTAATGAATAACGCAAGGAATGTATATGCTAAGAACTATCAGTGTTGATATTGATGACAGGCTTGACGACTTTGTGAAACGGATGATTGCTGATGGGCGTTATAGCTCGGTTAATGAAGTGGTGTGCTCGGCGCTTCGCTTGTTGGAACAAAGAGAAGCTCGGGTGAGTGAGTTAAGAGATTTAGTGCTTGCTGGAGAAGAGAGTGGGGAAAGTACGTTGAGTTTGCGTGATATTGCTGTACGGGAAAAGCAGAGGTATGGCGTATAAAGAATGGTTGATGAAAACCTCAAAAAGCAAAAACCCGCCAAAAGGCGGGTTCTTAAATGATGGTGCCCGGACTCGGAATCGAACCAAGGACACGGGGATTTTCAATCCCCTGCTCTACCGACTGAGCTATCCGGGCAGTGGAGCGACATTAAACCGGATTACGTGCCGAAGGTCAAATACTTTAAACCAGTAAGGCTATAAAACTGAGCTAACTGGCTTTTTTTCCACCAGTTCTGCCGTTAACTTAATGATTTTCAGACCAGCAGAGTAGCGGAATAAATCATGCTTCAGGCTCGGGTTGCTAATAAAAATCCATTATTAGTCTGTATACTGCGCGATTCAAATGATAACGAAGGGTTATCATTGATAATGATGAATGTCTGATTGGCAAATTGATGTTGCTTCAATATCCGCTAATCTAATGGTAATGAAACATCACAGGCATTTGGCCTGCGCGATACAAGATGGAACTCTCTAAAGTATGAATGATGTACTGCAAATTATGCACTTGATTGGCCTTGGGTTGGTGCTGCTGATCCCATTGACCAACCATTTAACTTCGGTAGCACTGTTTCTCAGCCTGAGCGGCGATATGAGCCGTGAAGAGCGTCATAATCAGGCCATGATGGCCTCATTCTATGTGTTCCTGATTCTGGTTATTGCGTTTTTCTGTGGTGAGCTGGTAATGCGGCTGTTTGGCATCTCAATTCCTGGTTTGCGTATTGCCGGTGGATTAATTGTGGCCTACATCGGTTTCAGAATGCTGTTTCCTCCTGCACATCCGCCTAAACCAGAAAAGATCGAGGGCGAAGAGACAAAGGTATTGAAACCCACCACTCAAAGCATCGCTTTTGTTCCTATTGCCATGCCGAGTACCGCCGGGCCGGGTACCATTGCTATGGTTATCTCTGCGGCTTCAACTTGGCATCAGGTAGGAAACTACAGTGAATGGATGGTCTATACCGCCGTAGTGTTAACCGCAGTGATATTATCGCTGGTGCTATGGGGATGCTTACGTAGTTCCGATTTGATTATGAAAGGCGTAGGTAAAAGCGGTATCGAAGCCATCTCTCGGGTTATGGGCTTCCTGTTGGTATGTATGGGAGTACAGTTTATGATTAATGGTGTCTTTGAACTGATTAAAACCTACCCGGGTGCATAATCGATTCAATCCAAAGAATAAATTGGTTACATAAGTAATCAATTTATTTATCCGGTGAAAGGCGTGTTGAAAGCCCGTTTCATGAACGATACTATAGGCTCACTTTAATCATATTTGTCGATCGGAACGACAAAACAGACCTCAGATAAATACGGGAAGATGTCATGGAGAAGTGTCAAAAGTGTGGGAATATGTCGGTCAACGACAACGGTGAGTGCGTTGTTTGTGATGAGTCGGCATCCGTCAATCCTTATGCAGTTTCAGCTGCGGTTACCGATAGTTTTCCTATCGATGATATTTCCTCTACTCCTGAAGCAGAGGAATATTCAAAAATATTTGTTGGTAGCAAATACTACTCCTTCTTTCCCCATGGCCGTGACATTCCTAAAAGCTGGAACTGGGCGGCATTTTTTATCGGCGTATTCTGGTTCATTTATCGCAAAATGTATCTGTATGCCGCGATTTATCTGGGGCTTGGTTTCCTGTTGACCGGCATTCAGTCAATGCTGGGCGTATCCGAAGTGATTACCAACGCTATCAGTATCGGCATGGGAGTCGGGGCCGGTATCCTGGCTAACCGTCTGTATAAACAGCATATGGATAAGAAAATTGCTGAAACGCTGGCGGTTGCTCAAAAATCAGAAATCATTCCGGCACTGAAAGCCAAAGGTGGAACAAATCTGGTTGGTGCACTGGTTGCGTTTGGTATTTTGTTCGCCATTATTATTATGTCGATGTCGGCAATGGGGATTTAAACAACTCCGTTTTCGCCACAATAAAAATGCCGCTTATGCGGCATTTTTATTGGTAACAATATCGTTAGATCAAAAAGAATATCACCGTCAGTATCAGGAACAGCGGTATCAGAATACCGAATGACCACTTCATATAGCCGAAAAAGCTTGGCATTGCGATGCCGCTTTGCGTAGCAATACTCTTCACCATAAAGTTTGGCGCATTACCAATATAGGTCAGCGCTCCCATAAATACCGAACCCATAGAGATTGCCAGCAGCGTTTGCTGTAGTGGGCCCATCAGCGTTGCGGCATCACCGGCGGCCAGATTGAAGAACACCAGATAGGTTGGTGCATTATCCAGGAATCCGGACAGCGCACCCGACAGCCAGAAGTACATGGCGTTGATTGGTGCACCCTCTGAGTCAGAAACCATGGCAACCAGTCCCGCCATGTGCCCATCTTGTCCTGCCCGTAGAATAGCCAGTACCGGGCCGATAGTAATAAATATACCGGCAAACAGCTTGCCCACTTCCAGAATTGGCTCCCAACTGAACTGATTGGCAGAGCGAACCTGTTTAGCGGTTAACATCATCGACAGAGCGGCAATCACCAGTAGCAGAATGTCACGAGTGATATTCTGTAATTCCATATGCACACCCAGTACGTTGAACTCCACGCCAGACTTCCAGAAGCCGGAGAGTAAAACGCTGCCAACTACCGCCAATAGCAGAATAAAATTAAATTTACCGTACAGGCGTAATTTAGAATCGGGGGTTGGATCGTGCGGCAGAATCTCATCTTCACGTTTGTAATAGTGGTTATCCACCAGATAGAACAGAGCAAGCAATACCAGAGTACTGATTAAAACCGGTAGCAGCATATGTTTAGCGGTCCAGAAAAAGTCGACGCCTTTCAGAAAACCAATAAACAGGGGAGGATCTCCCAGCGGTGTAAGACCACCACCGATATTAGCCACCAGGAAGATGAAGAAAATAATTACATGCACCCGGTGCTTACGGTTATCGTTTGCTCTGATAAGAGGACGAATCAGCAGCATCGCCGCTCCGGTGGTTCCCATCAGCGAGGCAAGAATTGCACCAATGGCCAGCAGGGCGGTATTTAATTTAGGTGAACCGTGCAGGTTACCTTTAACTAAAATGCCGCCAGATACGGTAAACAGGGCGAACAGCAAGATAATAAAAGGAATATATTCTGCCAGAATGGCGTGAGCGACTAATCCGATACTGGTGCTCATGCCAAATGTGATGGCAAACGGAACCAGAAACAGTACCGACCATAAGGCAGTGATTTTGCCAAAATGGTGATGCCAGATAGTCGGGATCACCAATGGGCAGAGTGCAATCGACAACAGAATACCAACAAATGGAATACCCCATCCCAGACTCAGTGTTGAACCATCAATATCTGCAGCAAAACTGGCGGCAGGTATCATCAAGCCAGACAAAAGGCATAATAGTTTTAATAATAGTGGACGGGACATTAGCGGTTGCTCCGGTAACCAACATATAAAAGTGAAAAAACGTTTCAGTATTTGAGCAAAAATCAGGTGCCGCTGTCAAAATACTGGCTGCGTCAGGTTGTTAGCGGTGGAGAATATAGTTCGTTGCTAATAACAATCTGTAAAATATATGACTTGATGAGACAAACGCTTTGGGATGAAGCGATTGATACCTGTCGTTGATCATATTTTTACAACTCGTTGCTGAGATTATTGATATTACCAAAGCAACGAGTTAATGACTTATCTCATCAGATTTTTATCAATCAAGGATGTTGATATCGACAGTACTATAAGAACCATCAGGCAGCATCATTAGTGTCATATCTGCTCTTTGGCTATGATTTAACACCCGTTGAACGTTCAGGGCGTCTGACGTTTCAAAGAAGTTTTCTGCATCCTGATGGCTTAATCCACCTTTCATTTTTCGTTCAATCAGGCGCTGCTTCAGGTTTTCTATTGGGCTGGTAATAAAGATACTGTAATCACACAGGGCGAGCAGCTCCTGCCAGCCGGGTTCTTTCAGCAATAACCAGTTGCCTTCAATGACCAGAATAGGCGATGTAACCTCAATGGCATCCTGTAGCGGATCGTGAAGATTACGGTCATAAGCAGGCCAACGGGCGTCCGGTTGCTGTAATGTTGCGAGATAGTCTTTCAGCAGGCCCAAATCGAAGGTTTCTGGTGCACCTTTACGGGCCCGAAGGTTATGCTCATCCAGATAGCTGTTATAACGGTGAAAACCGTCCATAGGCAATCCCTGCAGGTCCTTTAGCGCCATATCCTGACGGGACAGGATTTGCCAAAAGCTGGTCAGAGTTGATTTACCAACACCGGGAGGCGCAGCCAGAAACACAATCAGACGCTGTTTTTTGCGTCGTTGGAATTCGGTCAACATCCGCAGCAAAGGCAGATGAAGATCCCGTATATCCTTATCCGGAAATGTGGCGATATAGCTGAGGCCATTAACATCTAATTCCACATTCATCAGTATATTCCTTTAATACTGCTGTGACGGAGACTCTTCTGACGTCACGGTGTGATTGTTGAGTGATTGAAAAACGTAAACAGAATAATATCAGGTTTTATACGTTTGCCTACGATGGCGTAAACCCATTAAAAAAACCGGCAATATCTGTTATTTGCCGGTTTTATTTGTCATCAATCTGATAATTAATCAGATTGATGACAAGGCGAGATAGTTCAGTTTTATGTTTTAAAGAGACTAATCGTTGGGAGAGACGGGTGTTGGGGTCGACTTGGCGTAAGCCAACGAAGTGCCCCTAACCCGGCTAGGCCCAACGTACTCCGTAGCCAAGTACTGATTGTCTTCCGGCCGTACTCGATGGTGATATAAGCCATTTTGCTTTTACGGACGGAATATCCGTTGATGTTGATTTATTAGGTTTGTCAGTAGATTAATAAATCTGAGATCACTCTTGATTATTTTGTTGCTTATCATCTAATTCACGTTGTTGTGCGGCCATTTTCTCACGCTGACGTTTTTGCCAGAAGATAACGATAGCAACGGCGACAACGATGCCGATAATCTGCGGTAAGCTGATACCACCCATAACATGATTCCTTATTGTTGAATTTATGCCGCTGGCAGACTTAACTGACAGCGGCATGAGCGGATTATCTCCGATAGTTCTTCTGTGCCGTATTCACTTTATTCAGGTAATTACGTGATTCCGCCGATGGATGCTTGGTGGTCAGTGTTTCATACACATCACCCGGCGACATACGGTTAATCACATCCGGCGCTTTATTGCGATCGCTGGAGAATACGCGTAATACGCTACCGGCACCACCGTTATAGGCGGTAATAACCGCATAACGGCGCGATGTAGGGTTAGTAATTCCACCCAGATAGCTGTTTTGCAGAATCGACAGGTAAGCCGTACCGGTATCAATATTGCTTTCCGGATCGAACAGGAAGTTACGACTCGGCTGTCCTGATTTACCCTGCATTTTAAAGACATCACGACCGGCGGTATGTTGCATTACCTGCATCAGCCCCAGAGCGTCGGAACGGCTGACGGCATAAGGGTTAAAGCTGGATTCGGTCTGCATAATTGCCAGAATCAGCGACTCTTTAACGTTATATTTACGCGCCGCTTTACGCACCAATGGCAGGTATTTATGGGCCCGCTTATCAAGGTGGTTGGCAACCAGAGGAATATCCACCGACCAAATTACCCGCAGTCCGGATGAACGCTTCTTCAGCTTCGTCTGGATGATATAGTCGGCAAAATGCGTGGCGCGCCATTGCCAGCGAATAGTATTGCCATCCTGATCCAGTACCTGACCATACAGGAAAGGTTCTTTACTGATCTGAATATCGTTAGCGTCGGAATAAAGATCGGTGGTTTGCGGATCTTCGCCCATCAATAAAGTGGTAATAATCGCCTGACGCAGACTGGCTTCCGGGTTCTCTGTAGCCAGCGTTTCCACGGTAATCACACCGGCATCGAAGTTAATATGGCTACGAGTACGATACTGATCGGTATATTTCACATAGTCTTTAGGACCCGCGATCAGGACTTCATGCATACCCCAAATGTTCTCGACGTTATGGGCAAACTGGCCCATCAGAATATCGAACGCATTGGTGTCTTTAATATATTTATCGTCATCCTGAGGTTTTTTCTTACTGCCGCCTCCACACGAGACCAGCAACGGCGCTATCAGCAGTAGCGCACAGATTTTTTTTAAATTAATGATCATTTTTTAATGGCGCATTATTCAAAACAAAGATTATTGGCTTGGTGGTGTGTAACCATCGATGTGGACATCTTTACCTTCAAACAGGAAATTGACCATTTCCTGTTCCAGTAATTTGCGGTGTTCCGGGTCCATCATATTCAATTTCTTTTCATTGATGAGCATGGTTTGTTTACTCATCCATAGCGCCCATGCTTCTTTCGAAATCTCGTTAAAAATCCGTTTGCCTAATTCACCAGGATAAAGCTGGAAGTCTTGCCCGTCGGCTTCTTTTTGCAGGTAAGTACAGAAAATGGTTCTGCTCATGCTAATCCTCGTGTTCATTTTTAAGCTGATTAAGTAATCGTTCAACTGGCGTTGCCAGCCCGATGGATGGCGGTTGGCTCAGGTTGTACCATATACCCTGACTCTGTTCCTGACAGCGCTGACCGGGCACCATATTAAGCAACATCGGCGTAATATCCAGGTGGAAATGGCTGAAAGTATGGCGAAAAGCCGTCTGCTGTTTTAAATCACCGACAGACATTTCCCGCTGTTCCAGCCAGTGGGTCAGCGAGCTCCAATCGCTAAACTGTGGGAAGCAGTAAAGACCTCCCCAGAGCCCGACATCCGGTCGTTGTTCCAGCCAGACTTTATCATTGTTCTTAAGTAACAGGAACCATGTGTTTTTCTCCGGTATTTTTTGTTTTGGTTTTTTCCCCGGATACTCCGCCCAGCTCTGATTGGCATAGGCAATACAGCCTGAATTGAGTGGGCACAATTCACACTTAGGGCGAGAGCGAGTGCAAACCAGCGCACCAAGATCCATCATCGCCTGATTGAATTGCGCCACGCCCTCAGCAGGCGTGACTTCCGTACTGATATCCCAGAGGCGTTTTTCTACCTCTTTCTTACCCGGCCAGCTTTCTATGGCATAACAACGCGCGATGACCCGTTTTACGTTACCGTCAAGAATCGGATAGTGCTGATTCAGCGAGAGGGAGAGTATCGCGCCGGCGGTAGAGCGCCCAATGCCCGGCAAATCATGTACGGTGTCAAAATCCGTTGGAAAAACCCCCTGATGTTGCTGGGCAATGGTTTTTGCAGCTTTATGCAGATTACGCGCTCTGGCGTAATAACCAAGACCTGTCCAGAGGTGTAATACTTCGTCCGTTGGCGCTGCCGCCAGTGAGTTAATATCAGGGAACTGAGCAATAAAACGCTGAAAATAAGGGATAACGGTAGTGACCTGCGTTTGTTGCAGCATGACTTCAGAAAGCCAGACATGATAGGGTGTTTTTTCAATTTGCCAGGGGAGGGTCTTACGGCCAAACTTTTGGTACCAGTTCAAAACGGCCTGTGCAAATGGCTTTGCTTGCATCATATAAATGTGACATTTCTCGGAGAATAAAACAGATGGCGTGATTCCAGCACAGACATCAGCCAGAGTAAACCTTAACCTGAGATAATCACGCAGAATAACCCGAACGGTTTGTCGCGGATTGTTTAAGGATTAAGGCAATATAGGGTATGATGCCTGCCTGAAATTTTTATATTCATTATTAACAGCGGCCGGTATAAACAGAATTTTTTATGATTAACGATGTTATTTCCCCTGAATTTAATGAAGACGGCCGCGCGATGCGCCGCATTCGTAGTTTTGTTCGCCGTCAGGGGCGGCTGACAAAAGGCCAGCAATATGCGCTGGATAACTACTGGCCAGTAATGGGCGTAGAGTTTCAACCAGAAGCGCTAAACCTGTCGGAACTGTTTGGTCGTGAAGCGCCAGTCACTCTGGAAATCGGCTTTGGTATGGGGATGTCACTGGTCAAAATGGCGCAGGATAACCCGCAGCAGGATTTCCTGGGGATTGAAGTTCATAGTCCGGGGGTTGGAGCCTGTCTGTCCTCCGCTCATGAAGCGGGAGTCGGTAACTTACGGGTGATGTGCCATGATGCGGTTGAAGTGCTGGATAAGATGATCCCTGACGCTTCTCTGGATATGGTTCAATTGTTCTTCCCCGATCCCTGGCATAAAGCGCGCCACCATAAGCGCCGAATTCTTCAGACGCCGTTTGCTATGGCGATACTGAAAAAATTAAAAGTGGGTGGTGTTTTTCATATGGCCACCGACTGGGAAAATTATGCAGAGCATATGTTAGAAGTGATGAACGCGATTCCGGCATATCGTAATTTGTCGGTTGATGGTACTTATGTGCCACGTCCTGATTCTCGCCCGTTAACTAAGTTTGAGTTACGTGGCCATCGTTTAGGACATGGCGTATGGGATTTGATGTTTGAGAGGAGTGAATAATGGCACATCAACGTAGTCGTCGTTTACGTAAAAAAATGCGTATCGATGAGTTTCAGGAAATCGGATTTTTAATCAGTTGGGCATTTCCTGAAGGAACCGTAGTTGAGAAGATCGACGCAACAATTGATAACTTTATCAACGACGTGTTTGAAGCCCACGACCTCTCCTTTGAGGGCGGCGGCTATCTGAAGTGGGATGGTCTGGTATGCTTGCAAAAGATCGGTAAATGTACCGAAGAGCATCGTGGCATCGTGACGAACTGGCTGGAAGACAAAGGCATGCTGGATGTGAAAGCCAGTGAGCTGATGGATATTAACTATTACGAAGAGTAATGGTCACATCGGGGGAAATGCCTTCCCCCGATTGTTTTCAGTTTTTGGTAGGGTTGATAATCCCTATTATTGAACAGCTTTAACTAATCCTGCTATTTTTCAGTTAATCCCCTTAAGTGATGAACACCTGACGGACTCTGATGTCTATAGTCTGGTTGAACCAACAAAAGTACGATTTCGCATTAACCATTGAGGAATAATTATGTTACGAAAAACCGGCGCGGCCCTTTTGCTGTTGATGGCCTGGCAGGCGCAAGCGGCTTATGAATGTAATGTAAAACCACAGGATGATATTTTTATTAACCAGGATACGGTTAAAGTTGCTGGTGCCAGCGGTGAGCTGGTGATTGGTAAGAATGGTGATGTGACCCGTAATGGTAAAGTATTAACCCTTTCTGATGCAGCTCGTGCTCAGGCAGTGAGCTATCAAACCAATTTGCGTACCGATTTGCCTTATATTAACGACGGTGTTCGTTCTCGCCTGAAAACTGCTCAGGGTGCTCTGGACAGCGTGATTGTTAAGCAATTGGGTACCGAGAGTAATGTGCGTAAACGTTTAGTTACGCTGAGCTCAGAACTGACAAAAGAGATGGAAAAAGTACTGGAGCCCCGTGCAGAAGGTTTAGCTTTTCACCATCAGGCCGTTTCACAAGTTGAAGCGAATGGTCAGGTGATTATGCAAAATACGCTGGGTGGCGTATTACAGGACAGCATTAACGAGCTGGGTATCCAGCAAGTAGCTAAAGCTGGTAAGTCCAGTAATCCTCTGCAGGCAGTATTAGGCAGCCTGGGTGGCTTACAGCAGCAAATTAAAGACGAATGGAAGAAGCAGGAGAAAGACTTCAACCAGTTCGGTAAAGAAGCATGCGGTAAGGTTACGGTGCTGGAGCAGCAGCGGGCCGATTTATTGAAGGCATTACCGCAGTAATTTCATAGCAATTTCTATAATAAAGCCCGCATTGATGCGGGCTTTATGTTTTTGGTCTTTTTGACCTTTCTATTGAGCACTGGAATTCAGCTGATGACTGAGAGAGGGTAGCACGACTGACATGGATGTCAGTCGAGGCGCAGCGACGTCTGGAGCGGCTCTGCGCCGGTGCGTAAGCCCGAACGAAGGAGGAAGGAAGTCGCCGCAGGCGACCTGGATTCGTGTGCGAAGGCGTGGAGGTGCAGGAGGCGTTCGCCTTAACGCCTCTTGCTCGGCCATGCACAATAGTCTATTTGTACACAATACTGTTTATGGCCGAAATGGATACAATACTTAATATTGCCCTTTTTCTCTGACTACAAGAACAGTTCCAGCAATGAGTTCAGGAATAATTTCCCTTTCTCTGTAATTTGCCAGTGCTCACTGGTCTCCGTCAGGTACCCCAACTTCAACGCACTATCAATATTCTGCCGGATAACGCTCTCATCCAATCCGGTAAGACGGCTGAAGTCTGCTTTTGGCGCGGCTTCCAGCAGGCGGAAGCGGTTCATAAAGAACTCAAAAGGGCGTTCGTCGGTTTCAACGTTGTACTGCTTATCCAGATACTTACCGTTCATATAACCACGGGGATGGCGGGTTTTTACAGTGCGTATAATTCTCCCGTCGCTAAAACTCAGCTTACCGTGGGCTCCACAGCCAATACCCAGATAGTCACCAAAACGCCAATAGTTCAGGTTGTGTTGGCACTGATAGCCGGGCTTAGCGTAGGCTGAGGTTTCATACTGCTGATAACCGGCCGCGCTGAGTAACTCATGGCCGCGCTGGTAAATATCCCACAGGGCATCGTCGTCCGGCAGTACCGGAGGGCGTGAACCGAACAGGGTATTTGGCTCAATGGTGAGTTGATACCAGGATAAATGAGGAGGATTCAGCTCAATCGCTTGCCGCAGGTCATCCAGCGCTTCGTCCAGCGACTGGTCCGGTAAACCGTGCATTAAGTCCAGATTGAAGCTGCGTAAACCAAGACCTTGTGCGAGATGGGCTGCGCGTTTTGCCTCTTCCGGGCCGTGTATCCGCCCCATACGCTCCAGTTTTGGCTGGCTAAAGCTCTGAACGCCAATAGAGATGCGATTCACTCCGGCCTGCTGATAGGCTTTAAATCGATCCGCCTCTACCGTTCCCGGATTGGCTTCCATCGTAATTTCAGCGTTATCTTCTAGCGTTAATCGGCTACGAACCCCATCCAGCAGCCTTTGCATGGCTTCCGCGCCCAGTAAACTAGGGGTGCCGCCGCCAATAAACAGCGTACTGACCGATCTGCCGCTGGTAAGCGGTAAATCGTTATCCAGATCGGTGAGCAAATGCTCCACATAATCCATATCGGGAATATCACCCTTCAGGGCGTGTGAATTGAAGTCACAATACGGGCACTTCTGCACACACCAGGGAATATGGATATAGAGGCTCAGCGGCGGGGGATTAAGCATTACGCAGGGCATCCAACAGCATGGTCAATGCCTGACCGCGATGAGAAATCTTACTTTTGTGTTCTCTGGTTAATTCAGCGGCGGTACATCCCAGTTCCGGAAGATAGAAAATAGGATCGTAACCAAAGCCACCTTCACCTGCCGGGCTAAACAGCACTTCACCCGGCCAGCTGGCGTGAAAAACCAATGGAATAGGATCGTTGGCATGGCGCATATAAACCAGCACACAGTGGAACTGCGCCTGACGCTGCTCTTTTGGCACATCTTTCAATGTTTCCAGTAGTTTGTTCAGGTTAGCCTGATCGCTGGCATCAACTCCGGCATAGCGTGCCGAATAGATGCCGGGTGCACCACCCAGAACATCAACGGCAATACCGGAATCATCCGCAATGGCAGGCAGGCCAGTAATCTGTGCGGCATGACGCGCTTTAATAATGGCATTCTCAATAAAGGTTAATCCGGTTTCTTCAGCCGAATCGACACCGAGATCGGTTTGAGCAATCACTTCAAAGCCAAAATCAGCCAGAAGGTTTGCCAGCTCACGCACTTTACCGGGGTTACCGGTTGCAAGCACCAGTTTCTGCATTGTGGAGTCCACCTGTTATTTCGAGTTTTAATCAGGGCAGGGTATACCTGCAATAGAATAGAATTTCATTTTTCAATACTGATAGCCGCATAGCATAACTCAAACTGAAGTAAGTAGATGAGCGAAAATGGTAAGGGAGAGTGTTCTTTTGAACATTTAATGAACAGATATGGTTTTTTATTCATTATTATCAATAGGTTTTACTCATTTATTAATCAGAAACATAATTTATTGAATTAAAATCAACTGTTACATATGTGTTATAATTGACCGGAGCGACTATCAATTAACACGCCGAAGATGAGAATGAAACGAAAAAAACGATTGCCAAAATTACTGAAGTGGCTGGTCGCGATTATTATGGTATCGCTGGTAATTTTAGCTATCTGGTGGGGCTGGGTACGTAGTCACTCAAATGAATTATGGAAGATTGTTAGTGAGCAATGTGTCCCTCATCAGCAATTAAGCGCATCGGCAGCTTCTCCCTGTATCAATGTGGTTTTGACGCCGGATGCCCAACGAGGATACGTCATATTTAAAGATCGTAACGGGCCTTTGCACTTTTTGCTAATTCCTACGGCAAAAATTGATGGTATTGAGAGCAAAGTATTACAGCAGCCCGACTCTACCGATTATCTCTATCAGGCTTGGGTAGCGCGTCACTATTTGGCTCAACAGGCGGGTAAACCTATTTCCCGGGAAATGGTCTCATTAGCGATTAATTCAGCTTATGGACGCAGTCAGGAGCAACTGCATATTCATATCGCCTGTATTAAACCTGAAATACAGGCGCAGTTGGGAAGCCAGATAGATAAATTCAGCGAGAAATGGTCATCGGTGCCTTATGGTATCAATGGCCATCATTATATTGCCCGTACATTAACCGAGTCTCAGTTGCGTGAGATCAGTCCGTTCCAGCGGCTGGCAATGGAAGTTTCGGATGCGGCAGATAATATGGGGAAATATGGTTTAGCGCTGGTGGCTTATACCGACCATAGCAATAAGCCAATGTATTTATTATTGGCAAATCGACTGGACGTTTTTGGCCTGAATGCAGGACATACGGGTGATATACAAGATTATCAGTGCGACTTGCTGAAAACTGAAAATTTATTCTAGTTATTCATGATCAACAGATATTGAAGGATGCCTGAGCCATCAGGCATCCGGTAACAGAAGTTTTATTTCAGCAGGAATTTGCTGCGGATTATCAATTCTTACCTGCTTGTGACGCCCCAGTTCCCCTTTTTCAATGGTTACCATACCTTTGGCAACGCGAAACTGTTTAGCCAGAAACTTGACCAGATGGGCGTTCGCCTGACCGTCAACCGGCGGGGCGGTAATAGCGACTTTTAACTCTTCACCATGCAGGCCAACAATTTGATCGCGGCTGGCCTTCGGCTGAATATATAGCCGAAGGATAACCGCATCAGACTGTTGCTCTACGGCGCTCATTACAGAATCAGAGCCAGAACATCAGCTTTCAGGTAATTCAATGCATAAAGGATCAGGATCAACACCATTGGCGACAGATCGATTCCTCCCATTGAAGGCAGTAAGCGACGAATCGGAGAGAGTAGTGGCTCAGTTAACTGGATAAGTAATTGATCCACTGGATTACGGCCCTGACTAATCCAACTCATCAGCGCACGGATAATAATAATCCAGAACACCAGTTTACCGGCAGCAGTTAACAGTTCCAGCAAGGAAAGTGGCAGATAGACCGGAAGGAAGAGTAGAACCTGATTAATCAACCACAGTCCAACAACATACTTCACCAGAATAAGGACATAGGCAGCCAGTAGTGAAGCGGTATCAAGGGGACCAATAGACGGAATAACACGACGCAATGGCCCAATTACCGGCTGGGTGATTTTCACCACAAACTGAGAGAATGGATTGTAGAAATCGGCTCTTGCCCATTGCATCCATACCCGTAGCAGTAGCACCGATACATAAAGATCGAGCACGGTTACAATAAGAAAAGATAAAAATTGCATGGTTAACCCTTGGTTATTGTCTGCCCTGGCTTAGCCAGACTGGAATCTGAAAAACGGTATTATGCTATAACAACACCCGTATATTTGGGGGTTAGCATATAGTAAATCAAGGAAAAATAGCAATGAACCCGCTAATTCATTGCCGAATTGCCATTTTAAAGGGATTTTTCCATTTCATCTGCACGCTTAATGGCGGCCTGCATGGCTGAGGCTACCGTTTCACTTAATCCATGTTCATTAAAAACGCGAAGCGCTTCAGCGGTGGTACCGCCTTTTGAGGTGACCTGCTGACGGAGAGTACCTATATCCAGCTGTGGGTTATTCACCACCATTTGTGCAGCACCTAAAGCGGCTTGCTGAACCAGTAAACGGGCAGTTTCTGGTTTAAATCCAAGGCGTTCAGACTCCTTTTGCATCGCTTCCATAAACAGGAAGAAATAGGCTGGAGCACTACCGGCGGCAGCAATGACACTGTTTATGCCACTTTCCTCATTTACCCAGCAGATTTCGCCAACGGATTGCATTAGCTGGGCGGTAAATTCTCTATCCTGAGCACTGACCTGTGGCGGTGCATACAGACCGCTCATGCCTAAACCAATCAATGAGGGGGTATTGGGCATAATGCGGATAAGATCAACCGGCCCCAGTAATTGGGTGAAACGGGAAATGCTAACTCCGGCAGCGATGGATAAAACTAATTTTCCGCTGAGATCCACCTGTTGATGTAACGGCGCGCAAACGTCGGCCATCATCTGAGGTTTAACCGCCAGCACGATAGCATCGGCCTGACGAGCGCTTTCAATATTATCATTACTACAGTGAATACCATATTGACTGTGCAGCGGGCCATCCTGTTTCATTGATGGTGAGGTCGCGGTAATTAAATCTGCCGGATAACCACCGTTGACCAATCCGGCAATAATCGCTTTTGCCATATTACCGGCGCCAATAAACGCAATTTTACGGTGTTGCATGATAAATCTCACTTTGTCAGTTTAAAGCTCAGATAATTGTAAGTAGCCCGGATTATCTGGCGGATTACAGGGTGTAGTCGCGAGCGCCAAATATCGCGGTACCAATGCGTACCATGGTACTGCCTGCACGAATAGCATTATCCATATCGTCAGTCATTCCCATTGAGAGGGTATCAATTTGCGGATAGGCACTTTTCAACTGATGAAAAGCCTGCGTCATTTTTTGAAATACTGCCAGTTGACGAGCCGGGTCACTTTCCGGCGCCGGAATGGTCATCAGCCCACGCAACGTCAGGTGAGGGAGATCGTGAATTTGGGCTGCCAGTTCTGACAGCGCTTCCAGCTTAATACCCGACTTACTCTGTTCGTCACTGATATTAATTTGAATAAGTACATTCAGTGGCGGCATGGTTGCTGGCCTCTGTTCGCTTAAACGGCGGGCAATCTTCTCTCTGTCCAGAGTATGCATCCAGTGGAAGTGCTCAGCAACCAGTCGGCTTTTATTCGATTGTAATGGACCAATAAAGTGCCACTCTAACTGTCCTGATTCAGAGGTGTTGTTAAAGTGCTGAATTTTATCGACGCCTTCCTGCACATAGTTTTCACCAAACAGCCGCTGACCTGCATCAATCGCTTCCTGAATCGCCTCCACAGGTTTTGTTTTACTGACTGCAAGTAACTGAACTTCTTTGGGAGAACGGTCGCATTGTTGCGCTGCTTCAGCGATACGGTGCCTGACGGCTTCTAGATTCTGTTGGATAGTTGTCATAAGTCTATTCAGGGAGTCTGCTATGAGTGTATGCCAATTAATAACTGATAGTGTAAAGCAAAATGCTTCGGATCTGCACCTTTCTGCCGGCCATTTGCCAGTATTGCGCGTGAACGGGGATTTACACTACTTTGGCGAAAGTTTACTGGAGCCCGAATGGCTGTCAGATCGGCTGTTAGCGCTGTTAACCCGTGAACAACAAATACAATTTCAGCAACAGGGGCAGCTAGATTTCGCTTTAGCGATTGAAGACATACGCCTGCGGGTGAACCTTTTTCAGCAGTGTGATGGTATCTCTGCCGCTTTTCGCTTTATTCGAAATGATATCCCCCCGCCGAAGGCATTAGGTATTCCGGATTCGTTGATAGCCATGAGCAACTGTCTTGATGGCTTAGTTATCGTTGCGGGAGCAACGGGGAGTGGAAAATCAACCACTCTGGCGGCTCTGATAAGCCTGATTAATCAACAGTCGGATCGTCATATTATTACTCTGGAAGATCCCATCGAATTTATACATCACAGTAATCGTTGCCTGATTCAGCAGCGAGAGGTTGGCAGGCATGTGGAAAGTTTCTCTCAGGGGTTACGTGCGGCATTACGTCAGGATCCGGATATTATTTTATTGGGGGAATTGAGAGATGCGGAAACCATCCATATGGCCTTAACCGCAGCGGAGACCGGACATCTGGTATTCGCCACCTTACATACCCGTTCAGCAGTGCAATCAATTGAACGCATTATTGATGTGTTTCCGGCAGAAGAGAAACGCTTTGTTAGCACTCAATTAGCGAATAGTTTGCAGGCGGTAGTTTGTCAGCAGCTTTTACCCTGCACTAAAGGTGGACGTATCGCTGCTTATGAAGTACTGGTAAATACCCCTGCGGTGAGCAATATGATTAGGGAAGGCAAACATCATCAGCTATTAACGCTGTTACAGACCGGGGCGATTAACGGAATGCAGACCATGGAGCAATGCAAAAGTCGTTTATTGGCAGATGGACTGATTCCCGGATGGTAAACGTAAAGGTTTTGCTAAACCTCTTTTCTATTCTTCCCAAGTATGATGAACTGCCTTTTGCTTAACGACTTGTATTATAAACAGAAAGGAAAATTGAATCTTGAACGCATTTAAATGGCTTGTAGTGGTTATTTTTCTGGTAATCATTGGTGGCGGTGGTTATTGGTATTATAAAAATACCTTGCCAACCTATGGTTCCGAAGGGGCGTTTGAGATTACCGTGGGTTTGTTAGAGCCAAAAACCAATCAGCCAATGGTCGATACCCCATTCTATCTGGTCGTCACCAAGGATACCGAAACCGATCCCGCATTTAAGAAACCGCTATTTGGCGTTACTGATTCAGCTGGCCGTGCGGCAAAGATCGTCAGTAAAACTCAGTTGAATGCTAACGATTATGTGCTGGTGCAAAAAGTAGGTTAGGGCGAGTATGGCAAGTATTTTGCTCTGCTGGGAACGGGTAATACCATTCCATTGCCAAATACTGAGTATGTGATTACCGGATGCGGAGATATTCCGGAGTATAAAGGCACATCAAACCGGCAGGGATACACCGTTTACTATGCGGCAAATCAGGCCTGCAATATTAAAATGAGTATTAACTGGGGTAGTACGTTGGATAACCTGTTGCATTAAGTTAACCAAGCTGCTGTTCAAACCAGCTTTCCAGAATGATTACCGCAGAGGCAGCGTCAACGCTGCCTTTGTCCAGTGCGCGAAAACCGCCACGGGAAAACAGGTCAGCTTTAGCTTCTACCGTACTTAAACGTTCGTCGTGTAATTGGATTTGCACTCCAAATCGACCGTGTAGGCGATTGGCAAACTTTTTTGCCTGAGCGGTAACCGGTTGCTCAGTCCCATCCATATTTAACGGAAGCCCAACTACCACTAAATCAGGTTGCCATTCTTTCAGCAATTTTTCGATTTGTTGCCAGTCAGGGCTGCCATCCCTGGCCTTAAATGAAGCAAGAGGACGAGCAGTACCGGTTACTTCCTGGCCGATAGCTGCGCCAATACTCTTGGTGCCAAAATCAAATCCTAATACAGTACGGTTAGACATTTATGCATGACCTACTTGTGTTGCAATAGTATGAATATTTACACCCAGCTTCCTCGCCGCTGTTTGCCAGCGCTGATTGACCGGAACATGAAATAAAATATCGGTATCGGCCTCAACGGTTAGCCAGCTATTTTCCAGCAGTTCCCGTTCCAGTTGGCCAGCATCCCACCCGGCATAGCCTAAAGCAACCAGTGCTTCGGACGGTTGAGAAGCAGTACCCAAGGTTTCTAAGACATCTTTTGAGGAGGTAATCATAACATGTTCATTAATCTGAATACTGGATGAAAATTTCTGGCGGGGAGTATGCAAAATGAATCCCCGATCGTCAGCCAGCGGTCCGCCGTCCAGGACCGGGTTGTTTAAATGAATACTGGATACCTTTGGTGTGGGGTAGATATCCAGCTTAGTGAGTACTTCTTCGACGGTTAGTTCTCCGAGAGGTTTGTTAATAACCAATCCCATTGTGCCATTCCGGTTGTGTTCGCAAATGTACACAACCGAATGGTTAAAGCAGGGATCTTCCAGGGTAGGCATCGCAATAAGAAAATGGTGTTGTAAGTTCATGGTATTAAACCGTTGGCTGAATGGAAATGTGAAGTGTAGGTGCTGTCACCCATTGATTATTATAACAAATTTAGCCTACCGATGCTTAGCATGATAACTATTGGTAGTAAAAAAATTGACTCTGTCCCTTAAATTACAGGTGACAGAGTCATTTTAGTTAAACAGACCTATTTGTTTGAGCTTAGCAGCTTATTTAAGGCGGCGCTCAATGGCATCCATTAACATACCGGTGATTGAAACATCAGGGAAGGCTGCTTCAATTTCACGGATACAGGTTGGGCTGGTGACATTAATTTCCGTAAGTTTATCGCCAATGATATCCAGACCAACAAACACTAATCCTTTTTCTTTCAAAATTGGTGCTACGCTACGCGCAATTTTCCAGTCACTTTCGCTTAAAGGACGTGCTTCACCGCGTCCGCCAGCCGCCAGATTGCCACGAGTTTCTCCCTGTTTTGGAATACGAGCCAGACAATAAGGAACGGGCTCACCATCCACTACCAGAACGCGTTTATCACCATCAGAAATCTGTGGAACAAAGTTTTGTGCCATACAGTAACGCGTACCCAATTCAGTCAGGGTTTCAATGATTACTGACAGGTTAGGGTCGTTTGGCTTAACGCGAAAAATAGAGGACCCGCCCATACCATCTAATGGTTTGAGGATAATGTC
This sequence comes from Limnobaculum zhutongyuii, assembly GCF_004295645.1. Classification (NCBI taxonomy): domain Bacteria; kingdom Pseudomonadati; phylum Pseudomonadota; class Gammaproteobacteria; order Enterobacterales; family Budviciaceae; genus Limnobaculum; species Limnobaculum zhutongyuii. The sequence goes on from NZ_CP034752.1 coordinate 718,141, forward strand.
ACCATGCTCTCCATAGAAACGGCGGATATGCTCTGCACTGCGGGAAACCAGGGTAGATGGTGTCAGCTCCGGGAACCAGGCGGTAAACAGTTTTTCATTGCAGTCGCGCAGGCTTTGAGGTTTGTTGACGATCAGGGTGCCTTTTGCTTCAGCACGTTCCAGAATGTAGGTTGCGTAGATATATTCGGTATCAAACGGAGGATCTTTACGCATCAGAATAACATCAAGATCGTGCAGTGGGATCTCTTGTTCCTGATGGAAATCGAACCAGTGCTCTTTGTCATACTGAACCGTTAGCGTACGCGTCCGGGCGCGGGCTTCTCCGGTATGCAGATAAAGATCGTTCATTTCCATGTAGTGCAGTTCCCAGCCGCGTTTTTGTGCTTCTTGCAGCATAGCAAAGCTGGAATCTTTCTTAATGTTGATGGATGTAATAGGGTCCATCACGATGCCGAGTTTGATCATCTTTTTCTCCTTATCCCAGATCGCCGAAGCGTACCTGTAGTGCAGCAATCGCGGTAAGCGCCGCGGTTTCTGTACGCAGAATCCGGGGGCCGAGTAGAATATCTGTAAAATCGTAATTCGCTGTCATATCGATCTCGTCCTGGGATAATCCCCCTTCAGGACCAATTAACAGACGGATGTTTTGTACCGGCATGGTGAGCGTATTAATGCTCTGGCTGGCTCTTGGATGTAGATTCAATTTAATCCCACCATCAGACTCTGAACACCAATCTTCGAGGTTCATTACCGGGCGGATTTCGGGAATTCGGTTACGCCCGCACTGTTCGCAGGCCGCAATGGCAATCTTCTGCCACTGCTGGACTTTCTTTTCCAGTCTCTCTTTATCCAGTTTTACGCCGCAGCGTTCTGAAATCAGCGGGGTAATTACATTCACTCCCAACTCGATAGATTTCTGGATAGTAAACTCCATCTTCTCGCCGCGAGAAATCACCTGACCAAGGTGAAAATTAAGCGGTGATTCAAGGTTCTCTTCCCGCTGGTCAACGATATTGACCAGTACCTGTTTTTTATCAACCCGAGTAATAACAGCATCAAAAACGTGATTGCTACCATCAAACAGCGTCAACTGATGGTTCGGCTGCATACGCAGCACGCGACCAACATGATTCGCCGCATCGTCACTCAGGGCGATATCATTAGCGATAGCAAGAGGTTGGGGATGATAGATGCGGGGAATGCGCATAGTTATATTCTGTTTTCCGGTATCTTCCTGAATTAACAGGCATTCAAGGGGTATTCTTTTCCGGCTAAATGGCCAAAGAAGTCGTAAATATGTTAACTGAACCGGATAAGCTTAATATTGTAGAACAGACTGTTCAACCCTGCGTTGTTTTTATCACGATTAAAAGCAGGAAAAGTTCAGTGAATCGGGCATGTTGGTGGTTTAAGGTTCCGCTGGCTTTAGTAGACTACCACAGCGTTTACAGCGATATTCACTCTCTTTTCGCACGATCTTGTTGTGGCGGCGTACGGTTAACTGATGCGTTTGGCAATTACAGCTATAGGTAAAAGTTTTTCCCTGCACCGACATCACATCAAAACAGTGTGTTCGGGTTGCACTAACTCCCAGAACCTTTTCCATCATCCATTGCCATTCGCTACCGTGTGGAGATCCCCGGCCAAACTGGCGATAAACCAGTAAATGAGCCAGCTCATGAGGAATCACATCATCAATAAACTGCTGGCCGTTCTCTATCAATAAGACGGCATTAAGACGAATTTCCCACTGGGTAAGATGAGCGGTTCCTGCTGTAGTACCACGCTGGCGATAGGTGACTTTGGGCTCTGAATACTCCGTTTCTAAATGACGATTAGCTAATACCAGATAATGGCGTAGGCAGCGCATAACGGCCTGCTGAGTAGCGATAGGAAGGCGAAGTGTGGTCATGGATGCTAGCATAGCGAGGCGCCATAAAATGAGCAATAAAAAACGGCGCGAGGCTGGTGCCATCACGCCGTTAAAATTATCTACGGTGCTTACTGGAAATTATTTAAGTCCGGCAGCTTCGCGCAGCATTGCCGCTTTGTCGGTTTTTTCCCATGGGAAATGTTCACGACCAAAATGGCCATAGGCCGCGGTTTGCTGATAAATAGGTCTGATCAAATCCAACATTTTGATTAATCCATAAGGGCGCAGGTCAAAGAACTCGCGAACCAATTGAATTAAACGGTCGTGTGGAATTTTTTCCGTGCCGAAGGTTTCCAGCATGATTGAAGTTGGTTCAGCCACACCAATGGCGTAAGAAACCTGAATTTCACAGCGATCCGCCAAGCCAGCAGCAACGATATTTTTAGCTACATAGCGGGCAGCATAGGCTGCGGAACGGTCAACTTTAGACGGATCTTTACCGGAGAATGCCCCGCCACCGTGACGAGCGGCACCGCCGTAGGTATCAACGATAATTTTACGACCGGTTAATCCACAGTCACCCATTGGTCCACCGATAACGAAGCGGCCGGTTGGGTTAATGAAGTATTTGGTATTGGCAGATAACCATTCAGCAGGCAGAACCGGCTTAATGATGTGTTCCATTACCGCTTCCTGCAGATCTTTTTGGCCGATATGGTCTGAGTGCTGGGTTGATAATACTACTGCATCAATACCGCTGATCTTGCCATTGTCGTACATAAAGGTGACCTGGCTTTTGGCGTCCGGACGCAACCAAGGCAGAGTACCATTTTTACGCACTTCTGCCTGACGCTCCATTAAGCGGTGGGCATAAGTAATTGGCGCTGGCATCAAAACTTCGGTTTCGTTAGTCGCATAACCAAACATAATGCCCTGATCGCCGGCACCTTGTTCTAGCGGGTCGCTGCGGTCAACACCCTGGTTAATATCCCGTGATTGTTTGCCGATAGCGCTTAGTACCGCACAAGAATTAGCATCAAATCCCATATCTGAGTGGGTGTAACCAATGTCACATACGGTACGACGCGTCAGTTCCTCAATATCTACCCAGGCGGACGTTGTGATTTCACCACCCACTAAAACCATACCGGTTTTAATGTAGGTTTCACAGGCTACGCGCGCTTTAGGATCCTGTTCAAGGATTGCATCAAGTACGGCGTCAGAAATTTGGTCGGCAATCTTGTCAGGATGCCCTTCGGATACGGATTCGGAAGTAAACAGGTGTTGGGCCATTTCTTCTCTTACCTCTAAGACGGTTTAACTGCAAAGCGGCGTTATCTCTACTATTGGGGAGATCGTTCAATGTCTCCGCTTGTTTGGGCATGAGACAACGCATGTGCAGATTAAGGAGTTCATGAATACGTGCATTAATCAGTATAGACGGATTAACATCTGGATGGCTATTCTAAAGATTTACTACAATATTGCCAGTTGTTTTTTATCTGAAAATATTCAACCTATTGTTATAAGTTACATTTTTTTTATAACTGGAATCAGAGGGTGGTTTTGACTGTGGCCTGGCGCATGTAAAGTACCGATATACCAAGTTGAAATATAAATAATGGTCAGACAATCTCAGGTAAAAATATTAACTGTTTAATTATCATTTAGTTCTGAAAAAAATGATTTTTTACCGCAGATAATCAGGTTTTTGATCTGGTTATATATCCGGATAATTATCACCGTACCCTAAATGGAACTTATCTTCTTTATTGATTGATTTTTAAGTAATTTTAAACCCCGTAATACCTAACTATCCTGCGGACATATTTATAAACAAAAATTTTGTTTTCTACTGTCAGAATGCGTCATTAACAATATGAAATAGCAATATTATCGTCTATTCTTATGCGGTCGTATGGTCCGGGTAGTTACCCTCCAGTGCTGCATGGTGAAATACGAACTAATCGGGTAGTTTTTACTGTTGAGTTGCTCAGATCGGTTTGTTTCCGTTCCGGGCTCTAAGAGGCTTATGTTGTTATGACAAACGGTTCCGCAAGCAAAATGATGCGTACTTATAATGTCGCTCACTGGGGTGGTGGTTATTATGGCGTGAATGAACTTGGCCATATTACTGTCTGCCCGGATCCTGACTTACCTGATGCACACGTGGATCTGGCAACGTTAGTTCAGGGAATGCAAGCACAGGGGCAACGCCTGCCATCGTTGTTTTGTTTTCCTCAAATACTTCAGCATCGTTTGCGTTCTATTAACGCTGCGTTTAAACGTGCACGTGAGTCGTTTGGTTATGAAGGCAACTATTTTTTAGTTTATCCGATTAAGGTTAATCAGCAGCGTCGGGTCATTGAGTCGCTGGTTAATTCCGGTGAACCTTTGGGACTGGAAGCCGGTTCCAAAGCTGAATTAATGGCGGTATTAGGCCATGCCGGGTTTACCCGTTCAGTGATCGTCTGTAACGGTTATAAAGATCGTGAATATATTCGCCTGGCGCTAACCGGTGAAAAACTGGGCCATAAGGTTTATCTGGTCATTGAGAAAATGTCCGAGATAAAGGTCGTTCTGGAAGAGGCTAAACGTCTGGATGTTATTCCTCGCCTTGGCGTTCGCGCTCGTCTGGCTTCTCAGGGGTCAGGCAAATGGCAGGCCAGCGGTGGTGATAAGTCTAAATTTGGTTTATCTGCTTCTCAGGTACTGACGCTGGTGGATACTTTGCGTGATGCCGGGCGTTTAGACAGCCTGCAACTGCTGCACTTCCATCTGGGATCCCAGCTATCTAACATTCGTGATATTGCCACTGGCGTACGTGAGTCAGCGCGTTTCTACGTGGAACTGCATAAACTGGGTGTGAACATTCAGTGCTTCGACGTTGGCGGTGGCTTGGGCGTGGACTATGAAGGTACTCGCTCTCAGTCTGATTGTTCGGTGAACTACGGCCTGAATGAGTACGCTAATAACGTTATCTGGGGCATCGGTGAAGCCTGTAATGAATATGGTTTACCGCATCCAACGGTAATTACAGAATCAGGCCGTGCGGTGACTGCGCATCATACAGTATTGGTCTCAAACGTGATTGGTGTGGAGCGCAATGAATTTGAAGTGCCGCAACCACCTAATGAAGATGCTCCCCGCGCGTTATGTAGCCTGTGGGATACTTGGCTGGAGATGCAAGAGCCGGAAAATCGTCGCTCACTGCGTGAATGGCTGCACGATAGCCAGCTGGATCTAAATGATGTGCATACTCAATATGCACACGGCATGCTGGATTTGACCGATCGCGCTTATGCTGAGCAGCTCTATCTGACCATTTGCCATCATATTCAGCTACAGCTTGAGCCCAGCAATCGTGCTCACCTTCCAATCATTGATGAGCTGGATGAACGTATGGCGGATAAGCTGTACGTTAACTTCTCGCTGTTCCAGTCAATGCCGGATGCGTGGGGTATCGATCAGCTGTTTCCTGTATTGCCACTGAGTGGGTTGGATAAAGATCCCGAGCGTCGTGTGGTATTACTGGATATTACCTGTGATTCTGATGGTGCTATTGATCACTATATCGACGGTGACGGTATGGCAACCACCATGCCAATGCCGCCTTACGATCCAGAAAATCCTCCGCTGTTAGGTTTCTTTATGGTTGGCGCCTATCAGGAAATTCTGGGCAATATGCATAACCTGTTTGGTGATACCGCATCGGTTGATGTGTTCGTATTTAACGATGGTAGTGTTGAAGTTGAGCAGTCTGAAGAGGGCAACACGGTTGCGGAAATGCTGGAGTATGTGCAGCTTAACCCGGAAACGTTGATGACTCGCTATCGCGAACAAATCAAGAGTGCCAATTTAAGCCCTGAACTTGAAGAGCAGTTCCTGGAAGAGTTTGAAGCCGGACTATATGGTTATACTTATCTTGAAGATGAGTAATTAAACGATAAACAGGTGGTCATTTGACCACCTGTTTTGTTTCTGCATCTCTAATGCGATAAATAGCTACGAATCCCGTCCAAAAACATTTGGGTTGATATCATGACCAGTATTAATCCCATCAGCCGTTCCAGTGCATTAACGCCTTTCTCTCCCAGCAGACGTAAAAACAAATCAGACATCATTAAAATCATGGCGGAAAGTGCCCAGGCGATAAACAGTGCAATCGCCAGATAGCCCATTTTGTTTGGATACTGGTGTGACAGCATCATTAATGACGCCAGAATAGAAGGTCCGGCGACTAATGGAATGGCCATTGGCACCAGAAAAGGCTCTTCCCCGGCAGGTAAACCTGAAGTACTCCCGTTCTCAGAAGAAGGGAAAATCATTCTGATGGCAATCAGAAACAGAATAATCCCTCCGGAGATAGAAACTGTCTCGGTACGTAAATTCAGCACTTCCAGAATTTTCTCGCCGGTAAACAAAAAGATCATCATCAGCACCAACGCGATGAGCATCTCTCTGATAACAATAATGCGACGGCGTTTGGGATCGATATGTTTAAGGATCGACATAAATATCGGCAGGTTTCCTAGCGGATCCAGAATAAGAAAAAGGAGAATTATTGCCGATGTCATTTCTGCCATATGTAAATCCGATTAGCGCATTTAGTTTAACTATATACTAACTTTAACTGCCGGAAAGATGGGTTAATTTTATAACTGCTCGCAGGCCTGAAAAGTCCCGGTAGCGATAATCGATGCGGCTCGGGATTTTTCTTGAAGATGGGGGGAATACACTCCATAATTTACCCCAGCACAATTGAAGAATTCTATGAATCCCTTTCTCGTCGGGCGCTCCATTCTGACGCGGAGGGATTTTTTTTCGCGACTTAGTTGATTTCTGTTTATGACCCACAGCCGATGGCATGGGATAACGGAAAGATAACGCAGACATTTTGAGGAATACAATGAATAGCACGCTTGGCAATAAGCCTGATAATTCACTGGTCTCCAATGCTTTTGGTTTTTTACGTTTACCACTCAATTTTCAACCGTATGAAAGTGATGCTGACTGGGTTATCACCGGTGTACCTTTCGATATGGCAACCTCTGGTCGTTCGGGCGCTCGTCATGGACCAGCAGCTATCCGTCAGGTATCGACTAATCTGGCCTGGGAATCCTGCCGTTGGCCATGGACATTTAAACTGCAAAGCAAGCTGAAGGTTGTTGATTGTGGTGATGTGGTGTTTAATTTTGGCGATGCTCAGGACATGAGTGAACAGCTTCAGGCTCACACCGAACGTTTACTGGCTGCTGGTAAGCGTTGTTTGACCTTTGGTGGTGATCACTTTGTGACGCTGCCTTTATTAAGAGCTCACGCTAAGCATTTTGGCAAAATGGCTTTGGTTCATTTTGATGCCCATACCGATACTTACTCTAACGGTAGTAAATTTGACCATGGCACTATGTTTTATCATGCGCCAAATGAAGGTTTAATTGACCCAACTCGTTCAGTACAGATTGGTATTCGTACTGAGCATGACACTGACAACGGTTTTACCGTGCTGGATGCCGCTCAGGTAAACGACCGCACTGTGGATGATGTTGTTGCTCAGGTTAAAAAGATTGTAGGGGACATGCCGGTTTATCTGACGTTTGATATTGACTGTCTGGATCCTGCTTTTGCTCCGGGTACTGGTACGCCGGTGTGTGGTGGATTAACATCTGACCGCGCACTAAAAATTCTACGCGGATTACAGTCATTGGATATTGTGGGAATGGATGTGGTGGAAGTGGCACCTTCTTACGATCATGCAGAAATGACGGCGCTGGCAGCAGCGACGGTTGCACTGGATATGCTGTATATGCAGGCGGCGAAAAAGTAATTTAATCCAAATATAAAACTAATAAAAAACGGCTGATAAATATCGGTCGTTTTAAAATGATGACCAACTTGATAAATTGGCCTCAATGGATATTCCGGTCGTAAAATCAAAAATGCTTATATTGGCTTTATACTCGACCGGAAGACCGTTAGTACTTAACTTCAGTGTATGTCGGGCCTGGTCTCCCTACGGGCACTTCGTTGGCTGACGCCAAGTCGACCCCCACGGGAGCCCCTCCCGACAATTGACTATTTTGAAACACAAAAATTAACTATCAAACGTTGTCATTACATTAAAACGGCTGATATTTATCAGCCGTTTTTGCATTCAGATATTGACTACAACCGCTTATTTTTGTGGGCGGGTCTGGAACAGAACCCAGTCAGCATAAGCATCAACAAAGCTTTGCAGGAAGGTTTTGGTTCTTTCAGTCAGTTCACCGTTCTCTTCAAAAATGGCACCGGCGTTACTGATATAGGCTTCTGGCTGCTGCATGCATGGAATATTCAGAAATACCAGTGACTGACGCAGATGGTGATTAGCCCCAAAACCGCCAATTGCACCCGGTGATGCACTAACAACCGCTCCAGGTTTGCCTGACCAGGCGCTTTGTCCGTAAGGACGGGAACCTACATCCAGTGCATTTTTTAAGGCTGCAGGTACAGAACGGTTGTATTCAGGAGTGACAAACAGCACGGCATCAGCGGCTTTAATTTGATTACGGAATGTGGTGTAAGCGGCAGGTGGAGTGACGTCAATATCTTCGCTATACAGAGGTAAATCGCCAATTTCCACGATGTCCAGCTTGATTGAAGAAGGCGCTAATTTAGTCAATGCCAGGGCAATTTTTCTATTAATTGACTCTTTACGCAGGCTACCGACCAAAACGGCTACGTGTTTCACTTGACTCATAAGACGACTCCTTGGTGAATTTTATTGACGATTCATTCAATACTACAACCTGAATAAGTGATAAAACGGAACACTCCGCATAAGTGCGGCATTGATATAAAAGATAGTTGATAATCACTGCACTGGCAAAAAATAATCCTGATAAATGAAAAGATTATCTCTATTTTTTGCCAATAATCTTCTTACTGTACGCCACTTAATATTGGAGTGTTAATGATTTCGTGCCAAATATTCGCCGGAGTGGTTTTCTTCAGGCAATAAAAAAACCGAGGTCATGACCTCGGTTTTAGATACATAGATAAGCGAATTACCGCCCAATTCTATATAAATAGATTATTTGCCTTCAGCAGCGATACGAGCTCTGATTGCATCAGCACGGTCTTTAGAACCCGGGTGAGAGCTCATCATACCAGCACTTGCGCCACCGTCTAACTGAGCCAGTTTGTCAAACGCAGTTGCCAGAGCAGCTGTTTTCAGTTTCTTCTGCTTCAGCAGGTCGTAAGAGAAGGTATCAGCTTCTGATTCTTGAGACTGAGAGAACTGAGCGTTGATCAGTGCGTTAGCGAAATCCAGAACCTGAGCGTCGTTCAGAACTGCTGCAGTTTTGCCGCCGTACTGAAGTGCTGCCTGGGTAGCGAACTGAGCTGCATAAGCAACCTGGAATGCTTTCTTAGTGTGGCCTAAATCAACGTGACCAATTTCGTGGCCCAGTACGCCGATTACTTCATCGTCAGTCATCTTATCCATCAGACCGCTATACACACGGATACAGCCGTTAGCCATTGCCCATGCGTTGATGTCATCAGTTAAGTAAACTTTGTAGTTCAGAGGTTGACCATTGATGTTGGTGCCTAACTTCTTGGAGATGTTGTTCAGACGTTTGGTGTACTTGCTGCTCTTGCCTGCAACTTTGTTAGTTTGATCCATTTCTTTACAAGATTGATCTGACAGCGCTTTAACTTCTGCATCACTAACGGTTACAGCAGACAGAAGGGTGTCACCAAAACTACCGCTCTGACAACCTGCTAACATAGTAGCCGATGCTAAGGTTACAGCGATTAAAGTAGAACGCATTTTCATAAAACTATCTTCCTGTGATTATATGATTATTAGCCTTCAAGACTGGTCCTATCCAGTTGGACGATAATATCAATAATCAAAGAGTGTGTCATGAGGAATTGAAAAGATCTGTGACACAAAATCCCACCTTTATTGCAACCATTTGTATCGTCAATCGGGGTTGCCGTTTTAGCGCTGACTTGAGAAGATAAGGAAGTTTTTCCTATTCTGGATCTGAACCTCGAATCCTAAGCCTAAAATGGAGTTAATAATGCCTTCTCATAAAGAACTCGCTAACGCTATTCGCGCCCTCAGTATGGACGCTGTTCAAAAGGCCAAATCTGGCCATCCCGGAGCCCCGATGGGCATGGCCGATATCGCGGAAGTTCTGTGGCGCGGTTTCCTCAAACATAATCCAACCAATCCTCAGTGGGCTAACCGCGACCGTTTCGTGCTGTCTAACGGCCATGGCTCCATGCTGATTTACAGCCTGCTGCACCTGAGCGGTTATGACCTGACTATCGATGATTTAAAACAATTCCGTCAGCTGCATTCCCGCACCCCGGGTCACCCGGAATATGGTTATGCGCCGGGCGTGGAAACCACCACCGGTCCACTGGGTCAGGGTATCTGTAACGCCGTGGGGATGGCGATTGCCGAGCGTACGCTGGCGGCCCAGTTTAACCGCCCGGGTCACGATATCGTTGACCACTACACTTACACCTTTATGGGTGACGGCTGCATGATGGAAGGGGTTTCTCACGAAGCCTGTTCACTGGCCGGTACCCTGAAACTGGGCAAACTGATTGCTTTTTATGATGACAACGGTATCTCCATTGACGGTCACGTTGAAGGCTGGTTCACCGATGACACCGCCATGCGTTTTGAAGCCTATGGCTGGCACGTTATTCGCGGTATTGATGGTCATGATGCCGACGCCATTCGCAAGGCAGTAGAGCAGGCACAGAAAGAGACCGGTAAGCCTTCACTGCTGATGTGTAAAACCATTATCGGTTTTGGTTCACCTAATAAAGCGGGTACGCACGACAGCCACGGTGCACCATTAGGTGATGCAGAAGTGGCCGCCACCCGTGAAGCGCTGGGCTGGAAATATGAGCCGTTTGTTATTCCTCAGGAAATCTACAGCGCGTGGGATGCCAAATCTGCCGGTCAGTCGGCTGAAGCCGAGTGGGACAAGCAGTTTGCTGCCTACCGTGCTGCGCATCCTGAACTGGCGGCAGAGTTTAGCCGTCGTGTCAGCGGTGAGTTACCGGCGCAGTGGCAGGCAGAATCTCAGAAGTTTATCGAGAATTTACAGGCTAATCCGGCCAATATTGCCAGCCGTAAGGCATCACAAAACGCACTGGAAGCCTTTGGTAAAGTGCTGCCGGAGTTCCTGGGGGGCTCTGCTGACCTGGCCCCAAGCAACCTGACCATGTGGTCCGGTTCGAAATCCATTGTGGATGACCTGGCGGGTAACTACATTCATTACGGTGTGCGCGAGTTTGGTATGTCGGCGATGATGAACGGTATCGCCCTGCACGGTGGTTTTGTGCCTTATGGTGCCACCTTCCTGATGTTTATGGAATATGCCCGTAACGCGGTACGTATGGCTGCATTGATGAAAATTCGCAGCGTATTTGTGTATACCCATGACTCGATTGGTCTGGGTGAAGACGGTCCGACTCACCAGCCGGTAGAGCAGATGGCCAGCCTGCGTCTGACGCCAAACATGAGTACCTGGCGTCCGTGTGACCAGGTTGAATCCGCGATAGCGTGGAAAGCAGCGATTGAGCGTCTGGATGGTCCGAGTGCGCTGATTTTCTCCCGCCAGAACCTGACCCAACAGCCGCGTAGCGCAGAGCAACTGGCTAACGTGGCCCGTGGTGGTTATGTGCTGAAAGACTGCACCGGTACACCGGAGTTAATTCTGATTGCCACTGGTTCAGAAGTGAGCCTGGCGGTGGATGCGGCAGATAAACTGAGTGCGGAAGGCCGTAAAGTTCGCGTGGTATCGATGCCTTGTACCGAAGTGTTTGACCGTCAGGATGCGGCTTACCGTGAATCCGTACTGCCATCCGGTGTGAGTGCACGCGTGGCCGTGGAAGCGGGTATTGCGGACTTCTGGTTCAAATACACCGGTCTGAACGGTCGTATTGTAGGCATGCGCAGCTTCGGTGAATCTGCCCCGGCAGAACAACTGTTTGCCGAGTTTGGCTTTACGGTTGATAACGTAGTGGCGAATAGCCGTGAGTTATTGAAATAAGTTTAACTATTCTTAGTTGTTAGTTAAACCTAAAGCCCTGATAGCGATATCAGGGCTTTTTAATTTCCCTTCCAGCAGGCGTGAGGCGTTGTATCTCACAGCATATATCTCATCCCAAAGCCAAAGTTTTTTAGTTTAACTGCATATAATCGGTAGTAATTGCGGCAGGATTTTCGTAATCTGTAGATACGTGCTGAAGCGTTTCAGTTTTTTATGGTTTCAGGTATAGAATAACGGTAATATTGGAGCAAGGCCCGTGGTTTAAGGCTATCAATCCGATAGCGGTATCACAGACAGACAGCACTGTTATGATTAGAATAGACGGGTTAATCTCAACTATACTTTTCGTGTTATCATTTGCTGCAACGATTTGTCCGGTATGTTAAATATTTTGATATATAGGGCTTGTGCGCGTGTTTTACCTACCGCGAATGTCCTGTGTGATAAGTGATTTTTGTTAAAAGTAGCAATCTTTGGTGAGACAGAGCCGGATACTGCCGGAAAGCGTCAACCATCGGAATATATGAGTATCGGCAATGCGTGCCGGGCTCAGGTAACTTTGAGAGAATTAACAAGAGGATTCACAATGACTGTAATTAAGATGAGCGATCTGGATTTAGCGGGTAAACGTGTACTTATCCGTGCAGATCTCAACGTACCAGTAAAAGATGGCAAAGTAACCTCTGATGCCCGTATTCGTGCATCTCTGCCAACTATCGAATTAGCCTTAAAACAAGGCGCTCGTGTTATGGTAACTTCTCACCTGGGTCGTCCAACTGAAGGTGAATATAACGAAGAGTTTTCTCTGTTACCGGTTGTGAATTATCTGAAAGATGCCATCAAATCTCCGGTTCGTCTGGCTAAAGATTATCTGGATGGTGTTGACGTTGCACAAGGCGAGTTAGTGGTTCTGGAAAACGTTCGCTTCAATAAAGGCGAAAAGAAAGACGAAGAGACGTTATCTAAGAAATATGCTGCGCTGTGTGATGTGTTTGTAATGGATGCTTTTGGTACTGCTCACCGTGCTCAGGCGTCAACTCATGGTGTCGCAAAATATGCACCGGTTGCCTGTGCGGGTCCGTTGCTTTCTGATGAACTGGAAGCATTGGGTAAAGCGCTGGGTAATCCGGCTCGTCCAATGGTCGCTATCGTTGGTGGTTCTAAAGTATCAACCAAACTGACGGTATTAGGTTCTCTGTCTAAGATTGCTGACCAACTGGTGGTTGGCGGTGGTATCGCGAATACCTTTATCGCGGCTCAAGGCCACAATGTGGGCAAATCACTGTATGAAGCCGATCTGATTCCTGAAGCGAAAAAACTGATGGAAACCTGCCATATTCCGGTTCCTACCGATGTGCGTGTGGCAACTGAGTTTTCTGAAACTGCGCCAGCAACCATGAAATCTGTTGCTGACATTAAAGATGATGAACAAGTTCTGGACTTAGGTGATGCTTCAGCGGAAGAGCTGGCAGCAATCCTGAGAAAAGCAAAAACTATCCTGTGGAATGGCCCGGTAGGCGTATTTGAGTTCCCTAACTTCCGTAAAGGAACTGAAATCGTTGCTCAGGCTATTGCTGAGAGTGATGCATTCTCTATCGCAGGTGGTGGTGATACGTTAGCTGCGATCGATCTGTTTGGTATCGCAGATAAAATTTCTTATATCTCAACCGGTGGTGGTGCTTTCCTTGAGTTCGTTGAAGGTAAAAAACTGCCAGCAGTGGTGATGTTAGAAGAGCGTGCAAAGGGTTAATTCGATAAGACGGGAGGCTTGCCTCCCGTTTCTTCTATTATTTATAGGGTAAAATTATTTTATCCATCAATAACCAATGAAAAATAGGACAAGTATCATGTCTAAAATTTTTGATTTCGTAAAACCGGGTGTTATCACTGGTGATGATGTTCAGAAAGTATTCAAAATTGCTAAAGAGAATAATTTCGCATTACCTGCAGTTAACTGCGTAGGTACTGATTCTATCAACGCGGTTATTGAAGCAGCTGCAAAAGTTCGTGCTCCGGTCATTGTTCAGTTTTCTAACGGCGGTGCTCAATTCATGGCCGGTAAGGGGATGAAACTGGAAGGTCAGGGCAATGCTATCGTTGGTTCAATCTCCGGTGCTAAACATGTGCATCTGGTTGCTGAACATTATGGTGTGCCAGTGATTCTGCATACTGACCACTGTGCTAAAAAATTACTGCCATGGTTAGATGGTCTGTTAGATGCGGGTGAAAAACACTTTGCAGAAACCGGTAAGCCGCTGTTCTCTTCCCATATGATCGACTTGTCAGAAGAGTCGCTGGAAGAAAACATTGAGATTTGTAGTAAATATCTGAAGCGTATGGCTAAGATTGGCATGACGCTGGAGATCGAACTGGGTTGTACCGGTGGTGAAGAAGATGGCGTGGATAACAGCCATCTGGATAACTCTGCGCTCTATACTCAGCCAGAAGACGTGGATTACGCTTACGAGAAGTTAAGTGCTATTAGCCCACGTTTCACCATTGCTGCTTCATTTGGTAACGTTCACGGTGTTTATAAGCCAGGTAACGTACAGTTGACGCCAAAAATTCTGCACAACTCTCAGGAATATGTTTCCAAGAAACATAACCTGCCGCACAACAGCCTGGATTTCGTATTCCACGGCGGTTCTGGCTCAACTGCAGCAGAAATTAAAGAAGCAGTTAGCTATGGTGTAGTAAAAATGAATATCGATACCGATACCCAATGGGCAACATGGGAAGGTATTCTGGAATACTACAAGAAAAATGAAGGCTACCTGCAAGGCCAACTGGGTAACCCGGAAGGCGCAGATAAACCAAACAAAAAATACTATGACCCACGCGCGTGGTTACGTGCCGGTCAGGTAACGATGATTTCTCGTTTAGAAAAAGCATTCAAAGAACTGAATTGCGAAAACGTACTGTAATCGTTATTGCTTTAATTGATTAATCAACACCGGTTGGAAACAGCCGGTGTTTTTTTTGCATTCATTAAAACCATTCTTATTTGATTATTAGCCTCACCTAATGAGTAATAAGAATTATCCATTTCTCATTATCATCGTCACCCGTTAGTCTATCGCCCGATGTAATTTGTGAAGAGTTAAAGCGAGGAATAACGTGCTGGTAGCCTATTTTCAGGGAATTATATTAGGGATGGCAATGATTCTGCCTATTGGGCCGCAGAATGCCTTTGTGTTGTCCCAGGGAATTCGTCGTCAATATCCGGTGATGGTGGCAGCACTCTGTGCCATCAGTGATGCCATTTTAATTTCTCTGGGCGTGTTTGGCGGTGGGGCGTTATTGGCTCAGTCACCGCTGTTGCTGCAACTGGTAACCTGGGCTGGCGTCGCCTTTCTAATTTGGTACGGATGGGGGGCTTTTCGCGAGGCATTGAAACCCAATTCTGATACCTTCAGTATGGATAACCAGACCTTGCAGACGCGCTATCGTATTATCGCCACGGTTCTGGCGGTCACCTGGCTAAATCCACATGTTTATCTGGACACGGTGGTGGTATTAGGCAGTTTGGGAGAGCAGTTTGGTGACCTGAGATTGTGGTTTGTCATCGGTGCGGTAACGGCCTCAATTATCTGGTTTTTCTCATTGGCACTGCTGGCAGCATGGATGGCACCCTGGTTGCAGAAGAGTCAGGCTCAGCGTGGTATCAATCTGGTGGTTGGCTCGGTGATGTGGGTGATCGCCATACAGTTGGCCAGACATGCGTTTTCAGGGCTGCTTGCCTGAGCCAATATTCATCCTGAGTAAACGGAACGTCAGGATGTTGTAAATTCTGTTGCCATTGTGCCGGATAATTCTATCATTGGTTCGGTTATACATTGACGGCACAGATTTTGTGCCGTCAGGTTATTCTTTCCGAGGAGAGTTCATGAAATTAAAAGCGCTGGCGATGGCAGCTGTGGTTGCCATGTTACCGATGACGATGCAGGCAGCAGAAGTGCCCGATGGTCCGCATATTGTAACTTCAGGTACCGGAACCATTGAAGTTCAGCCGGATATGGCAACCTTGCTGATCGAGGTAAAAGTATCTGATAAAGATGCTGCGGTAGCGAAAAAGCAAAACGATGAGCGTGTTGCTAAATATATGGAGTTTCTGGAGAAAAATGGCATTGCCAAAGCGGATATTGATGCCGCTAATATCCAGACCCGGCTGGAATACAACTATCCAAACAGTAGCGACAGCAGCAAAGTGGTAAAAGACTATGCGGCGGTTCGTCAGGTAAAAGTTACCGTTCGTCAACTGGACAAGCTAAACACTTTGCTGGATGGCGCATTAAGCGCAGGTCTGAATGAGATCCGCGATGTGACGCTGGGCGTAGCTAAAGATGATACTTATCGTAATGAAGTCCGCAAAAAAGCGGTTGAGAATGCCAAAGTGCAGGCAGAAGAGTTAGCAAAAGACTTTGGCGTTAAGTTGGGGCCGGTGTTTAGCATTCGCTATCGTGCCGCTAACCCAATGCCGGTGCCGATGATGCGTGCTTATAAATCTGATGCTGTCTCTGCCAGCGGTATTGATCAAACATACCAGCAGCAGAGCATCAGCTTTAACGATCAGGTTGACGTCGTATTTGATATTCAACGTTAATCGCGTAATCAGATTTGTCTTAATACCTGACGCCCGTAGCTTAACAGGGCGTCAGTGACTCCCCGCATAATTTTACTTTCTGGCGAGAAACGATGCCAGTAAAGCATCCGGCGCTGGCACAGGCCCGGTGTCAAATCCATTAACTCACCGTTAGCCAGCTCTCGCTCAATTTGCAGATGTGGGATCATGCAGCAGGTGGTTCCCTGTTTTGCCAACTGTACAAAGGCTTCTGAAGAGCTAACAATATGGCAGGGTACGCTGCCTGGCGGCAGGTCAAAGTTCTGCTGTAAGAATGCCTGATGCATATCATCCAGATGGTCAAACGCAACCGCAGGCGCTTTAAGTAATGCGGAGCGAGTTACGCCGTTAGGAAAATAGCGTTCAGCAAAGTCAGGTGATGCCACGAAAATATAGTCTAATGCTCCCAGTTGATCCACCAGACAGCGCGGCAGCGCCTGAGGTTGAATACTCACTGCACCCACTACTTCCCCTAAACGTAAGCGTTCCTGAGTTCGGGTTTCATCTTCAACCTGTAGATTTAAACGAATCGGAGAATCAGATAATACCGGCTTTAGCGCTGGTAATAGCCAGGTTGCCAGACTGTCGGCGTTAACGGCAAGGGAGAGCTGTAACGGAGAGTCAGCACTGCCTTCATCGCTTAGCCATTCATCTTCCAGTAATTCTACCTGATGTAAGAGAGCCAGTAACTTTTGCCCTTGTTCGGTAGGACGTGGGGGAACGGTACGGATCAGCAGTGGCTGACCATACAGGTATTCAAGCTGTTTAATGCGTTGAGATACGGCTGATTGTGTAATACATAATTTTTGCGCTGCACGTTCAAACCCGCGCTCACGGATAACCGCATCCAGCGCCTGAAGTACGCGATAATCTGGGCGTTTCATTCCTAAGTATTCTCCGTTTTAATCAGACCGTCTCTCTATCACTATGCCATACTTTTTAGATTATCGTATGTTTCTGACAGGTTTAACTGTTTCGTCTCGTGGGTTACTCTATAATAATCACATTTTTGACAGCTTAGGTAGATTTCACCATGACTCAAGATGAACTGAAAAAGGCAGTAGGCTGGGCGGCACTGAAATATGTGCGTCCGGGAACCATTGTAGGCGTAGGAACTGGCTCAACTGCTGCGCATTTTATTGATGCGTTAGGTTCAATAAAAGATCAAATAGAAGGGGCTGTTTCCAGCTCCAACGACTCCACGGCAAAACTGAAGAAGTTAGGAATCCAGATTTTTGACTGCAACGAAGTGGATTCACTGGATATCTATGTTGATGGCGCCGATGAAATTAACGGCCATATGCAAATGATCAAGGGTGGCGGGGCAGCGCTGACCAGAGAAAAGATCATTGCAGCGATTTCCCGCAAATTTATCTGTATTGCCGACAGTTCTAAACAGGTCGATATTCTGGGGGCTTTTCCTCTGCCGGTAGAAGTGATCCCTATGGCCAGAGCCTATGTTGCCAGAGAGCTGGTAAAACTGGGAGGAATGCCGGAGTACCGTCAGGGTGTGGTTACCGATAATGGAAACATCATTCTGGATGTGCATAACCTGAAAATTATGGATGCCGTGGCGATGGAAAATAAGATAAATAGTATCGCTGGTGTAGTAACCGTAGGATTGTTTGCGAACCGCGGCGCCGATGTGGCGTTGATTGGTACCGCTGATGGTGTAAAAGTTATTGAGTCGTAATGATGTGATTCCCCGAATTTTATATAACCCTATAAAATTCGGGGAAATGTTCAAAAATTATTACATATAATTAAAAAAATATTAATTTGGTGATATATATCACACTTAGCATTATCTTAACGTTAAGACGCTGCTCTTCTCTATCAGCGGCAGAATAAACCACCTAAATTAAAACATTCACTTACGCCTTCTACTGATATATAAGCAATCGATTGTATTGCCGTAACTTCTATTTTTGATATGTTGGTTAGACAGGGTCTATATAATAATCACTAGGGCAAGGTTCAGCAGATGGTAAAAGTATCGTTAGAAAAAGAGAGAATTAAGTTTCTCCTGGTGGAAGGTGTTCATCAAAGTACGGTGGATAACCTGCGTGCAGCGGGTTATACCAACATTGAATACCATAAAGGTGCACTGGATGATGAAGAGCTGAAAGTCGCTATTCGTGATGCGCATTTTGTTGGTATTCGTTCCCGCACCCACTTAAGTGCAGACATTCTGGCCGCCGCAGAGAAGCTGGTAGCCATTGGTTGTTTCTGTATTGGTACCAATCAGGTGGATCTGCATGCAGCCGCTAAACGTGGTATCCCTGTGTTTAACGCACCATTCTCCAATACTCGTTCCGTTGCAGAGATGGTGTTAGGGGAAATCCTATTGTTACTGCGCCGTATTCCTGAAGCTAACGCCAAAGCTCACCGCGGTGAGTGGTGCAAGCTGGCGGTCGGCTGTTTTGAAGCCCGGGGTAAAAACCTGGGGATCATCGGTTACGGCCATATCGGAACCCAACTGGGTATTCTGGCAGAATCTATCGGTATGAACGTGATGTTCTACGATATCGAGAACAAACTACCGTTGGGAAATGCTACTCAGGTACGCCACTTATCCGATCTGCTAAATATGAGCGATGTGGTGACGTTACACGTACCGGAAACCGCCAGTACTAAGAATATGATGGGACATAAAGAGCTGGCGCTGATGAAGCCTGGGTCTGTGCTGATCAACGCTTCACGCGGTACGGTAGTAGATATTCCGGCATTGTGTAGCGCATTGGAAAGTAATCATATCGCAGGGGCCGCTCTGGACGTATTCCCAACCGAACCGGCAACCAATCAGGATCCGTTTGAATCGCCATTAACTGCTTTTGATAATGTGTTGATTACACCGCATATCGGTGGTTCGACTCAGGAAGCACAAGCCAACATTGGTAATGAAGTGGCTGGCAAACTGGCAAAATATTCTGATAACGGCTCAACGCTTTCTGCGGTTAACTTCCCGGAAGTTTCCCTGCCGGCACCAAGTGAAAATGTCAGCCGCTTACTGCATATTCATGAAAACCGCCCAGGGGTTCTGAATCAGATTAACCATATCTTTGCGGAAGAGGGTATCAACATTGCAGCTCAGTTCCTGCAAACCAATAATGATATTGGTTATGTGGTTATCGATGTGGAAACCGATCGTTCAGATGAAGCATTGGAGCACATGAAATCGATTCAGGGCACCATTCGTGCAAGACTGTTGTTCTAATCGGGATTGATTGTGAATAAGGCGGCTGATTAGCCGCCTTTATTTTGCCGTTTTGCCTGAGATGATTTTTACCAACGCCAGTCGCGAGAAGGAGTGATAATTTCCGGTAGAGAAATATCCCAGTCCTCACAAGATAAAGCCTCGACCTGTTGGCAGTCGTGGGCAATTCCGATGGGCCAGAAACCATGATTACGCCAGTTTTTCAACGTTCGGTCATAGTAACCCCCACCCATTCCCAAACGATTTCCCTGTGCATCAAAAGCAACCAACGGCGTAATAATGACATCCAACTGTGACACGGGTAAAACCGACTGAACGTTAAGCCGCGGCTCCTGAATGCCAAAAGGGTGTGAAATCATTGGCGTTTCTGGCGTGTAGTGTAAAAACAGCAAATGACCTGGGCTAAAAGGATGTAGAACCGGCAGGTAAAGCGATTTCTTTTGTTGCCAGAGCGCCTGAATCAATGGGCGGGTATCGATTTCACCGTCAAAAGAGAGAAACAGGGAGATGTGCTGAGCTGATTTAATTTTAGGATGATCGCACAGCTTTTGGCACAGTATCTGAGCGGCTGAGTGTTGTTGGTCCGGGGTTAAGCTGTTGCGCAGTTGGCGTACTTTTTTTCTGAGTACCTGACGAGCGGAAATCTCAAAGGTCATACCGGATACGCTTATATCAAAGGATGAACAGAGAAGATAGGACTCCGAGGTGCCGTCCCGGGCTGTAACCCTTGAACCCTTGGTTCAAGGTGAACATGAATTTACAGTTATCAGGCTTCCCGGACGGACCGGGCATGCACACAAATTGTAGGAATCCACATTCTGTTGGTTTGAAATATCGGCTCAGGGGACTGGCCCGATAACGCACACCTCAGAGAATTTTTTCAGAAACCGTACATGACGTTTTCTATGATTCTTGGTTAGTTAATCTGTTCGACCAACCACACATTAACTATAACAACATTTATAAAAGAGTATATGGGTTTTATTCAAATTTTGCACCCTGACGTTTCGATATCAGGTTCTGTTCGACTAAAGCTTGTTCAATTGTATGCTGTAAGGTGCGGATTCGCTCTTCCATATTTTTAGCATAATCATCAGTTTTATTTTTTTCCTGAGCCAGCTCATAGCTGATATTTAGCGCAGCAATAAAAACCAACTGTTCTGTATTGGTCACGCGAGTACGAACCTTCAGGTCCTGTAGGCGTTGACTCAAGTCTTCTGCGGCCTTATTCAGAGCCTCTTTTTGCTCTGGTGGGCAGTTTACCCGTAACGATCTGCCGAAAATTTGTAAATCTACCGGTTGTGCTGACATGTCACCTTCCTGCCGAATTTCGACCTGTGCTCTTTGTATGGAAAACCCGGAGGACCCAATCAACTAAGAGACGAATAAATAAAACAGATATCACTAATCTAACAAACTACGGCCATTATACCAAACTATCGCTTTGTGTGGGACGCAACCTTCAGACTATGATTAAAAGACAGATATTCCCCTGACAAATACAGGGAGAAAGTACTTAAGGTTTATGCCTTTTATGGAATCGGATCTGCGGTTGGTGGTAGCATAGCATTATCTTATCTGACCTTACCTATGGTGGTGAATCATTCATGATGGCCGAGAACACGCTTCCCTCTTATCAAACACTGAATACAACATTGACACAGCATCATATCGGGATGACTGCATCAGAAATGCACGGCCTGATTAGTGGTTTACTGTGCGGTGGTAGCAATGATAGTAGCTGGACAGTGATGGTCCATGATTTGACCAATGAAGGTATCGCGTTTGGTTATCCGCTAAAGGATATGGTGACGCAGCTGTATGATGTGACCAAGCAGGATTTGGAAGATGAAGGTTTTGACTTCGACCTGCTGGTACCCGATGACGAAAGTTCAGTTTTTGAACGTATTGACGCCCTGTCAGGCTGGGTTAACCACTTTTTACTCGGGCTGGGAATGATGCAGCCTAAGTTGGCACAAGTAAAAGGGGAAACCGGCGAAGCGATTGACGATCTGCGTAATATTGCTCAGCTAGGGTATGAAGAAGATGAAGACCAGGATGAGCTGGAACGCTCACTGGCAGAGATTCATGAGTATGTGAGAATGGCAGCGATGTTGTGTCATAACGAGTTTGTTAAGCCGGGGACGGCTGGGGTGGAGAAGCCGGTATTACATTAATGTTTTGATGTTTGGCTCGGTGTGAATTTTGCTGCTTTAAGAGCTGACACAGTAGCGTAGAGCCGCCCCGACGTCGTTGTTTGAATGTTTGGTTCAGTGTAAGTTTCGCCGCTTTACGTGCTGTGTTTGTCTCGGCAGCGGTGCTCGCGTCGAGCAAAGGGGCGTTAGGGCGAACGCCCCTCTGCACACCCCGCGCCTGCGCAGCCGACTGTTGACCGCTGCGTTGCGGCGGCAACCTCAGCCAATAAAAAAGCTGATGCTGTTTGGTTCAGTGTAGGTTTCGCCGCTTTAAGAGCTGTGTTTGTCTCGACAGCGGAGTTTGCGTCGAGCAAAGGGGCGTTGGGGCGAACGCCCCTCTGCACTCCCCGCGCCTGCGCAGCCGACTGTTGACCGCCGCATTGCGGCGGCAACCTCAGCCAATAAAAAAGCTGACGCACCGGCGCAGAGCCGCTCCCGACGTCGCTGCGCCTCGACCAACATCCATGTTGGTCGTGCTACTTTTTTATTGGCTGAGGCAACATTCGGATGCTTTAACCTGAAGGGCAAAGGGCAAAGGGCAAAGGGCAAAGGGCAAAGGGCAAAGGGCAAAGGGCAAAGGGCAAAGGGCAAAGGGCAAAGGGCAAAGGGCAAAATATAAATATTAAATGCCCGAATGAAATGTTTGGTTGGCAGTTAGCATTGCTAATCGGAGGGAGAGGCTGCCGTTGGGGTCGTAGCAGCTTTAGCTGCCGGAGCGCCCCTAGGCTGACTAGGCCCGACGCTCTCCAAACTAAAGTACAGACGGTCTTCCGGCCGAGCACCATGCTTATATGAGCAATACTATTTTTACGGCCGGAATATCCACAGCAGCTAACAGCAAAAGATATCCATCGGAGGGCCAGTCCCGACGCTCTCCGAACTAAAGTACAGATGGTCTTCCGGCCGGGCACAAAGGCGATATGCGCAATATTATCTTTACGGCCGGAATATCCACCGTAGCCAACAGTAAAAGAAGTTCATCGGAGGGCCAGTCCCGACGCTCTCCGAACCAGAATACAGATGGTCTTCCGGCCGGGCACAAAGGCGATATGAGCAACACCGTTTTTACGGCCGGAATATCCACAGTAGCTAACAGTAAAAGAAGTTCATCGGCGGGCTAGGCCCGACGTTCTCTGATCTAAAGTACAACCGGTCTTTCGGCTGGGCTCCGTGGCAATTTGCAACAGTCCAATAAAATTTTCATCAATCCAAACCGCGAAAGGACAGCAACTATGATTACGTTATCTGAATTCCAGCGCCGCCGTCAGGCTCTGCTCTCGAAGATGGTTTCGGGGAGTGCGGCGATTATTTTTGCTGCGCCGGAAAGAACCCGCAGTGCTGATTCAGAGTATCCTTTCCGTCAGAATAGCGACTTCTGGTATCTCACTGGTTTTAATGAGCCAGAAGCCGCGCTGGTGTTGATTAAAAGTGATGAAACCCACAGCCACAGCGTGCTGTTTAATCGGGTACGTGATTTAAATGCAGAAACCTGGTTTGGTCGCCGTCTGGGGCAGGACGCGGCTCCGCAAAAGCTGGGGGTCGATCGCGCACTGCCTTATGATGATATCCATCAGCAGCTTCATTTACTGTTTAATGGCCTTGATGTGGTGTACCACGCGCAGGGGCAGTATGACTATGCGGATAGCATCGTATTTATGGCGCTGGATATTTTACGCAGCGGCAGCCGCCAGAACTTACGCGCACCGGCAACCATGACGGATTGGCGCCCATGGCTGCATGAGATGCGTTTGTTTAAATCACCGGAAGAAATTGTCGTCATGCGCAAAGCCGGTGAGATTACCGCTAAAGCTCATACCAGAGCCATGGAACGATGCCGTCCCGGTATGTTTGAATATCACCTTGAGGTTGAAATTCACCACGAATTTACTCGCCATGGTGCTCGCTATCCGGCTTATAACACCATTGTTGGCGGAGGGGAAAATGGCTGCATTCTTCACTACACCGAAAATGAATCACCGCTAAAAGAGGGCGATTTAGTACTGATCGATGCCGGATGTGAATACTACGGTTATGCCGGTGACATCACTCGTACCTTCCCGATTAACGGTAAGTTTAGTCCGGCACAGCGCACTATTTATGACATTGTATTAGCCTCTCAATATAAAGCCATTTCATTGCTTACCTCAGGACGCAGTATTCGCGACGCCAATGAGCAAGTGATCCGCATTATGTTACAGGGTCTGGTGGAAGCTGGCGTACTGGAAGGTGATGTGGAACAACTGATGGCAGATAAAGTTCATCAGCGCTTTTATATGCACGGTCTGAGCCACTGGCTAGGACTGGATGTTCATGATGTCGGTAATTATGGCTCTTCCACTCGCGATCGCCTGTTAGAACCGGGGATGGTCCTGACCGTCGAACCGGGGCTGTATATTGCTCCCGATGCGGATGTACCGGCTAAGTTCCGTGGTATTGGAATTCGTATTGAAGATAATATTCTGATTACCGAACAGGGTTGTGAAATTTTAACCGCGGGCGTGGTGAAAGATCCGGATGATATCGAAGCCCTGATGGCGGGAGCACAGCAATGAACTCAGTGATTATTGTTGGCGGCGGCATGGCGGGAGCAACGCTGGCTTTAGCGCTGTCAACGCTGAGTAAAGGCCGAATCCATATTGATTTAGTGGAGGCCGTACTGCCCGAGAATGCAGAACACCCGGGATTTGACGCTCGCGCCATTGCGCTAGCTCAGGGAACCTGTCAGCAACTGGCTCGCGCTGGGATCTGGCCTGCACTGGCGGATTGTGCGACGGCAATTAAAACGGTGTTAGTGACCGAACGCGGCCATAGCGGCATGGTAACATTACGATCTGACGATTATGCTTTACCCGCGCTGGGGCAAGTGGTGGAACTGCACGATGTTGGTAATCGACTGTTTTCACTGCTGAAAAAAGCACCCAATGTGACACTGCATTGCCCGGCTAAAGTGGTCGAAACCCAACGTGACACTTCCCGGGTTCAGGTAACATTAGATAATGGTCAGAACCTGTCGGCGGCGCTTTTAGTGGCAGCCGATGGCTCTTTCTCCTCGGTGGCTACCTCGCTGGGTATGGAGTGGAGCGAAGAGAATTATCAGCAAATCGCACTGATTGCGAATGTCACTACCGCCTTACCCCATCAGGGAAAAGCCTTTGAGCGTTTTACACCTCAGGGGCCAGTGGCATTGCTGCCTATGTCAAAAGGACGTATGTCGCTGGTATGGTGTATGGAACCGGCTCAACAGCAGCAGGCCATGGCATGGGACGATCAAACCTTTGTTAAACAACTCCAGCAGGTTTTTGGCTGGCGTCTGGGAGAAATTGTTTCGGCAGGGCAGCGGACCAGCTATCCGCTACGTTTACGTACTGCGCGTCAGTCGGTGAGCCATCGTTTGGTTCTGGTTGGCAATGCTTCGCAAACGGTGCATCCTATTGCCGGGCAGGGGTTTAATCTAGGGCTACGGGATGTGATGTCGCTTGCCGAGACATTATCTCAGGCGGTTGAACAGCAGGAAGATCCGGGTAGTTATGGTGTATTGCGTCGTTATAATCAACGCCGCCGGCCGGATCAGCAGGCAACGATTGGCCTGACGGACGGCTTGATTCACCTGTTTGCTAATCGTTATGGGCCACTGGTAGTGGCAAGAAATCTTGGATTAATGGCCATGGACAGCTGTGAGTTACTCCGGCTGCCTTTAGCGCACAGAACCCTTGGCTGGGTTAAACGATAGGACAATCGTTCATGCACTCTTATGATGTAATAATTGCCGGTGGCGGTATGGTTGGACTCTCTCTGGCCTGTGGATTACAGGGCAGCGGCCTGCGTATTGCTATTATTGAAAATCAATTGCCGGATGAATCCCTGTCTACCGACCCAAGTCTGAGGGTTTCGGCAATTAATGCCGCCAGCGAGCGTTTTCTTGATTACCTGGGTGTATGGAAAGGTATTGAGGCTTTACGCCTAAGCCCTTATTCCGGCATGGATGTCTGGGATCGGGACAGCTTTGGGCGTATTGCTTTTAAAGCAGAAGATTACGGTTATACCCATCTGGGGCATATCATTGAAAATGATGTGATTCATAAAGCATTGTGGGATAAAGCTAACAGCAGTGGCGATATAACTTTGCTGGCACCCGCCCGACTTAAGCAAGTGATCAGAGGTGAAAACGAAGCCTTTATCACGCTGGAGGATGGCCGAATGTTAAGTGGTCGTCTGGTGGTCGGTGCCGATGGTGCTAACTCATGGGTGCGTCAGCATGCAGATATCCCGCTGACGTTTCGCGATTATGGTCATCATGCTTTGGTTGCCACCATTCGCACTGATGAGCCTCACCAACGCTGTGCCCGTCAGGTATTTCATGGCGATGGCATTTTAGCTTTCCTGCCGCTATGGCAAACAGATCTGTGCTCAATTGTCTGGTCATTACCACCGGAAAAAGCTGAGCAAATGAAGCAAATGGATGAGCAACATTTTAATCACCAGTTAGGTATCGCATTTGATAACCGTCTGGGGCGCTGCCATGTTGTGAGTGACAGAGCAATATTTCCTTTAACGGCTCGCTATGCGCGCAGCTTTGCTGCTCATCGATTGGCACTGGTTGGTGATGCGGCGCATACTATTCATCCGCTGGCCGGGCAGGGTGTTAACCTTGGTTTTATGGATGCAGCCTGCCTGACAGAAGAGATTCGTCGCTTACAGAAGCAGGGCAAAGATTTAGGCAATTATCTCTATTTACGAAAGTATGAACGCAGCCGTAAGCAGAGTGCAGCGATGATGCTGGCAGCAATGCAGGGGTTCCGGGATCTGTTCGATGGTGATAATCCGGCTAAAAAACTGCTCAGGGATGTCGGGTTAAAGCTGGCGGATACCCTACCGGGGGTAAAACCTCATCTGGTTCATCAGGCCATGGGGCTGCGCGATTTACCAGACTGGCTGGCAAGCCCGTTATAGAGCACTGCCAGCGTTATCTTTGGTGATTAGGCCTTAGTCTGTTGGTCATGCCACTGGGCTAAGGCATCGCGAACTCGGCCAATGACTTCTGTCCATGATTTTTCGTCGCTGTGACGGAATAGACGCATCGCCGGATACCAGGGGGAGGTTTCCTGCCCCTTAATCCATCGCCAGTCAATGGCAAAGGCCGGGAGCATTACCCAACATGGTTTGTTCATGGCTCCGGCAAGGTGAGCAACAGAAGTATCAACGGTAATCACCAGATCCAACTGATCGATAATTGCTGTGGTATCTGCATAGCTGGTTACCTGATGGCCTAAGGCCAGAATAGGGAACTCTGCCGGTGCATTAAGGGCTTCGTCTTCGCCTTCTCCCTTCTGCAAACTGACCCATTCAATATCAGGCACTGACCATAGCGGGTGCAGTACTGACAAACTGGCTAAAGAGCGGTTGCGATCGTTAGCGTGCTGAGATGAACCTTTCCATACCAAGCCTACACGTAAACGACGGAAACTTGCCGAAGGCAAACGCCATTGTTCTGGTATTTGAGGGGGAGCAAACACATAAGGTGGTTGCAGGGCGAAAGGGTCCTGACTGTTAACAAAGTGTCGCGGTAAGTCCAGCAGCAAACTCCAGACGTCAAATTCCGGCAATGTGGCAGGATTGTCTTTATCTAATATGATAACACCGTCGATATTAGGTAGAGATTGCATCAGAGTATGCAACACCGGGCGGCACATTAGATAAACTGCGGATGCCCCTTTTTCCTGCTTCAGGCGAGTGACGAAGCGACAAAATTGTATTTCATCCCCCATCCCCTGTTCCGTATGGACCAAAATGGCTTTGCCGGTCAGATCTTCACCTTCCCAATAGGGGCGGTTAATTGATGGCAGATTCACAAAACGGCGAGGGTTATTTTTACTATAACGACTGCGGTATAGCGCCCAACCCGGTTCAAAATTTCCTTGTTGCATTAAAACCATGCCTAAGGTGCATTGGGTTCGGGCATCTTGCGGCGAGAGTTCTAAAAGGCGGCGCATATGTTCAGCTGCGGGTTTCAACTGCTGCATATGGGCCAATACTGAACTTAGTCCGAAGCGTGCTTCCAGATGGTTTGGGTCTGCTTCTAAGGCTAACTGATACTGTTCAGCTGCCTCCTGATAGCGGTCCATTTTATGCAGCATAATACCGTAGTTATTGCGACAACCGGCATAAGAAGGTAATACCGACAACGCCATCTGATAGTATTTTTCTGCATTGGCAAAGTCTTCGCGGTCGTAGTAGGTAAGACCGAGTCCGTTTAATGAGCCAAGGTCGTGTGGGTTCACGGCCAGCACTCGTAAGTAATAACGTTCAGCCTCATCCAGTTTTTCACTACGACGGTAAAGACGTGCGGCTTCATGTAAAAACCAGGTGTCCTTAGGGGCAAACATCAACCGGACCTGAATTTTTTTCAAGGCCTCTTCAATTTTTCCGGCGTTAATTAGTTCTGTCACCGTCTGCTGCAGAGACTGTGGCGTGGCAGCTGAGCTGCTAACCTTAGCTTTTTTCTTCATAAAACGTACTGTAACTTCCCATATCTTCGTTTATGACGAGGCGAACACTTCCCTGATGAACCGCCGCCAACATGGCGATAGAACGATGCATGTATGGCTGAAAGTGGTGCGTTTAATAGCCGTAATCATATACTAAAAAGCAGAAGATATTGAGCCTTATGCTGGGGGTAAGCGCAGTTGGACATTTGGTCATGATGCATGCAGTAAAAATTTAGAAAAGCTGAGAGGGTAAATTGTGGTTCAGGTATGAAAAATTCTAATCTTCTGAATGTTTCAGCATTACTTTATCTAATCCGAATATTGATTCAACTAGTTGTTAATTAAATAGTTGTTAAATATCTCTCTCTAATCCCTATCCAACTTTAATAAAACCAATACTGATTTCTGTGCAGAAAAACGCAGTTTATGAATCAAAACTGCTGCATCATAGCAATTGTTCACATGTTGCGATAATTATTAACAATTACGTTAACTTATTATCACATGAAGTCAGATGCCGTTTTTGGCACCCGATTTATCTATTACGGGATTCACCCTGAAGTATTTAAAGAGGACGCAATGACCAATAAGACCCCTCTGTACGATAGACACCTCGCCTGTGGCGCCCGCATGGTTGATTTCCATGGCTGGATGATGCCACTCAATTACGGTTCACAAATCGATGAACATAATGCCGTACGCCAACATGCGGGCATGTTTGATGTTTCCCATATGACCATCGTGGATTTGCACGGTGTTAATACCCGTGAATTTCTTCGTTACCTGTTAGCAAACGATGTCGTCAAATTAACTCAGCCCGGTAAAGCGTTGTACAGCGCGATGCTAAATGCTTCAGCAGGGGTGATTGACGATCTGATTGTTTATTTTCTGGCAGAAGATTTCTTCCGCTTGATTGTGAACTCCGCGACGCGAGAAAAAGATCTGGCGTGGATCAACGAGCATGCCAAACCCTTTGCCGTTGAAATTCGTGTACGTGAAGACCTGGGCTTGATTGCAGTGCAAGGGCCAGAGGCAAAGCAAAAAGTAGCCACCTTACTGACGGACGAACAACGTCAGGCGGTTAGCCAGATGAAACCCTTCTTCGGCATTCAGTCCGGCGATCTGTTTATTGCTACCACCGGATATACCGGGGAAGAGGGCTATGAACTGATGATGCCCGCAAGCCAACTGGATGACTGGTGGCAGAAACTGATGGCCGCCGGTGTGAAATCTTGTGGTTTAGGGGCTCGCGACACATTGCGGCTGGAAGCGGGAATGAACCTGTATGGTCAGGAGATGGATGAAGGGGTTTCTCCTCTGGCCGCCAATATGGGTTGGACCATTGCCTGGGAGCCAGCAGATCGTGATTTTATTGGTCGTGCAAGATTAGAAGTTTTGCGTAAACAGGGCACCGATAAACTGGTTGGTCTGGTCATGACTGAGAAAGGTGTATTGCGCAATGAACTACCGGTGATGTTTTGCGATGCGGCAGGTAAAGAGCATCAGGGCGTGATCACCAGCGGTTCATTTTCCCCTACATTAGGTTGCAGTATTGCACTGGCGCGTGTTCCACAAGGTATTGGTGATGTAGCCATCGTGCCAATTCGTAATCGTGAAATGCCGGTACGGGTGGTTAAACCCGGATTTGTGCGTAACGGCAAATCGCTGTTGGCACCTACTGAATAAGCCAGATTAATTATCCTGAACCACTGAATTAAACAGAGTCAGTTGAAAATAGCCATAAAAATGGAGAACGACATGAGTAATGTACCTGCTGATTTGAAATATGCGACGTCACACGAATGGGTGCGTGAAGAGCAAGAGGGTGTGTATACCGTTGGAATTACTGACCATGCTCAACATTTGCTGGGTGATATGGTGTTTGTTGAACTCCCGGACGTTGGTGATAATGTTTCTGTTGGTGAAGAGTGTGCGGTTGCTGAGTCAGTAAAAGCTGCTTCAGATATTTATTCACCTCTCAGCGGTGAAATCATCGCGGTAAATGAGCAACTAAGTGATGCTCCAGAATTAGTTAACGGTGAGCCATACGCTGAAGGATGGCTGTTTAAAATCAGAGCCAATGATATTAATGAGCTCAATAGTTTATTGGATGCGGCAGGTTACCTGGCAACGCTGGATGATGAGTAACTGATAAAACGCCCTGTACTTAAGATACAGGGCGTTTTGCTTTTATTTCCGCTATCCGTATTCCTTCACAGGTATCAGTCCATATCAGGCATGGCGGCCTTATCGAATAAATTCAGGAAGGTTATCCAATGAATCGAACAATTAAGCAGCTTGAGTACGGCGAATCTTTTATCGAGCGCCATATTGGTCCATCCGCAGAGCAGCGTCAGCAAATGCTGGAAATTATTGGGGCAAAAAGTCTTGATGAGTTAACTCAGTTTATTGTTCCTGCCGATATTCAATTACCACATCCTCCGGCAACGGGCGATGCCCAGACGGAGCATCAGGCACTGGCGGAGCTCAAAGCCATAGCAGAACAAAACCAACGCTATAAATCGTATATTGGTATGGGCTACAACGCAGTCCTGACGCCACCGGTGATTTTGCGTAATATGCTGGAAAATCCGGGTTGGTATACCGCTTATACTCCGTATCAACCGGAAGTCTCTCAGGGGCGTCTGGAGGCGTTACTCAATTTCCAGCAGATGACTCAAGACCTCACCGGTTTAGATTTAGCTTCAGCATCATTGCTGGATGAAGCAACCGCCGCGGCAGAAGCCATGGCAATGGCTAAACGAGCCAGTAAATTAAAACTGGCCAACAGTTTCTTTGTGGCTGAGGATGTTCATCCGCAAACTATTGATGTCGTTAAAACTCGCGCAGAGGCTTTTGGCTTTAATGTGATCGTTGGACCTGCCAGCCATGTGTTAAACCATAGCGATCTGTTTGGTGCTTTAGTTCAACTGACCGGCACTACCGGTGAGTTACATGATGACAGTGCGTTATTGCAGCAGTTAAAACAGCGTGGCGTTATTACCTGTATGGCCGCAGATATTATGTCGCTGGTGTTGCTGGAGTCTCCGGCCACTATGGGGGCTGATGTGGTGTTTGGTTCCTCTCAGCGCTTTGGTGTTCCGATGGGCTACGGTGGACCACATGCTGCGTTTTTTGCCTGTCGTGATGAATTTAAACGTTCCATGCCGGGACGGATTATCGGCGTATCTAAAGATGCTGCCGGTAACACCGCACTGCGTATGGCGATGCAGACTCGGGAACAGCATATTCGTCGTGAAAAGGCTAACTCCAATATCTGTACTTCACAGGTGCTGCTGGCCAATATTGCCGGTTTTTATGCGGTGTATCATGGCCCCACAGGGCTTAAACGCATCGCTCAACGTATCCATCGGTTAACCGATATTCTGGCGGCAGGATTACAACAAAAAGGGCTTACGCTTCGTCACCAAAGTTGGTTTGACACCCTGTGCGTAGAGATTGCGGATAAAGCGGCAGTGTTAACTCGTGCACTGAGCTTTGGCGTTAACCTGCGGGCCGATCTGGATGGTGCAGTTGGCATCAGTCTTGATGAGACAACCACAGTAGACGATTTGAATACCCTGTTTGATATTTTGTGTGGTGACCATGCAGATATCGATATCGACGTATTAGATCGCCAATGTATAACCCAAAGCCAGAGCATTCCTGCGGCGTTATTACGTCAGACCCCAATTCTGACTCATCCGGTATTTAACAGCTATCACAGCGAAACCGAGATGATGCGCTATATGCACCGTCTGGAACGTAAAGATTTGGCGCTAAATCAGGCGATGATCCCATTAGGATCCTGCACCATGAAGTTGAATGCTGCCGCCGAGATGATCCCTATTACCTGGCCAGAATTTGCCGAACTGCACCCGTTCTGTCCGCCAGAGCAGGCAACCGGATATCAGATCTTACTTGGTCAACTCTCCCAGTGGCTGGCACAAATCACCGGTTATGATGCGGTATGTATGCAACCTAACTCCGGCGCTCAGGGGGAATATGCCGGATTGCTGACCATTCGCCGTTATCACGAAAGCCGCGGACAGGGTAATCGCCATATTTGTCTGATCCC
The DNA here is from genome assembly GCF_004295645.1 of Limnobaculum zhutongyuii. NCBI lineage: Bacteria > Pseudomonadati > Pseudomonadota > Gammaproteobacteria > Enterobacterales > Budviciaceae > Limnobaculum > Limnobaculum zhutongyuii. The sequence goes on from NZ_CP034752.1 coordinate 750,674, forward strand.
AAGCTCTGCTCATGGTACTAACCCGGCATCTGCTCAAATGGCTGGTATGAGCGTGGTAGTAGTGGATTGTGATAAACAGGGGAACGTAGATCTACAGGACTTAAGAGCCAAAGCGCAGCAGTCAGGTGATGAACTCTCCTGCATTATGGTGACGTATCCATCCACCCACGGGGTGTATGAAGAGACCATTCGTGAAGTGTGTAATATTGTGCATCAGTTTGGTGGTCAGGTATATCTGGACGGTGCCAATATGAACGCACAGGTTGGTATTACCACTCCAGGCTATATTGGCGCTGATGTTTCGCACCTTAACCTGCATAAAACCTTCAGTATTCCTCACGGCGGCGGCGGGCCAGGCATGGGGCCGATTGGCGTGAAGAAACATTTAGCGCCGTTTGTTCCCGGGCACAGTGTAGTTCAACTGGAAGGCGTGATCACTCATCAGGGGGCAGTCTCTGCCGCACCGTTTGGCAGTGCTTCTATTCTGCCAATCAGTTGGATGTATATTCATATGATGGGGGCGGAAGGGCTGAAGATGGCCAGTCAGGTAGCGATTCTGAATGCTAACTATATTGCCCGTCGGCTAAAAGATGCCTATCCGGTGCTCTACTACGGCGTAGACGGTTTAGTGGCTCACGAGTGCATTCTGGATATTCGCCCGTTGAAAGAGGAGTGTGGCATTACCGAAATGGACATTGCCAAACGCCTGATTGATTATGGCTTCCATGCACCAACCATGTCATTCCCGGTCGCGGGTACATTAATGGTGGAGCCAACCGAGTCAGAAAGTAAGGTGGAATTGGATCGCTTTATTGATGCCATGTTGGCTATTCGTAGCGAAATTCGTCGGGTACATTCCGGTGAGTGGCCGCTGGATGATAACCCGCTGGTAAATGCACCGCATGTACAGGGTGAGTTGGTACACGAGTGGAACCATCCTTACAGTCGGGATCTGGCGGTGTTCCCGTCTCAGGCAGTGTTCCATAATAAATATTGGCCAACGGTAAAACGTCTGGATGATGTATATGGGGACAGAAACTTATTCTGTTCTTGTGTGCCGGTGGGGGAATATCGGTAAGTTTGTTGAGTATTCCGGCCGTGATTACAGATTGTTTTACTTTCTGTGTACGGCCGGAAGCGTGTTTTTACTTTGTATTAAAGCTGTCAGATTCGACGATTAATTTACAATAAGTTAAGGCGTTTTATCTGTTGATAAAACGCCTTAACTAGTATCTTTATCTCTTATAGTTGTATTGTTCTTTTAGCGTTCCATTTTCATCATATTTTTCAATTCTGCTTAATTCGCCATTTTTGTACAACGATCGTTCAGATATTTTACCGTTATTGCGCCATTCTTCGCGGCTAACAAATTGCTCGTTTTTATACAGGTCTTTTATTCTTAAATTACCATTCTCATACCATTCCTGGTAACTTACCATTTTTCCTTTCTTATAGAGTTGTTTGATCTTTGGTTTACCATTTTCATACCATTCTTCCCGACTGTTCGGATTATTATTTGCATCAATATTTCTGGAGTGGGGTTTACCATTTTCATAGAAAAACTCAGTAATGTATTGATTACCTTTATTATAATAATTAGAACGTAATTGACCATTATTGTGCCAGGTTTTGCTAAAACCTACTTTGTTTCTTTTTGAGTCATAATGATATTCTTGTTCTTTATTTCCATTTTGCAACCATATTTCTTCACTGACTAATTTCCCTTTATTATATATTTTTCGTGTTTTTATTTTAGCGTCAGGCCAGTATGTTTCGTTTTTACCAGTAAGAATACCATTAACATAATGCTCTATCTCTTGTACTGTTCCATCGGGATAATACTTTGTCTCTGTACCATTTTTTAATCCTGAATCGTTATAGCTATATTTTCTTATAATTTGCCCATTGTCGGCATAGGAAATCCCATTTTTAGTGATTTCATTATTTCCCTTAAATAGCCGTTTTCCTGCTATTTTACCATCTTCATGGTAACTGATAGATTCACCTTCAAGTTTGCCATCCTGATAATAACTAACAGACCTGACTTTTCCTGATTTATCATAAAAATAAGTACTTTTTCCTTGTTGACGGCCTTGTCTGTCGTATGTGCCTTGATGGTATAAAGAACCACTGCCATAAAATGCCTGATACTCTAAGATAAAATGGCCCATAAGAAATTGGCTATTATCGATATAGCCCTTCATGGCTATAATGTCTGGATGTTTGGTGTATCTGATTTCAAATTCCCAGGCACTTTTCTCTGGCGCCTCTTTCAATGGTAATTGAATAAAATATTGTGCATTATCTTTTTCTTCTGCTGATTTATATTGTCCATTATCAGTTAGAGGAATGTCTTCGCCTGCCCACGCCCATGTGTTTAACCATATTTTATCTGTCTCTGATGTGTATTCTTTGCCGCACTTTCCTTCCGCACAATCAACTATTTTTGTTATCAAAACACCATCATCAATACATTGACCATAGGTAAACTTATAAAACCTTTCTTGCCCTGTATTGTTACGCAGGTCTACCCACATCTTATCAAATGTAGTTTCGTCAACACCTAATGATGCAGGTGATAACATGGCCCTGGCTGGTCCACATTTCGTTTTTTTATTGAGGTCCAGTACATTATAAGTATCAGATTTATTATGGTTTGAATGACTACGTACAGGATAGAAATCTCTGATTTGATTAATTTGAACGTTATCGGGGTTGTCAGAAAGACTGCATGATGTGGAGAGGAATATTATTCCAATCAGAGGTAATAGTAAGATCGTTTTTTGTCTATTCATTCCATTTGCTCTTTTCGTTTTAGCATTCATTTAATGATAATCAATGAGTATGTAGAAGAGGAGAAGGCTTTTCCTTGGGTTTCATCAATTATCTTTAAAAAATTATTGATAACTAATTGTTTATAAAATTAATTTTATTGATTTGCATTGGCAGCAGAGTGATCTTTTTGGTGATACATCACTAATCATCATACTGAAATTACTTAAGTTTGTAAGGATGAAAGTATGAGATTTCCGTTATCAGGCATCGCTATTGATGTTGATACATGCCGACCACTTATATGGAATAACCCTATCCAACGCTTGATTATTAGTGTTATATTTCCCGCAATATGGGGAGATGTTTTCTTTCTCTGCCATTTTGCGGCACTTACTTGCATATCTTACTGATATATCAAGGTTCGTTCCCTTGGTGTTTTGATGGGGTATGTCAGGCTGTCAGAATGAGAAAAGTGACAGACTGCTCATATACAAAAATGACGTGCGATAACGTACGCGTAAAAAATAGCAAGCAAGCAAACACACAACATAACTAAGAGAAATTAAAGTATGGAAATACTTGAGCAACTGGTCGATCAGGTTAATAGCCTGCTCTGGGACCATCTATTGATATTCCTGCTATGCGGAACAGGGATCTATTTCACCATTCGTTTAGGTTTTATCCAGATTCGACATTTTGGCTCCGGCGTTAAAGCGCTGTTTGGCGGAATGTCGCTTAAAGGGGATAAAGCAGGCAAGCACGGGATGAGTTCATTCCAGGCGGTGGCAACGGCCATTGCTGGCCAGGTAGGAACAGGGAATCTGGCTGGGCCGGCAACGGCAATTCTGGCGGGTGGACCGGGTGCTATTTTCTGGATGTGGGTTTCCTCTTTTCTGGGGATGTCGACTATCTATGCTGAAGCTATTCTGGCGCAAAAATTCAAAACCAAAGACAGGAACGGGCAGACCGTTGGTGGTCCTGCGTACTATATTGAGCAAGGTTTAAAGTGTAAGTGGCTGGCCTGCGTTTTCGCCGTGCTAATTATTTTTGCTTTAGGCTTCATCGGTAATATGGTGCAGTCCAACGCGATTGCTTCTGCCTTTAACAGCTCTCTTGGTGTACCAAACTGGCTGATGGGCGTAATCATGGCTATCGTTGCCGGTGTGGTCATTATCGGTGGTATTCGCAGCATTGCTTCTTTCAGTGAGAAAGTCGTGCCAATTATGGCCATCTGCTATCTGATTGGTGCTTTTACTATTCTGGCATTTAACTACCAATACGTTTTACCTGCATTTGAGTCGATTTTTATCGCGGCATTTAATCCGCAGGCGGTAGTTGGTGGTGGTGTCGGTATTGGTATCCAGCAGGCGATGCGCTTTGGTATTGCCCGGGGTCTGTTTGCTAACGAAGCCGGTATGGGTTCTACGCCTCATGCTCACGCCGTTGCCCGGGTAGCGAGACCAGAACAGCAGGGCTTTATCGCTATGATGGGGGTGTTCGTGGTATGCGTTATTGTTACCGTGACTGCTCTGGTGATTATTACTTCAGGTATGAAGGAATGGGAGGCAGCGGGTCGCGTTGGTGAATCCTTCCTGAGTATTTTCCACGGTCAGGGAATTACCGTGACACAGCAGGCTTATACCTATGTGTTTGGCCATTTTGGTAGCCTGTTTATTTCGGCGTCGCTATTCTTCTTTGCGTTTACCACCATTATTGGCTGGTACTATTATGCGGAAAATAACGTGCGTTATCTGTTTAGTTCAACGTCCGCAGTCCGTATTTACCAGTTCCTGGTGATCTGCTTTATCTTTATTGCCTCACTGTTTAATGTGGAACTGGTGTGGAAAATGGCAGATATGTTCAACGGCCTGATGGTGTTACCGAACCTTGCTGCACTACTGCTGCTTTCACCGATTGTGATTAAGCTGGGTAAAATGGCGGGATACGGTAGCGGTATTGCGGATCCTGAGCCGGGTCAATAACGTCGTGTAATTTTAGTTATATAGACTACAACAGGCGGCAGCATCGAAAGATGGTGCCGCCTTTTTGTATCGTGACTTCACTTAGCTTGCAGCAAATGCCTTACTGTATAACAGCAAGCTGGAAATAATAAAAATGGCCGCCAATAAAGCGATACGTATTTTTGATTCACCAAACATTATAGAATTTCCTGAATGTGATTCGATTTATTGCGATGGCGTTTTAGTAGTTGTAGTATCTGACGAGCAAAAACAATGCGGCTGGCATTAAGAGAATATTTACGAATCAGCAAACTAAGCAGCTCAATGATTAGCATTATTCCGCTGAAAATTAGAAACATTGTTATAACAAAGAAAATGAATGTATCCGCTTCTTTCATCCACACCAGTTTATTAAGTAGTCCATCCTGTTGCCATACCTCATAAAGCGCAATACCTGAGACCATAATGAATGCACACAGGCATGATAGCCCCATGGCTATGTAGATGTTTTTCAATTGTTGATATGAGGTCGCCAATCCGCTGATTTTTAAGTAAGCAGAACCATCTTCTTCATTATATATACCAAGAATCCTATGGTTGTTTTTATCAATAACCAGATTTACTGTGTCATTTTCTGCTAGAAAAAAGGGATGCTGACGATAGAACACTGGATTGAAGTCTTCCAGTATTGTGCTAAATCCCGCCCTAAATAGAAGAGGGTTTTGTCGAAAAGAGAATGCATAATCGACATAGTCGCGTCGTGAGTTTCCTGAGCCGGTGAAACCTCGCTGTGCCCGTACGTGAGTGATATTACCACGTAAAGTACATAAAGAGATTTCGTCCAGTTGGGCTAAATCTGCGGGATGAATATTATCCAGGTCGCTACCTGATTCTGCTTGAGGTAAACATAAGGTCTGTGATGATTTATCCAATAGTGTCGAGTCAACAGGCAAACAAAATGAGCGTTTTCCCTGTTTAATATTTTCTAGTCCCCACAATATGTTACGCATGGTTCTGTTAATCTTAACGAACAACTTGTGTATGGATGAAAACAATAACCAGCAGCCCACAGCTAAAGGGATTGCGAGTAAGATGAACAGAAGTAATATTATCCAAATATTTATATCAGACTCGAAAAGACGTAAGAATGCGTATATAGAGATAGCAATCAATGACAGAGATAGGGGAAGCTTAAGCAACGTAACTAATGGATTTATATAGGCTGATTTTGGTTCCAGTATTCCTTTTGCTTCATTATAAATCCAATGAATCCAATAAGTTCCATCCTTAAGTCTATGTGTGCCAACATAAATCTTATCACCTACAGTGAGGTTTTTTAGTAGTGATGGATCGATAAACTGTCGACTGTCAGTATAAAAAACTTTATCCATTGCGATCAGGCGGTGTAGATGTTCTTCGCCAGATGCATTTTGATCGTGCCGGGCTAATTCTATAGTAAAGAAATGGGCCTTATTCATCACTGATAGCCTGAGTAGTAATTCTTACAGCGATGAGATTATCACAGATTCATTAATAAAGTCTTATAGTTATAAATTTCCAATTAAAATAATTTCGATCCTGTTTCTAGTGCTGAACTGAATTCTTATTCGATAAATATTTCACAGATTTACATAAAATATTCAGCTTACATGTGTACACTGAAATGATTCTCATATACTCTGATATCGGTTGTGAAAATCAAAACTATCGACGTTGTTTTTATCCTGAATAAAAGGTCACCGTATGTCAGCGTCTGTTAAACAGGGTTACTCCGTAGCCGAAGAGATTGCCAATAGTATTAGCCACGGCATTGGATTTATTTTAGGTATTGTCGGGCTGGTACTGCTTTTAACTCAGGCCATCGGTAAAGATGCCGGTTCCCTGGAAATTACCAGCTATAGCCTGTATGGCGGCAGCATTATTCTGCTGTTTCTGGCCTCAACGCTTTATCATGCCATTCCCAATCAGGCTGCCAAGCGTCGGCTAAAAGTGTTTGACCACTGCGCAATTTATCTGCTGATTGCCGGTACCTATACGCCTTTCTTGCTGGTGGGATTAGGCTCTCCACTGGCACAGGGACTAATGGTGGTTATCTGGAGTCTGGCACTGATTGGTGTGCTGTTTAAGTTAGCATTTACTCACCGTTTTAAAGTGGTCTCACTGGTAACCTATCTGGGAATGGGGTGGCTTTCTCTGGTGGTGATTTATCAGATGGCGGTGAAACTATCAGTAGGGGCGGTTGGGCTATTAGCGGTAGGTGGAATTATTTATAGTCTGGGTGTTATTTTCTATGTGAATAAGCGAATCCCGTTTAATCATGCTATCTGGCACGGTTTTGTGCTGGGTGGCAGTGTCTGCCATTTTCTGGCCATTTATCTGTATATTGCCTGATGATAATCTGGCTTCCTGCAACACAGCAGGAAGCCAGTTGAATATTACGCTTTGTCGGTTTCTTCCAGTGAATAAGGTAACGGTTGAATAGTTAACTGACTGGTTACATCATCTTTTACCCGCAGAACAGCATCACTGTCCAGATCGTTATTTAATACCGCCTGTACCCAAATAGTGTTGTCTGTCAGTTTGACTGAGGCCAGCACGGTACCGGTACGGCGCCAGTTCTCTCCCAACTGCAATTCCAGATCGTCCCCGGTATTTGGCAGACTCAGTGCCTTACCCGATAGCCAGTACATGGCGCGTTTATTCGCACCGCGGTATTTAGCACGGGCAATCATCTCCTGTCCGCTATAGCAGCCTTTGGTAAAGCTGATACCATCCAGAGCCTGAATATTAGTAGCCTGAGGAATAAATTCATCGCTGGTGGCGCTGTCAATCACCGGAATACCGGCTTCAATATCCAGTGCCAGCCACTGGCGGCTATCATTCAGCGCCGCTTTACCCAGCAAATAACCGTACAAACTGTTAGCTTCATCCTGATTGGTTACAAACAGGAAGCGCTCGGTTGGCAGAGAGAAGTGCAGAATGCAGGTATCGCCATGTTGCACTACGGACGTGGTGGCATCCGGCAGCGTTGCATAAAGGGATGACAGCATGGTTCGGGCATTGCTACCTGCAACACCCAAAAGTACCGCGTCATTTTTTCGCTCAATGGTGACTTTAGAGAACACCGCATACTTTTTAAGCTCGGTGAGTTGGTTATCACACAGGCTACTGCGCTGTAGATAAGCCAGAGCATCACCATACTGGAACAGGCGAATGGCGCTCCACATTTTGCCTTTGGCGTCACAGTGAGCGGCTAACTGATGTTGATCCGGCTGTAAGGCAAACACATCATTACTAAGCTGCCCTTGTAAGTACTTACGATTATCTTCACCGCTCAGGGTTACCAGAGCCCAGTCTTCTAGTGATATCAGAGTCAGCGACAGGTCAGAGGATGGACAGGCTAACTGAGAAGGTAGTGGGGATTTATAAGTCATAGGTACTCCAACATAAATAGAACAATATACAGATGAGCCCGGATAACAAATTCAGGGGCCGCCATATTGCGGCATTAAGCTGTTGCATAGTTTACTTAACAATAACGAAATGCAGTATAAGAATCGTGGTTCTTTCGCTGGAAAGTTTTTCGTTAATGAAGGTGTGATATTGAATCCGGATAAAACACCATGCTCTATCGAGTATAAGTCAGATTTGGCACAACAATTTCGATCCTTATGGCAAATTTAAGCTAACTTTATCTGTAGCCTTTCCCAAATCCGAGCCAAATTGTTACTCTACACCACCACGTAACCTGATATGAGTAAGAGTCATAATGGATATTAATAATAAAACCCGAATTCACTGGGCGTGTCGCCGCGGAATGCGCGAGCTGGATATTGCCATCATGCCATTTTTTGAAAATGATTATGACAGTCTGCCGGATGCCGATAAGCAAGTGTTTATTCGCTTACTGGAATGTGAAGATCCTCAACTGTATCGCTGGTTAATGAATCAGGCAGTACCGGAAGAGGCAGATATGGCTCGTATGATCAAAATGATTCAGAAGAAAAATGCCGAACGTAGTTCTCTGGCATAGTGACATTAGGGTTTCCTGGAAAACCCAATGCATTTCATTGTTGATACACGGTGCCCTGGTACTACTCGTGTTACTCTCCCCGTGGAATGATGGTTATTGGCCGCTGTGGCTAACGCTGGTGACTCTGGTCATTTTTGACTGTTTACGCAGTCAGCGCCATATACAGCGAATGCAGGGTGAGATGATATTGCTGAGTAATTACGATATTCAGTGGCATCGCGAAGAGTGGCGCATATCAGGAAAGCCGATGATGTTAAAATGGGGCGTTATGTTGAGGCTTACGTCTGTCTCGGGAAAATACTCCCGCCGTCGCGTTTGGCTGGCGACCGACAGTATGGATGCAGAAGCATGGAGTAGCTTACGTTTTCATCTTCTTCAGCTTGATAAACAACAGAATAAGCATTAAAAAATGATGGAAAGGGCACAGGTAGCCCGAATGAAAGGATATGGAATAAGGTTATGTCACTAATTTGGCTGGTTGAAGATGAAGCAAGCATCGCGGATACCCTAATCTATACGTTAGAGACCGACGGTTTTGAAGTTCGCTGGTTTGAGCGTGGCGAACCGGTGCTGGCTGCCCTGAACCAGAGCCGACCGGCGTTAGCCATTCTTGATGTCGGGTTACCGGATATTAATGGTTTTGACCTGTGTCGTCGTATGCTGGCGCAATCTGCCGATTTACCGCTGATTTTTCTCACCGCCCGTAGTGAAGAGCTGGATCGGATTGTCGGTCTGGAAATCGGTGCCGATGATTATATTGCCAAGCCTTTCTCCCCGCGCGAAGTCAGCGCCAGAGTTCGAACTATTCTGCGTCGTCTGGAAAAACAGCAGCGAATGTTGCCCAGCTACGGCGCATTTGGACTGGATGAAGAGGGCGCCACGATTACCTTCTGCGGTCAGACATTATTACTAACCCGCTATGAGTTTCTGCTGTTAAGAACGCTGATTAAATCACCTCGTCGGGTATTCTCCCGCCAGCAACTGATGGATTTGGTATGGCAGGATGCAGAAGAGAGTCTGGATCGTACCGTGGATACCCATATCAAAACCTTAAGGGCCAAACTGCGGGCAATATCAGAAGAAACCAATCCGATTCAGACCCATCGCGGTTTGGGATATAGCCTGAGTCCTGATAAATGAGAATCGGTTTTCGCTTACTGCTCGGCTTTTTTATGATTGTAGCCGTGGCGGCTTATTTCGTTATGAATATTTTTGTTCAGGAAGTGAAACCCGGCGTGCGGCGTGCAACAGAAGGAATGATGGTGGATACCGCCAACCTTCTGGCTCAAATTGCCGAACAGGATATCCGTAATCGCAACCTGAGTCAGGGTCATATTGCTCAGGCTTTCTTTGATATTAATCGTACGCCGATTGGCGCTCAGATTGACCATATTGTTAAAAACCGGATGGAGTATCGGGTCTATATTACTGACAGCAAAGGGAAAGTCATTTTTGATTCCAGCGGCGAAGCACTGGGTCAGGACTACTCGCGCTGGAACGATGTCTACCTGACTCTACGAGGAAAGTACGGTGCGCGTAGTACCCGTCTTGATCCTGAAGATGAAAGTACTTCAGTCATGTATGTAGCAGCACCGATTAAATCCTCTGACGGTAAGATAATTGGGTCACTAACCGTATCCAAACCTAACCAGACTATGCAACCAGTCATTCGCCGCAGTGAACGCCGAATGGAGATTGCTGGCGGCATTTTATTAGGTATTGCGCTGGTGATTGGGGCCGGTTTTGTATGGTGGATTAACCGTTCTATTTCTCGTCTGGTGCGCTACGCCAGTGAAGTGGCCGATGGCAATGCACCAACCTTGCCGAAAATGGATAGCCCGGAGTTATCCAGTCTGGCCCGTGCGCTGGAAAGTATGCGAATTAAGCTGGAAGGTAAGGACTATATCGAAAAATATGTCCACACTCTGACTCATGAACTGAAAAGTCCACTGGCTGCCATTCGTGGTGCGGCAGAGATCCTACAGGAGATGCCGCCAAAACCGGTAGCTCTGCGCTTTATCAGCAATATTCAACAACAAAATGAACGGCTGCAACTGCTGGTGGACCGCATGTTGCAACAGGCTCAGGTTGAGAGCCGAATTCGTCAGGAGTTGGCACCGGTGGATCTGGCGGAAGTCTTGCACAGTGTGATTGCCGCTAAAGAGGCGCAGATTACCCATCGTAAAATTCAGCTAACCAGTCAAATTGACGCACCGGTCAGCGTTCGTGGCGACAAGCTGTTGCTGGAGCAAGCGTTCAGTAATCTGCTCGATAATGCTTTGGATTTCACGCCAGAAGGCGGCGAGATCTCGATTAGCGGTGAGTTTATTGATAAACATTATCGCATTATTGTGGCAGACAGCGGCCCGGGCATGCCGGAGTATGCGCTGGACAAAGTGTTCGATCGCTTCTATTCCCTTCCTCGTCCGGATAAAGAGAAAAGTACCGGACTGGGCCTGAGTTTTGTGCGAGAAGTCGCCTCTATTCATCAGGGAACTATTCGTTTAGTGAATGGTGAACAGGGGGGAGCAAAGGCCATTTTCATTCTGCCGGTGAAAGAAAAATAAGTCATCTGACTTGATATAAATCGCTGACTTCACACTGCCTTCACACAACATCATCATCTGTTCACGCAGCACATTTATCCTGACCTCATAATAGGAACAGGAGTGTTTGGTGATGTTTAAATCAACGTTATTTTGGAAAGTGTTTGTACTTATCGTACTAACGTTACTGATGTTAGTACCTATTGGCATGGTGCTGGAGATGATTGATGGCCGTAATCAATATCGGGAAAGTGTCATTAGCCAAATTAAAGATGGAACCAGCGGTGAACAGACGGTTATTGGACCAATATTAGTGGTTCCCTATGTGCGTCTTGAAACTGAAATTGTCACTGACGACACCAAAAAAGGCAAAACGATAAAAAAGGTCAACCGGATACAGGGGCAGAGTTACTTCCTGCCGGATAACTTAGCGGTTGATGGTAGCGTAAATGTAGAACCACGTAAGGTGGGTATTTATCAGACTCAGGTTTATCAGAGCCAGTTACAGTTTAAAGGCTCTTTCGGTAAAGTGAGTTTAGTTAATAATGACAAAATCACCTATGAGAAGCCGTATCTGGTATTAGCGCTGGCAGATTCCCGCGGCATTACCGCCGTACCAACGGTTAAACTGAATCAACATCAGAGCGTGTTTCAATCCGGAACAAAATATTCAGAATTCCCTCAGGGAATGCATGCTGTCTTCCCTGAAGCAGTGCTGACTTCTCCACAGCCGCTGGATTTTGAATTTACCGTTTCACTACAGGGAACGGGTCATCTGGCGCTGATGCCGGTTGGGGCAACCTCAACGTTTAATCTTAGCGGTAACTGGCCACATCCAAACTTCCTGGGGCAGTTCTTACCGACGAAACGTGAAGTTACTGAACAGGGCTTTACCGCCAGCTGGGAGAGCAGCTGGCTGGCTAATAATATTAATAACAACTTTGGTCGTTATGATATGAGCGATATTCGCAGAAGCCAGGCTCAGTCACGTTCATCAAGTTCATACAGCTATACTGAATCGGAATACAGTGAAGGCAGCAGAATGTCGGGCTTTCCGACCTTCAGTACCAGCTTTATTGAGCCGGTTGATCATTATCAGTTGAATACGCGCACGGTGAAGTACGCCATTCTGTTTATCAGCATGACTTTTGTCGCCTTTTTCCTGTTCGAAGTGTTGAAGTCGTTATCTATTCACCCGATGCAATATCTGTTGGTGGCTGCTGCGCTAATGGTGTTCTACGTTATTCTGTTGGCACTTTCGGAGCGAATCGGTTTTGCCTGGGCTTATTGTATTGCGGCGGTAAGCTGTAGCAGCCTGATTGGTTTCTATTTAAGTGCGGTATTGAAAGGGGTATGGCGTGGTATCAGTTTTGCCGGCGGGTTATTGATTCTGTACGCGGTACTGTATGTCCTGTTGCAGTCTGAAGATAACGCCTTGCTGTTAGGTGCCGGATTACTGTTTGTGGTATTGGCTGTCATTATGACATTGACTCGTCGATTAGACTGGTACAAGGTTGCATCGCCAGCATCGCCAGCATCGCCAGCATCGCCAGCATCGCCAGCATCGCCAGCATCGCCAGCATCGCCAGCATCGCCAGCATCGCCAGCATCGCCAGCATCGCCAGCATCGCCAGCATCGCCAGCTGCACCAATTGCATCTGCGTCTACATCAGGTGGCGGCATGCAACCTTCCGGTGATGCCAATATTGAGTCAGTGGCCGAACAGGATGCTGATAGTCTGGAACGAAGAAAATATCGGTTATGGAAATAACATTTCTGAACTGATGGGTTGTTAGCCGTAAATTTGCCTCACCCCGTATTTCAACGAGAGTTGGAGTGCGGGGTTTTTTACATTTCAAAACACCGTTTCGGTGAAGACACCACACCATTTAATCATCTACCCAGAGAAAGAACATCTGCTCTTATTATTTAATTTGAGTCATGTTTTTAAACGGTTAAATACAGCGGTTAGTCACGATGTACTACGATCGTTTCGTATTTAAAATTTATTTAAATATCAATAAAATAAAATCAATAATTACAGTAATGATAGTTTCAATAACTAAATATCCTGCCTTTTTTTAATCTATTATCCATCATAAAAAAACTAGTATTTTTAACAGGTATAAAGTGGTGTATCCATCTTGTATAATTCTCGCTCAAATAGGTAAAAATAAAATAATAACTAAATGTGACTATAAGGTAGCTTTATTTAGTTATTCATAACGGATAATGACCACGGACAGGGTATGCCTTTTAAAACCAATCCCAATCTCGCACATCGGAAGCGAGCTTTTCTGTATTTCTGGGGGCCAGCGGCGCTATTGCCGTTTGCCTTTTATGCCCATTCAGCGCCTGAGCTGAACAGCATTAATAACCAGCAAATCATCAATCAACAAGAGCGTCAAAAAGCACTGGAAGAACAGCTTGCGCCAGAGCAGCCTGATGTGCGTATAAAACTGCCTGCCGGTAGCTCAGCGATTGCCCAATTCCCACAGGAAGCGAACTGCATCACCATCAATCAGGTGACGTTAAGCGGCAGCGACTATTTAACCAACTGGTTGCTGCTACAGCGGGTAGCCGATCAGGCCAAAGGGCAATGTATTGGTGGTAACGGCATTAATTTGCTGATGAGTGCCATACAAAATCGGTTAGTGGATCGTGGCTATATCACCAGTCGGGTATTAGCGCCACCGCAGGATGTGAACAGCGGTGAGCTGAAACTGCAAATTCTGGAAGGTAAAGTCAGTCATATTATGTTTACCCCTGAAAGCGGCGGCTATATCCAGTCGTTTAATACCCTACCGATATCTGAAGGGGATTTACTCAACCTGCGGGATATTGAACAGGGAATAGAGAACCTGCGACGGGTTCCCACTGCGCAGGCGGATGTCAATATGCTGCCGGGCGCTGAGCCGGGAGAAACCGATTTAGCCATCAGTTGGAAACAGGATCGCCACTGGCGGCTGGGCGCATCACTGGACGATTCCGGCACCACCAGTACCGGTCGCTATCAGGGGGGATTGACACTGTATGTGGATAACCCACTTTCCCTTAGCGATACTTTCTATATTTCCGGCGGTCATGACCTGCAATGGAAAAATGATCGGGGTAGTCATAACTATACCGCTCACTATTCCGTGCCTTATGGCTACTGGGGATTCAATGTCACTACCAGTGCTTACAGCTACAACCAGAAAGTAGCGGGCCTGATTGAGAATTACGACTACAGCGGTGACAGTAACAACCTGACCTTTGGACTGAGTCGTTTGCTGCATCGCGATGCCTCACAAAAAACTACTCTGACTTACGATGTGCTGCTGAAATCGACCCGTAACTATATTAATGATACGGAAGTAGAGGTTCAGCGCCGCAATACTTCAGCCTGGCGTCTGGGTTTACAACATCGCCACTATATTTACGCCGCCACCCTGGATGCCGGAATAAGCTATCAGCAGGGTACCCGCTGGTTTGGCGCGCAGCCTGCTCCGGAAGAGTATACCGGTCTGGCGACGGCCCTGAGTAAAATAGCTCAGATTTCCGCCAATCTGGACGTGCCTTTCAGCCTGTTTGAACAGAAATTCAGCTTTCGCAGCCAGTACCAGCGTCAGCTTCCTTCATCCACCAGCCTGACTTCACAGGACCGCTTCTCCATTGGCGGCCGCTATACGGTGAGAGGTTATGACGGCGAACTGAGCCTGTCAGCGGATCGGGGTTGGTTCACCCGCAATGAACTGGCATGGCAAACGCCGCTACCGTCTCAGGAGCTCTATGTCGGGTTGGACTACGGCGAAGTGGGCGGTGGGGGAAGTGAGTACCTGCTGGGGAAACATCTGGCGGGGGCCGTGCTGGGATTAAGAGGTTATGCCCTGAATACCAGCTATGACCTGTTTGCCGGTATTCCCACCTCAAAACCGGATGGCTTTAAAACCGATCCGGTAACGTTAGGCTTTAACCTGAACTGGCAGTATTAAGGAGGCGCGAGATGAAATATGGAAACTTTCATATCACCGCCCCGTTAATGCTGGGTGGTGAAATAAACGAAGCGGAGGTTCTGGGGGCATCGGTCTGGTTATGGATGCACTCTCCACAACACAATACCGCATCGTTGAATACGCTACCGACCCTGTTGCTGCCCATTATTAAAAACCAGCAGTTTGTTTTAGTCAGTGAAGGTAATAAGCCGGTGTTTTTTCTGTCATGGGCGTGGATGAATGAGCAGGCTGAATGCCGTTACTTTACTGAAGATGCCTTAATGTTCAGAGAAGAGGACTGGACCAGCGGTGAGCGTTTATGGATCCACGACTGGATCGCGCCATTTGGCCATTCGATAGCGATGAAGCGAATTGTCACCGACATTATTTTCCCTGAACACTTTGGCCGCATGATTTATCACAAAACCAAAAACTATCAGACCAAAACCTGGTATGGCAAGAATACCCGACGACAGGAACGAGAACAGTGGTACAGGGAGCATCCGGTTATTAAAGACGAGATGGCACTGGCTCTGTTAGCTCAAACGTTAAATCAGTAACCTTGTCTCTGGCAGATGTGAATAACTAAAAAAAATAGTAAAAGGATTTCACTCATGAACAAGAATTTATACCGTGTAGCGCGGCGAAAAATATTGCATAGCGTCGCGCTCTAATTTACATAGCCAACGATGTATAAAAATCATTTATTTTGCATAGTGCAAAATAAATCGCGACTACATTAACTCCGGAGGTATAGGTAACTTAATGTCAGGCGCTTTTGATGCATCAACAGCGATTACAGCGTCAATATAATCAAGCCATGCATTAAACCGTATTTTTTCGACATCAGACAACCTTCCTAGTGTCAATTTTGACGGCCAATTATAACGATTGATAATGGCGTTAGCGTTATCAACTGCCATGTTCTTTTTCATCTCCATTGCTGCTGTTAATTCTTCTTTGGTTGGTGGTGGAATATCTATCCATGTAGGTAAGCCACCATCGGTTGAGCCTCGCTTTTTCCCTGAAGGCGGCGTCCCGGCATACTCCGAAAAAGTATCTGCCGAAATCTCTATTAAATCTAAAGGCCACGTTTTCGATGCTTCATATGCTGATTGATTAATATCTGAATACATCAGGTTTTCAGCAGGGCTATAATAATATTTCATTGCCATTAATTCCCCCAAGCTTCCCATAGTGTACCTTTACCAGAATTTAACGGTGCCAAGCTTGGCCCCGCTGCGCTTATTGATGCAACACCCCAAATTTTCATACCAGCTTTTGATGTAACGCCAATCATGCAAAGGTTGATTGATGCGTCTGGATTTCCAGCATCAAACGTACGTGCATGATGAATGCCATTTGGAAATGGCACCGGAAATGTAATATCTATCGAATTACAACTACCTCCAATCGCACCGGATGTACCCCATTGCCGCATTAGGCCGTTAGAGAAATACTGAATGCCTCCGCCCGCAGTATAGGTTACCCCTTGACTGCTCATATCAGGTATTTGCCATGTGCCTGTACCTACATCGCAAACAGCCGCAGATTTTAGGCCAAGATTTTTTCGCGAGTCGGCTTGCGCCCCGGCACCCGCAATGAAAATTTCATATAAATTTCCCTGACGATGCAAAATTTCATCTAAAAATGCAACTTCCTCTAACCCAAGGTTTTTAACTGCGGCGGCGGATTTATCAAGGTTTTTTAATTCAGATAATGCATTGTCTGATTGTAAATAGCGTACATTTAATGCGGACATCAATTGATTTGATTGTTCAGTGTTAGCGTCAATACCGGCTGCGGTCAATAATGTTAGTATTTCTGATTGCATAGAGCGTGTTGCATCTTGCACGTTGTTGAGCCACTTAGAATCAACAATAGTGCCTTTTATACCGGTTAATTCATTACCATCAACAAAAACCCCGCTAGGGGCATCAATCGGCGGGATAAGCTCTTTCATTTCTCTTCCTTATAACTAAAATATACATACGTAAAAGCGGGTTTCAGCTCGTTAAATAACGTTTCGATGACGTCATCACCAAAACTGGTTAAGCGCTCCCCAGCACAGCTAACCCCCGCTCTAAACCGATAAACTGGCGTTTTATTGCCATAAATAATGACGTTCCAGACATAGATAATTTCAGGGACATAGATTCTGTCACCAGCACGGTTGACGCCAGCTCGAAAAGGTTCAAATTCTTGAATTTCAATGAGGTATCCGAGGGATGCGGCAATCCGTTTGAAATAGGGAATACTTAATCCGCCTGTCTCAGATAATTTCGCAAGAACGCGTTCTAAGCGCTGCTGATACGTGGCGTCGGTTGAAGGTATAACATCGAGAACGCGCTCCCAATCATTAATTAAGTTGTTAGCAAAAAATGGCGTAACCGCGTTTAGCACCTCGTTTGATTTCTCTTTTGTTACATCAAGCAAAGCACCCTCGGCGCGTAATTCTGCGCTAATTCGTGTCCCTTTAGGGTCATAGCTGACGGGAGGCAGTAACAGTGCTAACAACGTGGCGCTATTCATCATTCATGCCTCTAATCTGAATATCACCCACCTTGATCCATTCAACGACCAATTCATCAACAGTCGGTTTGACGTTATGTTCAGGTAAAATGATGTTTACGTCTGTGATACCGGTAATTGTCAGTATTTGCGCGCTAATTTGAGCAATGATTAACGGCTGTCCCGGCTCAAGACGATTGATTGCCACTTCAATAATTGATGTAACCTGATTAATTGCGTCGTCTTGGGTGATACCGTCTCGGGTTATTTCAATGATGAAGTCAACAGCTTTCAGTGTTGCAGTTAAAATAAGCGTATCTTTTGCCGTTACGGGGCGTAATCCTTCGATATAATCTTTCACGGTTTGGATAAGCTCTACAGGCGCTATCCCTGAGCCACTAATAATCACTACGTCAACCGTTCCAAGACCTCTCCGCAATGGGTAAACGTAAGCACCTGTTACGCCATCCACCTCCAAAGCCCAACGTCTATAATCATGGCGATTTCCCCCCGCAGGCGGGCGGCGGATTAACTCTAAGAGCCGGGCGAGTAAATCGGCGTCGGTTTCGTCATCAGTTCCCCCGGATAGCGGTTCAATAATGACTGTACTATCGACACCGAACGGCGCACTAACTAACGTCCCATTCATTGCCGCAGAGGTATTCTCTTGAGTCCCGGCACTAGACGCTTGAATGCGAACATTAATGACACCATCGTCATCAATGACAGCATCTTCAGTCGTAAATAATGACCGAGTTTCGCGCTTAATTTCGGAACCCGCAGGAAGGTTGGAACCCGGTTCACCAGTGACCATGATTGAACCTGTCGCAAACGTGGCACTTTTACGTCTTAAACCACGCGTCCGGGCGTGTAGTTCTAAGTATTCCGTGTCTGCTGTATCGGGGAAGATTTGACGAACAATCCACGCCTGATCGCGATGAATTCCGGCAACAAGACTGGCGATAGAGGATGCCCGGATAAAATAATCACTATCCGCGCTGATGTCGGCATCCGGGATGCCGTTTTTCAGGTCGCGCAACAATTCATCGCGCAAAGTGGCAAAAGTCTTGGTTAAGAACGGCATTATGTCAGCCTCACAGGGTGTTTAAATACCTGTTATTTGTCTGTCGCATCAATAACGCTAACGTTTAATAACAAAAAGCCTGTTCGGTAGCGGGTTGTCGTGAGAGTAACAGAGCGAGCGCGTTTATCATCAATTAGCGGTTGTAATGCCTGCTCGGTATACTGTTTCGCTAGTCGATAAACTCTGGATAAATCTTTCTCCCGCTCCAGTTCGTGAAGTCGTGACCCTAATGTCGGATCAGCCCACCAACTACCAAGCGGAGTCATCAGTCGCAAATAAACGGCGTTCGCCAATGTGTCAGTTGTACTACCGTTGTAATCGCGGGTTTTTGGGTCAATTAACATATCCATGCAGCGATTATGGCTGCATGGATAAACAATTGCGGGTTGATGGGGTTCAGGGGGTAATTTATTGTTTTGGTGGGCTGGTTGTGCCGCCGGAGTCGCCGTTGTGAATATGTTTTTGTACGCTAACGGTTCCCGCGACAATATCTTGCGTGGCTTTTAACGTTCCGTCAATAGTTGCGCTTACACCGCCATTTCCACCGGATATCGCCATGCCACCTTGCCCGGTGATTTTGGCTTTTGCTGTCATTTGTTCACTAGCCGTCAGCATCGGTGTATTAAAATCGGCTTTATCACTGGCGTTGACTTCGAATGACAGACAGTTAACCCGGTAAATATCGCAATCGATCTCGATGATTCGTCCACGTTTTAAAACGATTTTCGCTTTTTCATCGGTATAGATTGCCACCTCTCCGGATTTCAAACCCTGTAATCGATATTGTCCATGCTCTGTCGCAATAACAATACTATGGCTCGTTTTACCGTTCAGCGGCAGCATGATTGCCGCTGTTCCGGCTGGGGGATTACTGGTCAGTCCGTACTGTTGGAAAAGTTCGACATCTTGCAGCGGTTCACCGTTCAGCGCCTCGGCCTGCACGGCCTGTGCGGCTCCAGTACTGTTAACACGAGTTAATACCCCTCTAAATGCCTGTCTAATGCCGTTTAATTGGCGGTTAACCTGTTTACTAATTTCAGCTAATGTCGACAATGCCTACCTCCTTCTTGCCTTTTTTACCGCCCTTTTTTGCTTTGCGTTTTTCTTTCTTTTTCTTGTATGCATCGGGTATCCAGACACCATCTTGTTTAAGCCCCAATACGGTATAGGTGCCGGAGCTGCGCCCACCAATAAACGTGCGGGACATCAAAAAATAGACGCCATCTATGTTGTGAGGTTCGCTAATAACATGAATGCGCTGTCCGGGCGACCATAAAATGTCATCAGACGTTCTGTGGCCTCTGACCTCGACAACTAAATCAAACGCGTTCAGCTTCGCATCAGAAAGCATTTTTCGTGCCTGATAACGTAACTGTTCGATATTATCGATATCGCCTGCCGTGGTGATTTTAGGGCGGTAAAATGCGACGTCAGGGTCAGCAACAACCACTTTCATATTATGCGAGCCGATTTCGGCAGAGCTGGTCACATATTCACTATTGCTGCTTTCGTTGGAACTGATATCAACAATGCCTACATCTTTACTTTTGCTGCTGCCTGATGACCGTTGCGCGTGACCTTGTCCCAATAATGTTAACTCTGAAAAGCAACTTTCAATTGATGTGGTTTCATCAATTGAAATCACGTTATTTTCGCCCCCTTCAAAACGCATTATCAACGATGCTACGGGCGGCGTGGTGCAGTCAGCCCCGCCGATAACTAATGTCCCGTCAGGGTCAAACCAAGGCCACAAGCCACTATTTTTAGCTGAGCGGGTCAGCGCCTCCCAAGCTGATTCCCCCGGTTCGACGCTGATTTTGTCGCTAATAGTGGTTGCCTCGGCATCAATACGGATTTTTGTAATACCAAAAGGGCGAACAATACTGGCGACAATTTCTTCTAATGTCAGTTGTTTTGCGGTAAATATGGGGGCGGAACAGTCATACAACATCCCGGCTTTATCCCGTCCGTTAAGCGATAACGTAGTCTGACCACGACGAAC
Organism: Limnobaculum zhutongyuii; assembly: GCF_004295645.1. Lineage (NCBI taxonomy): Bacteria > Pseudomonadati > Pseudomonadota > Gammaproteobacteria > Enterobacterales > Budviciaceae > Limnobaculum > Limnobaculum zhutongyuii. The sequence goes on from NZ_CP034752.1 coordinate 771,560, forward strand.
AGAACGGCGGCGGCGGTCTATGCGACCGTCTAAAACCGTATCATTTCCAACCTGAACAGTAACGGGCATCCCTGCGGCGATATCATCCGGGAAAATGCCGTCCGGGATACCAAGAGACACGCTCCACGCATCCGCAGGGGTCAGAAAATCTGAGTCGATGCTATATTGCGTCCAACTGCTGTGAGCTTTCCCATTAATAATCACGCTCACCGTGTTAATGTCGATATTGTCTTGAGTTTGATTATCTGGCGTAGGCATAAATGAAATCACCTTGTTTGATATTATTAGAATCCCGGATAGTAGGATTTAACCGATACAGTTCGGCGGCGCGTTGATAATCCCCGTATAACTTATGCGCGAGCAAATGGAAATTGCAGTCAGACTCAATGCGTCGGCGTACCAGTGGTGGGCGGGCCATAATGGCGGCATTGCCAAGATTTTGTACATCAAGCGCGATATCTTTTAACGACAAGACGACCGGTTGCCAGCGCAACGCAATATCAGTCGGGCTACTGCTGACGCTTTGCATTTCAGGCTCGTACAGTTCGCGATGTTGGTCAATAACGTTCAGTAGTGATTCCCGGACATCATTCACAATCATTTCGATGTCATCAGGGGAAAGCTTTTCAAGCTGTTCTTTATCGGTCAAAATCTCTACGGCATTTTTTGTCAGCTCGGCAGCAACTTCGGCAGTCACAATGGCGTTTAGCTCTTTGATATCATCCAGTGTGGCACCGGCAGGCATACTGACCGGCGCGTCAGTTTCACCGGTTATCATGGCGTTAGGGATAGCCGCAATCGCGTTTAATTGAGATTTGGTTTCTTTCCAGTCTGAAATCGTATTATCACTATATGCGGTAATACTGTTTGTTGTTGATGATTTTGAACTCAACGAGGTTAAGTCTAAAGCGGAGCGCAGGTCGCTAAGAAATGCGCCCGGATAGTTAATAAAATTCTTCACACTACTGATAAAACCAACAATATCACCACGAAATACCGTCACCATATTAACCATGACAGAGCCAAGCGCTTTAATCTTTGCCATGTATTTTTGTGCTGTCTTTAATGGCGCAATAACTGCATCTAAAATACCTTGCAACCCATCAAGTAACCCCTGGATTTTATTGAGTATTTCGTCCAGTTTTGACAGCGTAAACTCTTGCATAAAAAACGGGTTGCCGGGGGTAGCTTCGAGAAACACCAGCTCAACATAGCAATGATCAACATTGTCGGCGGTGTGGTCGATGCCGTATTCGATACATTGCATATTAGGCATTGAACCAAAAATCGGGTGTATCAGTTCAGCGCTTCCGTAAGTATCCAGCGCGACGATAAAGGCTTGTAATTGTTGTTCGTAAGTATCACCCCAAAACAGCGCAGTCATGCGACTATTGCGAGGCTGACGGCCTAAATCTTCGACGTCGCCGCCGTCCTGATAAGGGTATTCATGAACAGCCACCGAACGTGATACAGAGTCCCGCGTCTGAATGACATCAAAGCGAACGCCCCGAAATGAAGCATCAAGCATATATTCAGACCATGCCATTATAATTCTGCTCCCACATAACCACGTTTATTTTGTATATCGTTATGCTGGTTAACCACTTCCGCCAGAGTGCGTCCATCAACAATTAATTTCGTTATATTACTAAGGTTAATGGGTGCGGTTTCCTGAACAACCGGAGGCTGATTTTCATTGCCACCAGAGACAAGGGAGTTGAACCAACCAGAGACAGGTGAAAAGACGTTTTCTTCAAGAAATTTATTCGGGTTAAATCCAATTTCCTCTAACCATTTATTGGCCTTTTCTCCGCGTTCTTCGCCGCGTCTGGCGGCAAGTTCAGCCGGTGAAATACCTTGTCTTTTTGCCTCTTCCGCAATGTTCCATTGCTCTGTAACCAACGCTAACGCACCATTTAATAGACCTGTATCAAGGTCTGGTTTTTCAAAGTCGTCATTACCTGAGCCTTGGTTATCCTGCCAGTTGGTTACAAACACCGGAACGGCGTTTGTGGTTCCCTGTGTCGCGTTTAATAAACGTTCTGGAAACCGCATCACGCCACCACCACTGGAGCCAGTAAGGCCACCTAAGCCACCACCAGCACCACTCAAACCACCATTACCTAACAACATTTTTGCGCCACCGATAGCCATTGCAGCAGCGGCAAGCGCTTTTAATCCATCGGTGGAACCTGCAACCCATGCGGTAAAATCCGGAAATCTCAAGCTTAAATCGCTTAACTCCTGAGATACTTTTCCGATAGCATTTGATAGCGGCGTCATGGCATCCATGCTGCCGAAATCTTTTGCATTGCTCAGGCGTTCTGTTTGAAAATCATTGGTTGATTTAATCACCTCAAAGTTGACATTACCTGCCAGTTGGTCGCCGGATAGGTTTCGTTGAGCGTTGCTCGCGTCGGTCACTTCTTTTGCATAATCCCGGTTGGCCCGATAACCGATAAGGGCTTTTAGTGCCTGTTGGTCGTTAACCATTTTACCAACGGCTGAACCTTCCAAAATTGAGGACATCGAGTTCAATGTTTCAAGACGATCAGCCCCTTTAGCGGTTTTTAATTTTTCCTGCAATGCCTGATATTGACTGTCATTGGCGACCACTTTATCAATGATGCCGACAAAACCATCAATTGCGTTAACGCCTTTCTCGCGGGCTGCTGCCAGCGAGCCGGGAAGGTCAATGCCTTTGCCGTTATATTGAATTTTAGAGGCGGCTACCGCTGTATCACGGCCTGTGATTTTGGCTAAAAAGTTACTGGTATTAGTTCCCGCCTCGCTGCTGCTCCCAGCGGTAATTGCTGATGTCTGGTTAAAGGCCAGCAACGTTGCGAAATCATCTAACCCCCTCATACCAGCATTACCGGCGGCGGCTAAATGGTTGGGTAAATATTGCGCCATGTCTGCCAGTTCAAATGAACCCGCTTGCCCGGCAACAATTGCCATGTTTAACGCTTTTTCGATGTCTTTATCCTCAATACCAAATGAGCGCTTTAAACTAATTGCAATCCCGGCTAAGTCAGAACTGCTGGCCCCGGTAGAGGTTGAGTATTTTTGTAAAATAGGAAGCAGGTTATTTGCAGAAGCCGCGTTGACTGCGCCAGACGCTAACATTTTATCGAGTGCTTCTGCGGCACTTTCTTTCGACCCTCCGCCATACTCAATCGCTTCGCGAATACTTTTAGCTAACGTCGTTTTCCCTTTGATGCGGCCTTCAACGCCTTCATTTTCATAAGCAGTGTTTGCCATCATGGCAACCCGGCGATCAAAACTCATATGATTTTTAACCGGTTGAGCCAGCACCATTGCGCCTGCGGTGATTCCTGCGCCAATTTGCGCCATACCAGAACCGATGTTTTTTATCTGCTGTAACCGGGTAACGCCTTGCATTTCTTTTCGTAGTTCAGCAACACGCCCGCGCATCTGATTGTAAGCGCGGGATTGCTCACGGGCAGACAGGGTGCCTGAACGGGCTAGACGATTATAAGCGGCCTCGGTTTGTTGAATTTCCCGGCGGATACTATGTTCAGAACGAATGCCGAGAGTTTCCCTTGCTCGTGCGGCTTTTTGCTGTTCACTCATCAGCGTTCGTGCTGTTTTAATTCCTTCGGCTGAAGCTTTTCGCTGTGCATTAACCTGTTGCTCACTGGCTCGGTTAGTCTTACCTATACTGTTTGCCAGTTCTGCCGCTGCTTTGGATGCTTGTTTTGTGCCTTTTTCACCCTCGGCAGCGGCTTTCGTCTGTGCTGCGCCTTGCTTTTCGCTTGCCTTGGTTGCTTTGCCTGTCGCCTCGACTAGCTGGTTAACAGCAGCGGATACCGGCTTTGATGCCCGGTCATTCGCCGTCAGCGTCATTGCAACTTCAAGGTTTCGATTACTCATGGCGCGTTAAGCTCCTTTTTTCTGACGTTTTGATATAAAGCGCTTTGTATGTCCGTCTTTATCCTGAGAAGGTGAGCGAGGTGTTTTCTTACCGTTTAACTTGCCGAACGCGGAAAGATATCCCTCAAGCTCTGTCATGCTCATTCGCTCGATTTGGCCTTCGGTAATTCCGTATCGTCCGAGGGCAAGGACGGCAAGACGGTATCCGGCGAGCGCGGCTTCCCGCGCTTTCGCTTTTTTTTCAGGTCATTAATTGCACCGACAATCAGGTCGTAATCATCGTCTAACAAGGCGGCATCAAGTAGCGTTCCAGTGATTTTCTCTTTCGGGATATCTCCCAAACTGATTAATGAATAGGCTTTGAGTGCAACAGAATAGAATGTCTGCGCTTCCTGCGTATCCATTGAACCGAAACGATTTACGGTTTCAACCACCGCCTCACTGGAGGCACCCACCATCGGTAAGCCGACCTCGCAGTCGTAGTGAATAACACCGTCGAATTCAACACCATAATCTAACGCTATGCGGATACTGTTCATTATTCGATAACCTCACGTAACGCATTCATTTTTAAATTGATGCGAGCCTCATTATCAACGGTGTATTGACGACCAACACTGGTTGTAAAACAGTCTTGATAAGACGTTCGTTTCCCACCGCTGCCGCTGATTGGCGTTGTGGTAATCTTCGCACCTTCAATGCCTTTCCAATCGACTTCACCATCAAGAGGTACAACGGCGGTAACATCGATTTCAATTTCTTCAACACCACGCGCAAAGCCTTTCGCGCGACCTGATTTATTCATTGTTTTAACCAGTTTTCGCCCGGTTTGTATATTGACCGAAACTTCGGTGACTTCGATTTCGCGACTATCCAGTTCCAGCGAGATAGCGCCGACGTATTCATCAGCCATTTAACCCCCTTATAAATACAGGTCGATAACGCCAGCGATAACATGCAGGCCGTTAACTACATCCGCAGGAATCTTAACGTTAAGCGTTCCCGGATTTTGTAAATCGCGCTCTGAAAGCAACTTAGCTTTGTTTGCTTCGACGTTCTCTAGAATCTCTAATCGTTCAAGCAGGAATAAAACGTCCAGCGTTTCAGAACGCACCTTCGGCGGGGTTCTTTCGCTCAGTTTTTCACGCGGAAAACGTAGGCTCCAACGCTCAACAATCGCTTTTCGGGTATAGTCCAGAGTCCTGATCGTGGTGATATCCAAGAGTGAGATATCATCCGTTCCGGAATCATTAACGGTATATGTTGAGATTGCCCGGACAATTTGAACTTTGTCTCCCGGCCCAACTTCTAACGGTGTCAGGCCGTTATAGAGCGCGGCTTCTTGTTCTGTTCGTCCCGGTTGAGATTCAAGCGGCGTCACGTCCAGCCCCAAAATCGGCAGGCCATTTAACGGGCGGGCGGGGTCTTCTTCGCTGGCGGTCACTGCCGCAAATCCTGCTGCAATAATGCACGGCATCAGAGCTGAATCATTGTGCCAACCGACCATGACACGCCCGCTGTTGATTTTCTTGGTCAGTGTGGTTCCGGTTGCAAACGATTTACGCCAACCCGCAACGCCAATCGCGGGGCGTTGCTCCATCGGATGACTTACCTTGTCCAAGTGGTCACGTAATGCGGTTAACGCATCCTCAGACGAGAACGGGCAAACCAGAATGTTAAATCGTGCAGCGAAGATAGCCGCTAATGCATCGCGGATATCAACTTCCAGCAGCCCACCTGCCATCGGCGTTAATTCACTGGTAATTCCGGCAACGGTAGAGGTTGCCCGCAAAATAATATCGTTACCAAATGCGCCTTTGTTTTTAGCTGTAATTGTCACCGCATCGGTTGTGATTGCCGCTGTGACGGGTAAGTCAGGGTTTTTATTTAAAGCGGTGACAAGTGACGCCATCAACGTTGCTGCGTCATCACCGTTACGACTGGTTATATCAATTCGAGTGGTGGCGATATACAAGCTGATTACGCCTGCATTGGTTGCCGTACCGGTCAGTTTTAATGAACCTTTTGCGGCCTGACTTCCTTCCGCATCTTCAACCCCGATAACGCTTAAATTGATATACGGATTTGCGGTCATGGCTTCTTTTGCCATCAAATGCGCCAGCGACCCACGCCCGAAATAGCTTGCTGCTTCATCATCTGAAAACACATATTGTGTTGTCAGTGGTGCAACCATTGTTCCGGCAATCGGTGATAACATCTGACCAATGATTAATACTGTCTGACGGTTAGTGGGTAACGTTGTTACTGCCAGTTTTAAATTGAATTCAATATGCTTGCCGGGTTTACGGGTGCTTGCCGGGATTTGCTCAAGCGTAATGTTATCACTCGCCATCTGTCGCCCCTTTTTTCTTGGCTTTGCTGTCGGTCGCGGCTGTCAGGACTTCGGGTTCCGGCAGTGCGGGTGGATATACTAAATCACCACTTTTAATGCAGCGGCGATAGTAGGCGTTATCCTCAACCGTGACCGCTTCCGCATCAGTAATATAGTGTTTAGGGTCTGCATACATCGGGACTTCAACGCCCGTTGCAGCAATGACCGTTAATGTCTTAGTCATAGGTGACTTGTCCTTCTAAGTCAGGGTTTAACGGGGTGTTGACTTCATCAATTTTCAGCTTGATGGTTTTTAAGTCTGGGTACGGTTCATCAATCGCCCCCCGATAACGGGTGAACGGGTAATCCGGATGCGTGATGTCTACTTCGCCAGCCGGGTTTAATGGGGTTTCAGGGAATCGGCTATCGTCCAATGAGGAATAGATCCAACTGGTGTCGAATTCGCAAGCGAACGCCGATACGGCCTGTTGTTCTAACTGTGTATTAAACAGCGAGCGAACACGACCCGGCGTCAAACAAGAGATTTTTAAGCCCAATGACTGTCCAGTCAGTAAACGACGAACGGCAGTCACAAGAAGGTTTGTTCCGACTTCGCTTTCCAATACGCCACCGTGTCGCGAGGCTGTCTCGCTGCGGATGTTTCGGTCAGCAACTATCACCGCAAAGCGTGCATGGTCACGAAATTTGCGTCCGGTAGTGTTGGTTTTCTCAGTCTTGTGAATGCCGCCAAACGTCACCCACGCGCCCGGCAATACCCGGATAATTTCATGCGGATTGCCATCCAGCTCGCCGCCATAGCTTTGTACACTGTCAACCATCCTGCCGAGTCCAGCCTGAAGACGCTCACAAATAGCATGTTCGATATCACTTGGATTCAAAATGCACCTCCATTGGTTTTATCTCTGCCAAACTGGCGACCACCGGACGCAAATTTCACCGTGTTAGTGGTCTTTGCCGTGCCTATCTCGCCTGTACCTAGTTTGATTTTGCCTGACGCGATTTGCTCCAAGTACCGGACGGCGTCTTCATAACGCGCCCGGATTTCCTCTGTCAGTTGTACACCACTTGTTCCGCAGAGCTTGAAGCGAGTGATATCACAGCAACGATCAACTAACGCCTCCGGGATGATGTCAGCAGACAAGGGGAGCGTGTAACGGCTACCGATGTAACTATCAATTTCAGAACTGGCCCGCGCTAAAGCTTTTCGCAAAACAACGTCGTCAATCTCTCCCTGTCGGTTGCGGTCAGTCAGGGTGATAACTTCTTTCAGTCCGAAAACGTCTTCCATGTCCTGCCGCTGTGCATACATCGCTATTTACCTTTGCTCGCGGCTTTGTCTTCTTTAGTATCAGCCTCGTTTTGTTTGGATTTATCGTCCTTGTCAGCTTCGATATTTGCCGTTAATTTGGCTTTTTCCGCTTCCAGTGCGGCGGTATTTTCCGTTGCCAGACGGGCTTTCTCATCTTCCAATCGCTTGATGAATTCCGCTTCCATCTTCTGATGCTCGGCAGCTAACAACGTTGTGATATCCGCTGGCGGGGTGGTTTCCTTGTCATCCTTCAATAACTCAACGACCAGTTGTGGGCTTTCCTGTAGCTCTTTGATTTGAGCTTTCGTGAACGTGCCTTCGGGGTGGGTTGTTGCTTCGCTTGAGTGCGACATTCCGCAACGGCAAAAGCCATCACGTTTTGCAGTAATACGAACTTTCATTACGCCTCCTCTCCCGTTGAACCGTAAGCCATTTGCCAGAATCCATATCCAGCCGCGCCGCGAGCCTCAACGCTGAATTTGTATTCTGCTTTGTTGAATACATCGTCGGAGTCTGTGTTGGTTTGATTAACAAACTCTGGCGCTTCGCGCTCTTGGAAAATCAGAGGTTTGATAATCTGATTAGTATCAAAAAGGAACCATTGTGCATCGTCGTCCAAGTCATCAACGACCAATACTTCGGCGGTGCCTTTGTAGATGTTGCGGTCGCCGTTCTCGAACTTGTCGGCCTCACAAATAGTACGGGCGACATCTTCTAATGCTGGCGGAACCACTAATAAATTGGGTTTAATTTTTAATGCTGCGCCTTCATCATCCTTAAATTTTCGCATTGCCGTTCTTGCTGCCCCGTAACTGGCTTTTGCTGCCGCAGCCGTAGCAGCGGATAAGGCTTTTTTTCCCCTTTATTGGAAACAAAGCTTTTGCCGACGGGATGGTCAGTATCAAAGAACGGTTGACCGTCGTAGCATTCATTAATGAAACCACCGGGCAATAATGCAAAAACCAAATCAGCGGGCCATTCTTTCGCCGATTTGCCCGCCGCACTGGCTTGGATGTTATATCCGGCAAGTTGATTGTCTTTAATGTGATTGCGCTTAATGGCGACGGTGGCTTCATAGTCTTCATTCACTAACGTGTATTTAAACGCACCCAGCGCTTTAACGACTTTTTCACCAATCCATTTTTTCAGTTTTGGGAAGCGGTCTAACCACCAGTAATGTTCTTCACTGGTTGTTGACGTGACTTTCATTGCCAACTTTTCCCAATCGGAGTCGGTTTCCTTAAACGCTTTTTGGAAAAGCGTTTTTAAACCAACATAAATATTCTTAATTGTTCCAGCGTTAATAATCACTGTTTGTCTCTCCGTTGTTAAATATCAACCCAAATGCCGTCAGCATCGATAAAAAGCACTTTCCCGGCGACAATATCGCCTGTTGCCGCGACAGTCTGACTATCCGCGACATAGCATGACTTGCCGATAAGGGCTTGCGACACCGGGGCGGATGAACTATTCGCAAAGTTGAAGGCTTTCCCCCTGCGTACAAGAACAAATGCATCACCGTTTGCGCCGTCACGGTTATCAATAAATTCTGTCGCCATACCAACGGTTGTCAGACCCGCTGTTGTACTTGCCAGCACGGCAAATCCGGCAGCGTTTGTGCAAACCATGTTTCCGGCATAAATGACCGTATTCGCGGCGATTTGAACAGGAATGATTTCTCCATCCCGGTAGCTGGTTTTTCTATCCATTACGCATCCCCCTTCATGGTTGCTGCGAACTCTTCCGGGCTAACGCCGAGAGTGGAACACATCGCCAGTGCGTCAGCGTCCAGCCCGTAGGTTTTATCTGACTGATTAAAATCTTTACCGTCAGTTTGCATCTGATTAAGTGATGCAATCGGCTTGGCAGAGGCGAGGAATGATTTCACCGCATCCGGATTGGTTTTTGCAGTATCACGCGCCCACGGTTCCAGCGCTTTAGTTAAGCGCCCGTCAGATAATGCCGTTACAATCGCGCTTTCCATTTCATCCTTTGCGCGCTTTTCGCGATCGGCTTTCAGGTCGGCGACTTCATGTTGCAGCTTAATAACGACGTCTTGTGGGACGTTGGTTGATAGCGTGGCAACCTGTGAGGCTAACGAGGTTGTTTGTTGAGAAAGCGCTGTGATTTTTTGCTCTTTCTCTTGTAACAAAGTGATTAAATTAACGCTTGCAGCCGTGGTGCCTGCGCCGTCAGTGAGTTTATCAATCAGCTTTTGCAGCTCTGCTTTTACCTCTTCCAGTGTCGCGGATAGGGGCAAGTTCAGCATCCAGCGGAGCTGTTCGAGTAAGTCTTCCATTGCGGTTGTATCCTCAATGTTAAGTTGTGGGTTTCGGGATAAGTCGGCAAGGTAGCCCGCAGCATAAGATGCCGCCGCGAGGGTTACTTCTTCCATGCCATCAAGTGCGGGGGTATTGGTCAGGGCAGCATGTAACACCTCAATTACTCGCCCGGTGGTTTTGTCATAGATAAATACCGCCGATATATAGCGATACTCTTTTGCCGCAATCATTTTTGCGGCATCGGTTGTCCAGTCCACGTCAATAGCAAATAAGCCGACAACGTCGCGCCATTCCATCTGCTTAAACCAACCCGCAGCCGGGGCCGGTTTGCCGTTCTGCGCGGATTTTAATGTCTGGTGTTCGTAATCAATGGGGAGGCGATTCGCTTTTGCCAGTGCTTTTGCAATCAAGCTTGCGGCGATATCGGCGTCGATAAACCAATCGTCGCACTCAAACGGGCGACCATCAGTGGCGCGAAACTTACCCGCCGGGAGTAATTGAATGGTGTTACCGGCGTCTTGAAGTTCGAATGTTAATGCTGCGATTTTTAGTTTCATTCGGGCATGATGACAGCCCGATTAAACGGCGGCGGCGTGATGGGGTTCAGGGGGTGCTATAAGAAGGGAAATGATTAAATCTATCTTGCACATTCAAACGAGACATTGCAACCGCGTTTAAACGTCGTTTAAAAACTCTCAGGAGGATTTATTGTGGGGTGGACTATGTAACGCTACCAAATTGTCATAAAAAACGCGCTACGATAATTACAGCGCGTTTTTCATTTAATCAAAAGGCCGGGATAAATAATCTATCCCGGTGTTTTCTATTTCGTCGTAATCATCATCCATTAAACTCAAGAACGTTCGGGCCGGAATCTTTGACCCCGGATGATTAACTTTTTTAGCAAAGCGTCCGCTAAAGGCCAGCGCCTTTTTATTTCGGGGGCGGATAACGTGTGGGCGAGTCGTGCCACCGTTATTCTGTATCGCCGCATATTTCAAATTCGACCCCGCACCCGCTGTATCATTATCGGAAAATGGCGTGATACTGGATGCAAGATGCCCCTTATCCTGTAGGATTTTTCCGTCCCGCTTTATTGGTAGCCATTTGGGGCGGCCTTCCTGTGCGAAATTTTCTTCCACTGCATCCGCCATGATGCCGCTAATTTCCCGCATCAACGGTTCCCTGTGTTCGAGGCTGTCAAGCACATCGTTTAAGGCACTTTCAGTGCGGGTGATATCAATAACAATCTTGACCATCTATTTCACCTCACCGAATAAAATTTCATAGCCACGTAACGTCCCGGCATCGGGTAGGGTTTCTGCGTGAGTGATAGGGTTTGCCCGGCTGTTTGATTTCACTTGTGGTGTACTGCGTTCTTTAAAACGGGTTGCAACTGACAATATATGTTTTCCGCGGGCATCATCGATATCAAAAACATACAGCAACTCTGGAGTTTCCTGTTGTGTGTCAAACAATATTGCTGACGGCTTATGCATATGTGCGGGTAATTGTTGCCAGAATGTCGCAGGCAAACTGGCTGACCCGGATTGCGCTTCCAGCAAATGATTATCTGTCAGCGTGATAACGGCTGATTCAGGATGTAATCCTTTTTCAGATAATCGGTCGAGTGTTGAGGCCGGAAGCGCGCCGACATGACGTTGCATTCCTTTGGCTTGCTTATTGATTAACGTGTTATCAATAAACGTTTTAACATCCTTTGAAACAGCGTTTAATAACGCCGGGTTTTTCAGTATTTCATTGACCGCCGTTGAGGCAAGTCGGACATCTGCGACGGTGGCACGATCAAGCAGACGCTGTCCCAATGATGACAGATAGCCTTGTCCGGGATTATGACCAAATCCCGCGTCCGGCGTGTACAGTTTGCCATCATGCGGATTTTTAAACGCGGTAACGGTGCGCGTTTCACCATTTTCCCACGGTTGCGACACCTCCACCAATAGTCCCTCACTGGATTGTACCGTTAGCCCCAAGCGCTCGACGTCACGACCCGAGCGAGCACGGCAACGACAGCGATAACCATCGGGAGGATAAAGAATGGCCCATACAGGGTCGTCAATATGAGCAATAAAACCATTTAGCGACAGGTGCGCCGGGCGCGTTCTGCTATCTGCAATGGCGACACGTTCCAGATAAGGGCGACTGTCCTTATTGGATAATTGTTCCTGATAACGCCCGGCATTATAGGCCGCCTGCATATTGGTTCGATAAATAGTTTCCAGTCGGCGCGGCTGTACACGCTTACCTTGCAACACGCCGTCGCTGTCGGCAACCAGCCCCGAACCCAACCAGCCTTTTTTCTCAAGAATGGGGATAATTTGTTTTTGAAAATCACTGTACGTGCCGCCGTTCTTTAGGTGCTCGTTTAATGAGTTTCGGATATCCTCTAAAATATCTTGCTTGAGGATTCCGGCAACAGTGAAGGCGCTTGCGTGGGCGCTGGCTTCGACATCATGCCAGTTGAAACCAACCGCATAGCCTTTTGATTCGAAATATTCGATAGCCTTTGCGGGCGGTACGCCGATTGCGTAGCTTAAATCAACGCCGTTAGCTGTTGGCATTGAGCCGCCCCCATACATCAGCAACAAAGATGGCTTGCATCAGTAGTTGCTGTTGCTCTTTGTCATCCAATAACGGGTAGCTGGCGGCGATAATGTCGAGCGCTTCGTCCGGCGTTTGTCCCTGTTGCAATGCTGTGACCATTGGTGCAATCAGCTTTAACATAGCCTGATTAACAGCATCAGGGGCCGCCGGTGCATCATCAAGCACGGATTGTGCCTGATCGATATCGTCGTCGGCTTTCTGGCTGAGTGCTGCAAACGATTTATATCGTTGGGATAACGCAACCGGATTGATAGTATCCCGTCGTTTTAATGTTGGTTCACCGTCTTTAGGTAAAGGAATACCGGTTTTTTCATGCACCCATGATACAGGGATGGTATCGACCCCGGCGTCAACCAGTTTCGACACACTGTCCGCGAGTTTTACTAAGTCGGCAATCTCTCGTGTGTCGAAAACAAACCGGGGCAACCGACGTTCGTCGAAGTCCTCACCACAATTAAGCTGACATAACATCAAGATTAGTTCACGGAACGTGCTTTCCAACTGGCAGGCATCGGCGACCGTCAGGTCATGCCTGACTTCGTTATGCACATTGCCAAGGGCGTTCGTGTTTGAGCGTGAATCGGCCTGACTGGTGAGCGTTGCGCCAAGAATGATTTTTGATTGTGTTCGCTCACACCAATTAATCATGACTTCGTAGTTTGCCGCTTGTCCCTCGGCGGCGGATTGAAACTCTATTTCCGTCCCGGAAGGAATAATCCCGGCGGCATCATGGCCCAGTGTGACCAGCGCTTCGAGTAGCGCGTCTTTCTCTTCTTCGGTAGCGCCTTGAAGATAAGTTCCGATTCGGGCCGGGAGGCCGTAAATTTCGAGAAACTCGGCTAAATCACGGATAGCAAAATTCTTGAACAAATAAGGCCATACCAACGCCCGGACAAGCCCTGACTCTGCAATATCGCCCGATTTCGCGTTGTGCTTGTGGACAAACCATTTAAAAGGCCATAGCAGGGAACCTTCAATCGAGTCATTTAATAGTAAAGTGTTGCCATCCTCCGTGGTGGTTTTAAAGTATGCCTGTTTTCTGTAATGCAGTTTCTTTGGTAGCCAGTCGCCCTGATACTGTTCCCATTCAATTTCTTGCGCGGAAAAACCATGACCGATAGCATCCAACGCATTTAAGATAACGTCTTCAAAATCAGGAATTGATTTAAACCATTTCGCGACTTTTGCTGCAAACGTCTTCTCCGCTGGGGTTGCATCTTCGGGGGGATTAATATTCCAATCCAGTTTTAACAATGCATTTTTGCGCTTTTGCATTTCTGAAAAGATATGACCATCACGCTCCAGCATATCGTTAAATAAGCTTGCCTGTGCTGCTAGGTCGCCTTGTTCTGCGGCTTCCATGATGCGGGCCAGCTTTTGTAACGACAGTCCTTTTGAGGGGTGCTCGGTGAACGAATGACGCAGCCCTGCAATTTCCGCTGTCTGTGTTTTCTTTAAATCCTTTTTGGTGAACGGACGCCCGTTAGCATCCACTATCTTAGATACTGCCATGAGTTACCAGCCCCCCTTAGAGCCGAATCGCGAACCACGTTTGCCGGGTACACGAGTATATTTGAACTGACCGCCGATGCCTGATTGCGCCGCCGCCCAAAGCATATGCAGGGCGTCTGGCCCATCATCGTGATCGGCCTTAGGGAAATGCTCAAGCTGGCTAATTAATGTCTTTTGTGATGGATGAAGACGGATCAAGCTGTTTACTATATGCGGTTGGAGGGATTCAATTCGCAATATTTTGTCGGTGTGTGGTATTACAGCCCGAGCCGGTACGGGGATGCCGCGTTCTGCGGAGCGTTTAACCAGTTCAGTTCTTAAAAATTCCTGAAACTGTACGGTTTCAATAACCCATAAGACGCAACCGTATTCAAGTTGAAACGTGATGATATCTTCAATAATTCTGTCCGGGAGCCGCTTTTTAATCGAGGCTTCGACAACATCCAGAATGCCGGTCGTCCGGTTCATTCCACCAACCAGTAACGCTGATGGGTCACGGCCTGCGCCTTTCAGACCTAAACTTGGATCTGCGGCACCGTAGAAAACCCACTCGGCTAAACGGTTAATCCAAAAGTTAATACAACCTTTAAAGATGGCGTCTTCGCCAGATACCGGGTCGTTTTGATACTCACTGTCAAAGGTTGAATGACCATCCCGAACGCGGATCAACATCAGGGCATACAGCGGACGAGCCGCCCAACTAACGCGGGAACCTTTGAGCATGTCATTTTCGTTCTGTTTATAAAACAGTTCTGCCGCTTCCGGGCTATCGTTGCGGAGAATTTCTTCCCATTTATCCCACAAATCCATATTATCGGGCCAGTCAATGACGGCCTGAAACTTGGCTGTTTTCCAAAGTGGGTTTTTCTGCGTCCGGGCTAATACGGAATCGTAATGCAGGATAGTTCCGATATAGACGATATCAAGCTTGCCCCCAGCGGCCCCCAACGGCATCACGGTTTTTTTCAACCAGTTTTCCAGCTTGTCCCGTTGCTCCGGGTTTCTGACCTGTTCGTCGTTCTCGATATCATCCAGCACCACCAAGTCAGGACGATAAGCACCATGACGCAACCCTCGCAATTTCTTACCACTGCCCGCAACCGTGACCTTAATATCGTTTCGGGTCACGATGGTTCCGGCTTGCCAGACTCGCCCCCCTCCGGCAATTTCGGGGAAATCCATTGCTATTCGCGGGTTAAATTCAATCTCGGCCTTGATGGCTTCCAGCATGGGGTAAGCTTGGTCTATGCTGTCCATTATGATAACCGGGTATTTTTTTATCCCCCGGATGATGCACCAGAGCACGAATAATTGACTGACTAGCGTTGACTTTGCCTCACCACGTGGGGCGGCGATAGCATCATTTTGGCCTAATAGCTGACATACAATTTCAGGCAAACGCTTAAACAAGTGCTTGTGTAGTTCGCTTTTGTCGGTGTGGCGGACATAGTGTGGAAAGTAGTTATTAACAAAATACTCATAGCCGCTGTCCAGTTCATTGACTAATTTCCGGCGCTCCTGTACTGCGAGCGGGTCAGGGTCAAAACCGACACAATCAGCCTCAATGGTTCGACGAACGCTGGCGGCATACTCCGCCAGATTCTTTTTAAATTCGCGGATAGAGAATTTCTTAGCCACGAAGTGCCTCGTTAATCTCAGAGGCAATGTCTTTTTTGTAGGTCGTAAAAATCCGACCATCAGTTAATGTGATGATTGTTTCCTGAAAGTAAGCACTTTTTAACTCAACTGAAATAATTTGAGATGCCATCACATGAACGCCATCGCCAAGACTAATTAATTTATCCATAGGATTTCTCTATCACCTCGCCGAACGGTTCTAGGACTTCTGCGAAGGCTTGCAAATGCTGCGGGTAGTGTTCTGAAATAAATACACCTAGCTTTTGTAAAACTTCCAGAGATAAGGCCAGTTGGCTGGTTTCTGGTAACAAACGCTTACTGGCTGATATGCTTTTGTTATAAGCATCTGCAAGGCTTGCCAGCATTTCGACGCGCTTTGCCAGCAAAGGCATTTGCTTTTCAGGCTCAATGACAGACATATCAAAGCCGTTGATAGCTTCCATCGTGCTTTTAAACTGAATAACCATATTGGATAGCAGGGAACGCGAAACATCCTCAAGCCCACCTCCTGCCATCATGTGCGCGGACTTTTGTTTCTCCCAATCGTCCCCTTTGTCGAGCGCATCTTTTTTCCAACGGCGAGCCGTTGCAAATGAAACGCTCAGTTGTGCTGCGGCAATCTCCATTGATAACCCATCAAACACATAGGAACGGCGGAGCCTGTCTCTTGTTTCGCGTGGGTGCGCCATTACGTCAAACCTTTAATATTGTTTTAATAATTTCGATGGCGGCATACACCAGACCGCCGGACATACCACCCGCCACCGCTCCGGCAATAGCACCGCTTTTCACTGATGCCGGATGGATGGCATCAATACGATTTTCTATCCGGTTTAATTGGGCGCTAATGCTTCGTAACTCTTCCAGTTCTGTGGCAGTGCTCCGACTGGTTAAGCGCTTGGACTTTTTTGCTTTACTCATTTATCAGCTTTCCTGTCGAGTTTGCTGTCAATGCGGTTAAGCTGCTGTTTCAGCTCTCCGATTAACTCTTTGATGGAGCCTACGTCTTTGTGGGCTTCTTCTTTTAGCTGGTAGCGTTCGTAGAGTTCCTTTCTTAATGCCTGCTGTTCGTTCTGTAGTCGGCTAATATCATCCTGTAAACGTTTAACCCATATCCCACCGAACACTCCGGCAAGTGCTAGCGCAATTTGAAATGCAATATCAACAGTCATTTATTGCGCTCCCAATTTTTAATGCTGATTAATTGCTTTTCGATTGTGCGGCAGTAGGTGCCGTAGTCGGTGATATGATCGAGGATATCTTCTGGTGATAACCCGGCTCCGGGGCAGGTGGTTTCACTGGCAGAACCAGCAGCGCCGCTGGTATTTGCGGGCAAACATCGACTATCAATGGGATATCCGAGTGCGGCGCGGTAGAGTTGCAAGCTGTAAGGGCCAATACCATTAAAATTGCGCCCATCATTTTTAGTCGCATCATTAATCCTTTTTTTAAGTTCACGTTCAGTTTTTGATAGCTGCTGTTGCGTCTCCAGCAGTTGTGTTGTTATTCGCTGGCTTTCTGTGGTGGCGTTCTGTTGCTTTTGAACGGCAGCATCTAACGCCCGAATTTGGCGTTCTGCGGCGGCTTTTCGCTCAGACTCCCATTGCAATTCAGCTTTTGCGTGTTTGGCCTGTAAGTCATTAAGCGTCATGTTATGAGCAATGGCAGATACCTTCGTCCCGGCGGCCCAGCCAACACCAAAGAGCAATACACTGATAGTAAGTTTGATAAAGATAGTTTTGTGATTCATCACAAATGCAAGAATGCTATTCATGGTTGCTAACCTCCCGGTCACGTTTAATGGCGGCTTGTTTTGATGCCTGAGACTGAGCAACCCACGCACTGATATAACCGAGAAATAACCACTCGGTTAAATCACCTTTAAACGTGCTGTAAAGCAGCACTAACGTTGATGAGATAAACGCAGAAACAACCAGCGTATCTGATGTTGACATCCGTCCGTTTGGGTTTGTGATGAGCTGTAATGCGCGTTCTTTTACTGACATTGTGACGCCTCCAGCTTGGCGGCTCTGATATCAAATTCCGTTACGCTGTACCAACCTTTGCGGTAAATGTACTGATAAGTTGCATTGCGGCTATATAACGGTGCTTTATCATTAGGCTTGCCACTCAAGGCCAGTGCGATTCGCGCTTCGCGAGCATCTTCAAAAACCTGTAAATAACGCCGGTTTTTCAGTTCAGGAATTGCCTTGATGAAATGTTCAAGAATTGCGCCACTCATAGGTGTTCCTCGCAAATCCACTCATCACGTGGGGAGAGCAATTGCGTTTCCCAAGAATCAACATCAAAGCCGGGGCAAATTTTTGTCCATTCGTTTGATGTGATTTTCCCATCGCCGTTCAGGTCGGGGGACAGGTCACGATGACCACAAACAACGGCGCGAGGATACTTTTCGACTAAATCAGCATAAAGCAGCGCCAATGCTTCCCACTGTGCTTGCGTGAATTTATCCGTACCTACAAGACAAATACCAATTGAGCCGGTGTTGTAGCCTTTGGCGTGAGCGCCGGTTTCACCAATTGCCCGGCCTTTTTCAACGGTTCCATTTGTATCAATGACAAAGTGATAACCGATATGACGCAGGCCGGGACTAAATTCATTAACGAACGGCGTTGAACGACGGAAGCCCCGGTCTTTATGCCAACGGTCAATAACAGCGGCGGCAGTTTCCCGAGCGTTGGCGAGACGGCGACCATTGGTAGTGGCGGCGCAATGAATAACTATTCGGTTGATATACGACATAAAAAAACACCATCTGATTAAAGATGGTGTTAGTGTTACTTTTTATGTGGTTTTAGGCGGTGTGATGGGGTTCAGGGGGCTAAGAGGTGATATCGATAATCGCCGTTTTTGACTCATCTTTTTTTGCTGGAGGCGGTGTTTTAATTTCATTAACACATGCGCTTTGAGCTTTAACAAACTTATCCTCGGCGGAAGATATCTCTTTGCCCGGTGCTTTGTTGGTTTTCGCTAAATCCAACCGCAATCCCCATATCTTGTCGGCATCATAAACCAGTTCTCGACAATTTGGAAATGGCGTCTCAGTTAATGCATTCCCGAACAAATGTTCGGCATCTTCTTTCAATCGTTGAATGTGCTTGCTGTGTGCGGTAACTTCTGGCAGAACGCCGCCAAACTGTCGATAAGCATCAGCAATATGAACACTAAGGACTGTTGTTACTATTGTTTCATTTAAAAGACTTTTTACATCCTCTAACTGTGCATGATACTTCTTAACCATCGCGGAGTTATCAACCTGACCAGCGAATAACAATGGGCTGATTAACAATGTTGTGGCTGCGAATAGCTTTAACTTCATGGCGCTAACTCCGTTTAAAATAAGGTGTCTTGTTTGTTGGCATCGGTGCGATTGTACTTACTTAATAACTCCCACGCAAAACGATCAGAAAAACCGAACTGAGGGCAAAGAATTGTCAGGCTCATTGATGCTGATTCCCCCGCGTTTTTCATATCATCAAATGCGGATAAAAATTGGCGGTTACGGTGTTCACGTAGTGCCTCCGCACAACGAGGGATATAAAAATCTTCTCCGCCGAAATGTGACATCAACTTATCTGCGTGGTCTTTCCCGATGGCCTGAACTAACAGTGCAATTCGGGTTTTACCGAATGCGCCCACCCCCTTACTAAACGGAAAGGTGATTCCACCCAATTTTTCAACCAGCTTCAACGTTGCCGGATATCCGATGATTTCGGCGACTTCCTGAATATTGCCTGGCAAGAAATCTTTTAACTCTTCAAGATTCATCGCTTATCCTCCCGGCGACGTGCATCAACAATCAAAGCTTGCATAAGCTTTGTTAGCTGTGAGTCGGTCAACCACTCAATAACAGGCTGTTTAAACATATGACTCGCCATGCTTTCTGCATACCCCCAAGGGCGGGACGCGTCAGTGAGCAAAGCTTCTATTTTATTTAACGTCCGCTCACGCCCGGCGGAAACGTTAGGGCGGCGTCCGTGGTCTTTTTTCTTTTCTGGGGTAAAGCCTTGCTCCTTCATGTAATCAAGGATTTTCTGTTGCTGCTCGGGCTTACATTGCTTTGCACTGGTGCAGCCCGTAATTCTGTATAAAACATCCCGGTAAACATCATCAGACCATTGCAACGCATTTTTTCCAATGTGGATTAACTGAATGAGGTTAGCCATTATTCACCCCCATAACGATAATGTTTGATTTCTTCCACTGCGGAATTAATCAAACGGGTTAACTTTTCGTTAAGCCGTTGACCTTCGCCGTCATCACCATCGCAAGCGACAAACGCTTGCAGGGCTTGTAAATCTGTTCCTGTGCATGGTTCGCCGCACAACTCACGAAAACGAGCCATAAATAGTACCTCTGCGACGTGTGAGGATTGCGGAACAATATTGAAGGGCATAGCAGCAACGTTATTTAAAATGGGCCACTCTCTATGTGAGTCAATTCGGAGATCGAGTTTCTCTGTTGCCAGTGCGATTAAGTCAGCTTGTTTCACTTTATGGCTTGGGAGTAAAGGTAATCCGAACTTTTCACGAATAACCCAATCAAAGCGATTCTCTATGCGTTTGTAATCAGGTAACAGGCGTTTTAGTGGTGAGGGAATATCGCAGCAATAAGCCTCGGCGGCATCATGCAACAAACCTTCAAGAGCGAACGACTCTGGTACAATGTGACTCACAATGACGGAATGTTGAGCAACGCTATAGAATGACCGAACGTGTCCGGAATAGCGGCACGTATGGGCCAGTGCTTGTGCAATATCAGAAATATCGATACTGTCTGCGGTTGGGTTCAGGTAATCAACTTGACGGCCTGATACTGTGCAAAGCCATGTCATAACACGTCCCCCTCTAAATTAGCGTGACCGGTCACATTAGTTAAATTTAGCGCTCTAAAATTTCGAGTATGGAAGCACTGAGAATCCCCTTTAAAGACTCCCCCGCAACCCTCAGGTAACGTACTGTCACAGTTAGGGCAGCGCCCCAAGGTTGCGAGTTGTTTATGTAGGCGTTCATAATCACAGATGATTAAAAGGGAAATGTATTCAGTTATTGAATAAGGCTCTCCGCCGATATTACGAAGTCGGCATCCCTCTTGGAGCATAACTTTTTCACGCGTTGATAAGACTAACTCAACCCTGTTTTGCCCGAACGCCTGACGCTGGCGTTCACGGTGACGACGTTTGCGAGCTGCGGCTTGCTCTTTGGATTTAGGATTAGTCATAAACGGCACCACCTATACTAATCAGCTCCAGCCCGGCAATTTTTTTATACTTACGTACCAATACCGATGCTTTTTTAAAACGTGGCACATAAAAAACAATCCGATCGCGTAAATCTGGATAGTCTTTTTTAGCTGCGCGCTTACCCCATATTTTTTCAACACTCTTAATAAACTTGGTACTATATTTTGCTTTTGATTCAGCGCCCCATATTTGGGTGATTAACGGGTGCATGGCATTATCAGCGCGCATCCACGCGAAGCTGATTTTGCCATCAACATAAACATTCAAGTCGGTTCGACCTTCCCCCGCATATTGCCGAAAAACCTCGATTAAATGGTCATGTAACTTGAATGTAACCCGCGCAAAGTCATAGCGGAGTTCAGCTTCAATTTCTGTCCATTTCTCTTTAGTAATCATATTAATTACTCCTAATTTTGGCGTAAGCCAGCCCCGGCGGGTTTACGCCAATTAATTTTTAAAATGCCTTTAAATATTGATTAAAGTATTACTGTTTAGTTATTCCAGACGTTGGAGTTAATGAATCAATATTCACCCAATACGGTTCACAATTAATTTCAACAGTGGTGCAATTGCTTAAATCTCTGGCCCTGTCGAGCGTTCGAACAGCACGACCACCACGTAAAATTTTATTTGGTTGATAAATAAAACCAGCACCAACTGGATATTTCTGGTTAAACTCCTTAGCTCGCATATTTCTTCCCCCATCCGTAACGATTACAGGTCGCGCAAAAGTCCCGACGGGTTTCTGCATGCCAAACGTTAACAGGCTTAATGGCTAACAAGGATGCATCATGCCAATAGGTATAAGCCGCCGCATAGTTGCCGGACTTCTCAGCATTGACGGCCCGTTGTGAAACCATTCGGAAAGCACGATTAGCCATATCAAGCCCCCGCAATATCTAACGGAATTTGACGATATTCGTCAGTATCACCGACGCGTTCATAAACCCGGATATATGACTTGCTACCGATGACTTGAACCGCTTCGCCAATAGCAGTCATTGCTTGCTTCCAACGTTCGTCATCAATATCGTAGCGACGCAAAGCCAATACACGTCCGGTATTGATATTGCCTTCCTTGTCAGTATCAAACGCCTGAGAAACAATCGCGTGTATCTCCGGGCGACTTCCTTCTATCCATTCTTTAACACATTCATCAATCAGGGCTTTTGCTGCCTGTAGACGTTCGTCAAACGTGATGCGGTCTTGTGCTGCACGTTGGATTCGGTATTTTCCGTCATAACTATGCAAGGTGAGATTGCCTTTTTTACCTCCGATTTGTGCGCCGTACTGTTCCGCTGACAGGTCAATTAATGCCTGAATATCAGCAAACGCTTGTTGTTTAAACGTCGTCAGGTCACTACTAATTACCCGCGCACGTTCAACCAGAGCCTTAACAAGCTGATCGCGTTCGCGGTCAATTGGCTTGATTAAATGTTCCGGGGTCAGAATACCGCGAGCATCTTTCCAGTATCCCGCCTGAATAAGTTCTTCTGTGATTTTTGTTGTCATGATAAAGCCCTTGAATTAATGAACAGTTTTCTTCTGTTGGTGATTAACCTGTCTGACTGCCGCCTGCATTTTTTCTTGGCAAACCGGCCCTAATGAAGCGGCGAAGATATCAGCAACCTTGTTCGTAAACTCGGAGTTCCCGTTTTCAACCCGGCAACTAACACCGACCATCTCTTCGCAGTCCTCTAACTCAATGATAATTTTTGCCACGTAGCCCCCTAGTGATACTCAGTCCACACCACACGACAGCCGTGTAGTGGGTATTGAGCCTGTTTGTATTTACCGCCACTCTTACACCCAAAGGCGTAATAAACAGCGATTCTTTCAGTGATAAAACGAGTCAAAGCCGGACTATATTCAACATGAATCGTCGGTGTAGACGGTTGGCATAAGTTAACGTCAGTGACGTTAATTCCCTGAGCCGTCAGCTCTAACAAAGCTGATTCAACTTTCGGTAATGAGCCTGTGAACGCTGCATTATTTTTATTAACTGGTGACATGTTTCCCCCTCAATTAATCAGCATTTGTGCGAATTGCTGAACAGCCGCAGCATTGATATTCATATCGTTAATACGACACACACGAACAGCACCTCGCAGCAACTTAGATAAACGTCGGGCATTTCCCTTCGATGCAGTGAAGAAAGCGTCTTCGGTTTCTTCGTCTAATTCGTCAATAACACTGCTTGAGATAGCCTTCACATCAGAACGCGGTAAGCTATTTCCAAGATTCAAGGCAAACCCCACGCGGCTATAGAGCTGGACTAATTCCCCGCGCTTGCCTTTCAGGTTCAAAATCAGACGAGGCATTCCGGCAAGAACGACACCGACTCCGGAACGATCATGAATCCGGCGCAGGACTTCCAGCGCTCGAAATGGCAGGAGTTCAGCTTCATCAACAATAAGGACAATATCTGAGCCGTTGAGCTTTCCGACACAGGCTTCAATCAGGTCATGCAAGTTGCCAACAACAGATAGATTTAATTGGCGGCATAGTTCACCGAGTAACACTTTTGCGGTATAGCCGGGGTCGGCTTCAATCAGGATGACTGTGTTTTTATTTTCCTCAGCATAGCGCTTTAAAATCATGGTTTTTCCGAGTCCAGCTTCACCATAAAGAACGTTGATTTCCTTACACTCATGAGCGAGTTTAATCAGTTCCAATCCTTTTTTTGCGGATGGCGTCATCACAAATGGAATAGTGATATTGTGTGACCGGTCACGCTCGTTACAACGTTCAATAAAAGCGCTGATTTCAGTTTCTAACGCTTTAATATTGCCCGGATATTTACCGCTCAAATATTGACTAAGCGTTGAGCCACTGACACTGATAGCTCTTGCTACTTTGGCTTGGCTAAAGCCCTTGCTCGCCATTAGTTCTGTTAACTCATTTTTAATTAAAGACATGGTATTACCTCGCGGTTTTCAGTTGTTTTGCGCGATACTCTTCGCGCTCAGACTCAAACATAAAAATAGGTTCTGGATTTTCGGATACATGCTGGAACTCACCTGACAGCAGGGAACTAAAGTCTTTATTTTCAATGCCAATAACCGGGCGTAACTCTGCTTTGATTTCCTCTGCTTTCTTTTCAACCAGATTAAGGCGGCGTTTCGTCCGTTCTGCTCTGGCTTTTTCAACGAAGGCGACAGGGAATGCGGCGCGTTTATTGCCATTGAACACAGCTTCACAAACGAACGTTCCGTCCAACTTTCTAACGATGACCCTGTCTGCGCTGTGAATATCGAAAGCAACAGAAACACGCTCGCCATCAACATTGATAAGCTCTTCGGCGAAATACTCGTTATTGAATACGGAAAGCCACCCACGTTGCGCCACGCGTACAACTTGCGGCATGAACATGTCCCGAAGTTCGAGTTCAGACAAATAATGCAACTCGTTTTTTTCCAGCAGTTCTGCGCGATATGATGCAGGGGTCATATGACGCCCGTTGCGTTTTGGTAACTCGCTGTGTTCATGCTGGCTGTTGTACCACTCGACACCGTCTTCAATAGCGTCTATTAACTGATTCCAGCTAGGGAGCTTTGCAAGTGCGTTTCGTTGGGTTGTCGATAACTCTTTGTCTTGGTTTCTGGCATTAACAGCGGACACGATTTGACGTGATGTGATACGGACAGAATCACGATCAGCACTGGAACCGTGAAAGGTTGCAAATTGGCGAGCAATGCGAAACAAAATGGTTTGGTGAGCACGTTCTATAATGCCTCGGCCTTGCGGATTACCCGGTATACCTGTTTCATGACCAACGCCAAGACGTGGCAAAATACCTGTAATATCTGCATCGAACAGATGGTTTTTCTCGCCACCACCATTATCTGAATAGTAGAACAATGGAAGCCCATTGCGGGACATTCCATGCCGTAAAGCATCAGCAACCGCGATGGTGTTTTCTGACAAGCTGATACTCCAGCCCACAACAAATCGTGATACACCATCCATAATTAGCGTAATTTCTGGAATGAACGGCTGTCCATGCTCCGGGTGTGCCACTTTCATTTTTAATCCGTGACCATCGCCGATCCAAACATCGTTAACAGTCAGTTGTGACCAATCACGCTTAACATAGGTTTGAATTGCCCGAAGAGCAGCACCAGTGACACGGCCTTTCATTCGGGTGATTTTAGGAAGTTTAGCTAGTGCGCGGTGTACCGCATCAAGAGAGGGAACCACATTTAACATTGCTGGTTGCCCCTCATAAACTGTCGCCCATTCGTCACAAAATTGGCGATATGCTTCAGCAATTGAAATTCCGTTCGGTTGACGGTAGATGGCGAGAAACATCGGAAGCCATGATATTTCAACAGCCTTCTTAGCTTTATGATGTCCGGGAGCTAACAATGCGAGTCGTTCGGCAGCATCCTTACCGCGTAAATAGTCAACAACCCATTGATTTAAAGAACGCTCCCCAATAACTCTTGTAGAACCTTTTCGGGCGTTTGCTCTATTCACAGCAAGCATTAACCTTTCTGGTAACGCCGCCGCTTTAGCCTGTTCAATGATGAAACGAATAGCCCGAATTCGACTTGTACTGGCTTGCTCTTCAATTCTTAGAACTTCAATAGCTAAACTCATTCTTGCGTCTGCAATTTGACGCTGGTTATCTGTGAGTTCATTTATTTTATTTTCAAGCAGCGAAGGACACTGACGCATTAAATCCAGTGTTGATGAATTACTTGTCTTTTTTGTGTCCAGTTTTGCCACATTGCGTTGAGGTGCTCTTGATGTGATGACGTGTTTTAATAAGTGTGGTTCTATTAGTGACTGAATGTTACTAGGTAGATAGCTTACGTCATATTCAAACGCCTTTGAGCCTGCCTTTTTACGGCGAATATCGGGCATATTGAGGGCGACTTTATCCAATAACTTCCGGCAACCTCTTTCAGTTGATGGAAGTCCTTTACAGCCAACAAGATCAGCAACAGTAATCCACATAACAACCCCCATTAGTACCGGCTAGGCCAAATAACATCAGGTTGTACGTTGAGAGCATTTGCTATCAAAATTTCACCTTTGGGCCATTTACGATACAAGGTGTTGTGTAGTGTTCGAGAGCCTAAACCAGACTCCCGAGAAAGCCTTGATAAGTTAGTTCCCCGTTTTTTTAATGCTGAAATAATATCCGCTGGGTGCCAGTCAATAAGATTATTGATTCCATTCGGAGTCAATTTCTGCGATTCTGTACAGTTATGCATAGTAATAACCCGTAGTTCTTATACAAAGCAATAATAGTATTGATCAACAAAAGGAACCAATCAAGCTTTTAATGGTTCTTTTTGTGAATATTTTTAATCTTAAGTTATTAGCTTTAATTGAGGAAAAGAATCAATGAGTTACGAACCAAAGGAACTAGTGACTCCAAAAGGAATCAATGTTCCGATTAAAGCGGATGAAATAGGAACCAGTTTTTCAACTAGGTTAAAAGAACTTATCGGCCCTAAACAAAGTATTCGTGCATTTGCTAAAGATGTGGGGATTTCTTATGGTGGATTACACAAATATCTAACAGGGGCTACATTACCAACATTAGATAATCTGTTATCACTCGTAAAATACACGGGTGTATCAATAGAATGGCTGGCTACTGGTGAAGGGCCGAAGTTTAAAGATGATAGCGGCGTCACGTCTGAGTTTGCTTTTATCCCCCGTTATAACGTCAGTGCGGCGGCGGGTGATGGGGCTTGGAATGAAACAGAGGAACCGTCGTTTTTAATGGCATTTCGCAAGTATTGGATTGAGCAGTATCTGCGCGCAGACCCTAAACAACTATCCGTCATATCTGTTCAGGGTTATTCGATGGAAGGCATTCTCAATGATAAAGATGTTATCTTGATTAATCATGCTGATGTTGACGCAAAAGAGGGAATCTATGTACTTAGAATCGATGGTCACTTATTCGTAAAACTAGTCCAGCGATTACCGGGGGAGATATTAAAGTTTTCCAGTGCTAACTCGGCTTACGAGTCATTTACCGTTGATTTGAACAACCCGCCGAACGATTTTTGCATCATAGGGAAAGTTGTTTGGTATGGTCGGAATTTATAGTGATAATTAAATAAGGTTTAAAACCTGTTTAAACCTTTTTAGTTTCTGCTTATAGTTATGCAATAAATAGCGCAAGAAAGCTCAGTTTTAATCATTCCTATGCAATAGCAAGATTTTATCAATCTGAGCCTCAAGCCTTGCAATTAAAGGCGTCGGACTTATCCTGCTTTCCCTTAGCCTATGTAATATTGATCACTCCCCCACAACCGGGTTATTTTTAACCGGGCCCGTGGTCAGTTAATGGTAGTCCCCGAGATTGCTGGTGCACACTCTGCTGGCGGAAATACCCGAGCTTCATCCGGAGCCGGACATACCTTAAGCCAACTGATTGCTGGTCTTAAACCGCTGACGTTGTTGACCAGTATGGCGTTGGGGTTATTGGCTATCAGCCTGCCGGTACAGGCTGATATCGTGGCAGACCACAGTGCGCCGGGTAACCAGCAGCCAACGGTCATCGGCAGTGCTAACGGCACGCCGCAGGTGAATATCCAGACACCGAGCGCCGCAGGCGTATCGCGCAATACCTACAGCCAGTTTGATGTGGATAACCGTGGTGCCATTCTTAATAACTCAGCCGCACCGGTACAAACCCAATTGGGCGGTTATGTTGACGGCAACCCGCAGGTTATACGCGGTGGGGCTAAAATTATTCTTAATGAAGTCAATTCCCGCAACCCAAGTCAGCTTAACAGTTATGTGGAAGTGGCGGGGCAGAAAGCTCAGGTGGTCATCGCCAACCCATCGGGTATTACCTGTGACGGCTGTGGTTTTATTAACGCCAACCGCGCCACTCTGACGACCGGCACACCAAATCTGGTGAATGGCCAACTGGAAGGCTACAACGTCCAACAGGGCAATGTGACCATTCAGGGCAGAGGGATGGTCAGTAGCCAGCAGAGTTATACCGATATCATCGCCCAATCGGTGAATGTGAATGCCGGCGTCTGGGCCAATGAACTTAACGTCGTCACCGGTAAGAACAAGGTTAGCGCCGATACCAGCCAGATTGAAAAGCAGGGTGGTAATGACGCCACCAGTCCGCAGTTTTCGGTGGATGTGGCGGCATTGGGTGGTATGTATGCCAACACTATCCGTATGGTGGGTACTGAAAACGGTGTAGGTGTTCGCAATGCCGGGCATATTGGCACGCAGGCCGGGTCGGTGGTGTTGACCGCCGATGGTCGTATCGAAAATAGCGGAACGATAAGCAGTGCACAAAACCTGACGGTTACGACGACGGAAGGGCTGACCAACAGCGGTACGCTGTTTGGCAAAAACGAAGTTCAGATCGCTGCACAGGGTGATGTGGTTAACACCGGATCCGGGCAAATGGGTGCCAACGGGCAGCTTGATGTTACCACTCAGGGCAACCTGACCAACCAGGGTGTGATGGCGGCAGACGGTAACACCAGGGTCAGTAGTCGTCGTAAATTGAATAACAGCGGTACGCTCTCTTCCAGCCAGGCGCTTCGGGTATCTGCCAGCAGTATTGATAACAGCGGTACTTTGCAGGGCAAAGGGCGCACAGCCATCAGTACTCCGGGATATATTAATCAGACTGCCAGTGGAAAAATCAGCAGCGGCGGCTTTTTAAGCATTGACAGCGGCGACTGGATGACCAGCTACGGCAGCATCTGGTCTGCGGACGCGGCTTCTCTTAGCGTTCAAAATGCGCTGTTAAACGGTGGAACCCTGGATACCGGATTGGGGCTGACCCTGTCCGCCAGCCATCTCAATAACACCGGGGCGATTTACGCCGGTGGCGATGTGCAGGCACAAAGTCGCAGTAGCCTGTTAAATAGCGGAACGCTGGGTTCTGACCGGGATATCACCCTGAATGCGGCGGGTG
The DNA here is from genome assembly GCF_004295645.1 of Limnobaculum zhutongyuii. NCBI lineage: Bacteria > Pseudomonadati > Pseudomonadota > Gammaproteobacteria > Enterobacterales > Budviciaceae > Limnobaculum > Limnobaculum zhutongyuii. Next base: position 800,357 of record NZ_CP034752.1, read on the forward strand.
AGTTCTCCAGTAACAATACGATTTATGCTAAAGGCAATGCCCGATTAACGGCGGGTAGTACAGTGAGTAATAACGGTACGCTGGCCGCGGATGGGTTGCTGAGCCTGACTACACCGGGTGCACTGTATAACAACGGTACGCTATACAGTAAAGGCAACCTGTCATTAACCGCAGACCAGTCGGTGACCAGCTATGGCTCTATCGGTGCCGACGGTGAACTGAATCTGAATACTTACGGGACACTGTTTAATAATCAGATGCTGTACGGTAAAGGTCAGACGACCCTTAACACCGGTGGTGATGTCACCAACCATGGCGTGATAGGTTCTGACAGCCGTTTGTCCCTGACCACACCGGGCTGGTTACTCAATACCGGCACTCTGTATAGCGGCGGAGCGATGGCGGTAGCCGCCAACGGCCAAGTCACCAATAGCGGTACCATCAATAGCAGCAGCGACTTATCGCTGACAACCCAAAATGCCCTGTATAACGGCAATACGATTTATGCCAAAGGTCATGCCTCCCTTAATGTTGCCGGGGCAATGACCAATGACGGCATACTAGGTGCCGACCGTAATCTGATGCTTAGCGCCGGTGGCGATATTCTTAATAACGGTACGCTGTACAGTCAGGGCGTGGGGAAATACCTTACCGATGGCAGCTTTACCAATAATCACCTGCTGCGCAGCGAAGATGCCTTATTAGTGGATGCCAGTGGGAATATCCTCAATGAGGCGGATATCTACGCCTTTGCCGGGCTTGATTTCAGTGCCGGACAGCGCATTGATAACCATGCCCAGCTCTACAGCGGTGGGGCACTTAATCTGCATGCCATCGGAGATATCAGTAATACCTCAACGCTGGCAGCGCTAAACGATATTGTCCTTTCCACCCATTATTTCAACAACGCCAGCAATGCGTTGCTGGCAGCCGGCGTACAAAGCAGTGGTCAACTGGCAAATGCCGGTGATATCACCATCCTCAGCACCCAGTCTGTGGATTTGCAGGGGCAAACGCTGGCCTCCGGCACCCTGAATGTGGATGCTGGCGGCATTAATCTGGCTGATGGTCTGGTGAGTGCCGGCGCGGCGAATTTGCAGGGGCATAGCGGTGAGATAAACACCGATCGCGCTCAGCTCTACATTAACAATGCCTTCAATGCACAGACTACCGGCCACTGGAGCAACCTTGGCGGTCAGCTGTACGCCGGTGAACTGCATCTTAATGCCGGATCGCTGACCAACGATGCGGCAGGGGTTATCAGTGCCCAATCCACCAACCTCACGTTGAGTGGGCTTTTAAGCAACAGAGGGCTGATTGACGGGCTGCTGACGCACCTGCAAGCCAGTCAAATTGATAACTACGGCACCGGTCGTATTTACGGCACCTGGCTGGGCTTACAGGCCGATGTGATTAATAACCGGGAAGAGGACGGCACCGCCGCCACCATCGCCGGGCGTGAAACGCTGGATATGGGGGTGGGTACCTTAAACAACTACACCCATTCGCTGATATTCAGCGGTGGCAATATGTCCATCGGTCGATTACTGGATGAGAACGGCAACGCCACCGGTATGGGCGGCGTGTTGAATAACCACAGTGCGACGATTGAAGCGCTGGGGGATTTACGGTTGTCGATGGGGCAGGTGAATAACGTTAATGATAACTTCAAAACCGAAGTTCAGCGTATTTCTACCGAGAGCATTTATCAATACCGGGTCGAGGGAGGCGTAAATTACTACCGTCCTGATGAGGTTTCTTTTTATAAAGATGAAATCCCCCACATCATTACACCGGAAAATGCCAAAGGTAAGGATACCTATTACTCCTATGACTATATCCGCACCATCGATGAAACGGTGATTACGGAAACCGACCCGGCTAAAATTTTAGCGGGTGGGAACCTGTTGATCACCGCAGATACCGTAACTAATGATAAAAGTCAGATAGTGGCGGGTAATGTTCTGAACATTGAGGCGAATACGCTGAATAATGTTGAGGTTATCGGTGAGCGCTTTATCAATGATGTGGGTACAGAGATAAAGTATTCCCGCAAGAAAAACAAAGGTACAGATTCTCAAAGAAAGAGCGAGTCGGATTATGAGCCGCCAACGCAAATTCAGTCTATTACTCTCAAACCGTCTGAAACGCTCAGTTATGTTCAACCAGAAGGTAGCGGGGCACTGATTAATGCTCGTCAGGAAGGTAGCGCATCAGGTGGCACAATCAATGGGATCAATATTGAGCGAGTGAGTATTCAGGTGGCTGGTGTGGATGGTATGCAGGATGTCAGCGTAGTGACACGTCCACCGAGCCTGAATCTGACGCTGCCCAATACCAGTCTGTATCAAATCAATCCGGCAGTGGGTAGCCGTTATTTAATCGAAACCGATCCGAAATTCACCCAATATAAAACCTGGCTGGGTTCGGACTATATGTACAGCCGCTTACAGGCCGATCCAAATAATGTGCATAAGCGTCTGGGTGATGGCTACTATGAACAGACGCTGATTCGTGAGCAGATCATCAATCTGACCGGGATGCGTTTTTTAAACGGCTACGCCAGTGATGAAGAGCAATATATGGCGCTGATGAACAGCGGCGTGGAGTTTGCTCAGAAATATCATCTGTCATTAGGTATTGCGCTGACGCCAGAGCAGATGGCCAACCTGACCTCAGATATCGTCTGGCTGGTTAGCCGTGATGTGACGCTGCCGGATGGCACGGTTCAGACGGTTCTGGTGCCACAAGTGTATGCGATGGTCAGGTCGCAGGATATTGACGGTAGCGGCGCTTTATTGTCCGGAAAACAGGTAAATCTGCAACTGACCAGCGATCTGGTGAATCAGGGGCGCATTCTGGCGGGCGATAAGCTAAACGTACTGGCGCAGAATATTCAGAATATGGGCGGCAGCATCAGCGGTAATAACGTAGCGATGCTGGCGAATAACGATATTAATAATATTGGCGGTTTGATGCAGGGCTTTGACAGCCTGAGGCTTCAGGCGGGAAATGATATTAATCTGCTGACCACCACCCGCAGTAACGGCAGCGGGACGATAATTAATCAGGTTGCCGGTGCGGTAGTACACAATGATGGCGGTCTTCTGACCATGAAGGCGGGTAATGATATTAATCTGACCGCGGCTCAGGTGATTAATAACGGGCAGGACGGGCAAACCGTTATCAGTGCCGGACATGACTTGAATCTCAATACGGTTAACGTATCTGACAGCCGCAGTGCCCGGTTTGATGGTGATAACTACTACACCCTCACCCATGCTCAGGATGTTGGTACTCAGATTTCAGCAGCAGGAAACGTTACCCTTTTGGCCGATAACGATATTGTGGCAAAAGCGGCTAACGTTGAGGCCGGAGGACATCTTCAGGTCAGTGCCGGACATGACATTCAGATTTTAGCCGGTGAGTCTACCGTGAGTCTGGATGAAAAAACCAAGATCAGCGGTACCAGCGGTAGCGGTATGGCGAAAGTGACAGAGGTGAGGGAGATTACCCTCAACCATCACAACGCAGAGTCCAGTAGCCTGAGTGGTGATTCCGTCAGTCTGAAAGCGGGAAATGATCTGCGGGTATCCGGCAGCCAGGTGGTTGGTACCCATGATGTGGCTCTGGCGGCAGGGAATAATCTGACGGTGACGGCTGCTCAGGAAACCGAAGACGACCGGTATTTCAGCCAGAAAACCAAGTCGGGCGTTATGGGTTCTGGCGGGATCGGCGTTACGGTAGGAACGATTGATGAAAAATCCACTCAGACCACTCATCGTATCAGCCATCTCGGCAGCACCGTCGGCAGTACCGAGGGTAGCGTATCGCTAGTTGCGGGTAATGATTTATCCATAAAAGGTTCTGATGTGATTGCCCAACAGGATATCAGCCTGACGGGTAAAAACGTGACCATTGAGTCAGTGGAAAACCAGACCAGCATTCACGACAAATATGAGCGTACCCAGTCGGGTATGACCGTCGCACTATCCGGCGCAGCCGGTAGCGCCCTGAATGCGGCGGTAACCGAAGCCAAACAGGCGCAGGACACTCAGGACAGTAAAATCAAAGCACTACAGGAAATCAAAGCGGCATTGTCGGCGGTACAGGCAGTGCAGGCCGGTATGATGGACTTGCCTGACAGCAGTGAAGGGTTTGTGGGTATCAGTATTTCTGGCGGTACTCAGCATACCGAATCCACCACCGATACCAAAATTCGGGCGGCTCAGGGTTCTACCATTGCGGCAGGCAATAATCTGTCCATTACTGCCACCGGTAACGGTGAGAAGGGCGTTGACGGCGATATCACCATTAAAGGCTCAGCCATTAATGCCGGTAATAACATGATTCTGGACGCCAATCGGGACGTTAACCTGCTGGCGGCGGCGAATACCCAGAAAACCGACAGCGAGAACAAGAGCTACGGCGGTAACGCTGGCGTGAGCTTTGGCTGGGGCGGGGGTAAAAACGGCCTGCGTTTCTTTGCTGATGCTAACTTCTCGCAAGGGAATATGCATGCAGACGGTCTGTACTGGACTGAGAGCCAGTTACAGGCGGGTAACAACCTGACCATCATCAGCGGCCGGGATACCAACCTGATTGGTGCACTGGCGAAGGGTTATTCCGTGATGATGGACGTAGGTCGTGACCTGACCGTTCGTTCGTTGCAGGACACCGATGATTACAGCTATGAGCAGTACTCGCTTAATATTGCGGGTAGCTACGGCACCGGCTTTGACGGCAGTCTGGGTTTCACCATGGACAAGATGGACAGTACCTGGGCCAGCGTCAATGAGCAGAGCGGGATTTATGCCGGTAAAGGCGGTTATGACATTACCGTGGGTAAGCATACGCAGTTAGACGGTGCGGTGATTGCCTCTGAAGCTACGCCGGATAAAAACAGTCTGGATACCGGCACGCTTGGCTGGAGTGATATTAAGAATAAGGCAGAGTATGACGTCAGCCATGTGTCGATCAGCGTTGGCTCTGGCGGTGGTGCACCGATGGGCTTTCCGGGCGTGCCGGGAACACCGATTGTGGTGGCCTATGGTGATAGCGCCAGTAGCACCACGCATGCGGCGATAGCGGATGGGGCGATTACTATTCGGGATAAGGATGGTCAGCAGCAAGATATTGCCACCATCAGTCGCGATACGGAAAATGCCGCGAATCCGCTGGATAAAATCTTCAATGCTGAAGAAGAGATGCGCAATCTGGAGGCGATTAATCTGGCGGGGCAGATTGTTTCGCAGGTGACGACCATTGCGACTAACTATGGAACGATGAAAGCGCAGGATGAGGCGAGAGCTAAAGCGGATGCTCAAAAAGAGTCAGCGGCGAATGACCCGGCGATAATTGCGCAGGCGCGAGCCGATTTGTCTAAAGCGGGTAATGACAATCCAACGCAGGAAGACCTCAATAAAGCCACGTATAACGTGGTGTATCAGGCCGAGTTTACTATTGCCAATGAAAAGCAGATGAAAGAGTACGGCACGGGTAGCGATGTGCAACGGGCTATTCAGGCGGCAGGTGCAGCGCTGACTGTTGCAATGGGCGGCGGCGGCTTCGGCTCCTTATCTGGCTCAGGGCGTGAAAGCGCTAACCGAAGGGCCGGAGATGAAGGACAAGGCCATTAACGCGATAGCGCATGCGATTATTGGTGCGGCAGTGGCTCAGGCCAGCGGTAACAGCGCAGCTTCCGGGGCTATTGGTGCTGCAAGCGGTGAGCTGATGGCGCAGTTAATTACCGAGAAGTTGTACGATGGTAGAAAACCGGAAGACTTGACGGAAGCGGAACGCCAGACGGTGGCAGCACTGGCAATGATAGCGTCGGGTGCAATTGGCGGGGTGGCTGGGGATAGTACGGAATCTATGGCAACGGCGGCCGGGGCGGGGTATAACGCGGCAGTGAATAACCACCTGACAACAGGTGAAAAACAGGTTCTTGATCGTAAAGAGAAGGAATACGCCTCAGCCTGTCAGGGTGGTAATGCAGGAAGTGGTGCCTGTCAGGAACTGAAACAAGATATTGATAAGCTGAGAGACAAAGGCAGTAGTATTGATAAAGTGGAAGAGAATGAGTTTGGCCCTGATTTTCAACTTGCAGGTACGGAGCAAATTGAGCACAAGCCGGGGGATATTGTTAGTTGTGTAAACTCCGGGAATGGTTTTTGTGTTGTTACCGAGCAGTCAACCAACAACGGTAAAGAATGGGTTTTAGCTGAGGCTAATGAAGTTCAGGCTATTGCAGCCAAACATCAAAATGGCAGTTCGGAAGACTTTATTAAAGAGCTGGGTGCGGCTTATTTTAATGCGGGGTGTGGATTGCCGGGTGGTGCTTCTGCAATATGTAAGACGTATTCTGCTGCCGGTGGTGCCAATCCGATTGATGGTAAAGTTCCTACGGATGGGGAGCGGTTGTTATGGGCGATGGATGCGGCAACAAATGCAGCAGGAACGGTGTGGTCAGTTAACCAATTACGTATTACTCCTAATACCTTGGATTATCGGGCTAGTTTAGCTAATCATCTGGCGAATTTTGATGGTTTTACGCAAAAAACGGGAATTAAAGGGGCTCATAATGCTGATTCATTCTATGCTGCTGCAAGTCAATATAATGTTAAGATAATCAGTGAAATACCTGGAAACGTTAAAGGTATTACTCAAGTTACATATCAAATTCCAGCATATGATCGAGCAGGTAATATTATAGGATATAAAGCCGCTGAATTGCCTAAAACAATTTATGATCCTAAAGTCTTTACAGATCAGAAAATGTTGGATTTAGGGAAAAGGGCATCTGCTATTGGTTATAAAAATGCTATGGCTAGCAGTAATGGTACAGCGAATGTCATAGTTGAAGGTGTGACTTTTAGGATTTATGTAGACAAAGCCACTAGTGTTGTACGTAATTTCCATCCTCAATAGGACAATTTAATTAATGAAATCATTATTTAAACAAATTGGCAATTTATCTAGAGAAGAAAGAATAATTACTGCTTATTTTGATATTATATTCGGGGATGGATACTTCTTAAAAGCCGTAGGTTATTTAGTTGAGAAGGTTAGTTTTCATGTAGATGGCGCCTATTGTACTTTTCCTGACATGAATAGTTATTATGAAGAAGAACATTTTGAAGGGGTTGAGTTTGCTTACGGTTATCCTCCTGAAGAAGAAGATACGATCATCGTAAGCGAAGATACTTGTTTTAGGTATACTCGGCTGGCTTGCGAAAAATACCTTCAGCTACATCCTGAAGATACTGAAAAAGTTAATGCGCTACTTGCCCAACTGCCATAACAAAACAAGAAACTCCCGGCTATATATTTTAGTCGGGAGTTTGTTTAACCATTAAATATTAACTATAACTTCAATTAACTTTCTCTTTTTTATTTTACAGCGTAATCATAAGCTATATGAAATATTTGGAGATTAGGTGAAATATGTATCAATTGAAGTCTGGCAACGATAGATATTATAAGATTTAAAACAATATTGATGTCAATACCCTCAACCCAATAGCAAATGAGGAAAATATGAAAATTATCGATGAAATTGAAAGTGATGTGAAGGGTATAAGAGAGGTTCAATATAAAATACCATCTTACGATCGTGTCGGAAATATTACAGGTTACAAAGACAAAATATTTGTTAAGACAATCTATGACCCCAAAGTTTTTACTGACCAACAAATATTGGATTTGGGGAAACAGGCTGCAAGCAATGGGTATAAAGCAGCTATTAAATCAAGACAACGAGAATACACAGCAATAGCTGGTGGGATAAAGTTTCAGATTTATTTGGATCTGAGAACAGGAGTGATTGAAAATTTTCATCCGGTGGCTAATTTATGAACGAATATATCTTTGAGAGTATAGATTATAAGAATGATCCTGAGTGGGTTGTTAAATATTATTTTAATTCAATGCATTTACAGGGGAAATTCATTTTTATGTTGCCGTACCTTTTAAATAAGGTTGGTTGTTGTGTTAATGAAGCGTATTGTTCATTTCCTGATTTTGAGGATCCTGATCCTGAATGTTATTTCGAAGGGATGATGTTTGGAGTTTGGGGTGGAGAAGTTATTGTTTCTGAATCTGTGGGTTTTAACTATGCTCGTTTAGCTTGTGAAAAGTATCTTCAGTTGTATCCGGAAGATACTGAAAAAGTTAATACTTTACTTGTTCAATTGCCATAATTCTCAGTGAGGTGATTTATGAGTGCAACTTTTTTTATTGGATATAAGCCTCCAGAAAATGACAACCTTGAGGGTAGCTTGCATGCAGGGCTCAATAGAAGTGCTTCTAATGCATTAGAAGTGCTATTTAAGGAATCTTTACAAGAAAAGTTTGTAGGTATATATGACCAAATTATGCAATATGAAGCTCTTGACCAAATTAGTTTTATTGAATTAAGCATTACTGATTTCAATATAGCTGTTCAAGCTATCAGAAATTGTATTTCATCCAGAAAAGAGCCATCAGAATTACAAATTTTTCAAAAAAATGTCTGGGAGGCTCAAATAGAACCACTTATTCAGCAGGATGAACGTTATCAACAGAGTTAATAATTAAGTTCTTAGTCAAAACAAATGCCCCTTTAGAACTTTAGGGGCGGATATCCATGTTCAGTTTCTAGTATCAAAGGAAGAATATGGCGTCAGCCATGTGACGATAGACAATGATAAGTGATGAATTGTATAGCTGTCCTTGTTGCGGGGCTAAAGTTATAGATGAGCTAGGATGTTATGAAATATGCCCAGTATGTGATTGGGAAAATGATCCCGTGCAGTCATCTGATCCTGAATATGCTGGAGGAGCTAATGAAATGAGTTTAAATTCTGCCAAAAAGATATACAACAAATTAAAATAGTGAGCAGTCCTTGTTGGGGACTGAATGTAACCAGTGGTTCAATAACAAAAGGAGGTGACAAGTAATGGCAAATAAAATTATGTTTCCTATCAAAGAGTGTCCCTCTTTCGAAAGGCTAGTGGATGTTATTGTTGATGGTTTTGATGAGTTATCCTTATCGACACAACAGTTAACTGTTGGCGTATCAGCCTTGAACCTAGTGTGATGATTCAAAAGGTACTGAATAGTAATAATCTGAATTGAAGAAGCAATAGTACTCAGATGTTTTCACGAACTTAAAATTTTAATGCACTTAGTGAATATGCCTGTTTAAAAAATGAAATTGGTATGAGGCATATTATTTAAAAGAACAATGGGGAATTTTATGAATGAGTTATTTTCCAAACTTGAAGCTATATCTAAAGATGGGGCATCAGTTATAGTTAAAATTGATGGTGAACGTTGGAGTGATGAGCCATCACGCCCTTTTACAGTATTAATATTTGGCGGTCCCCTGACTAATGAAACTTCGTTTAGGATAGATTCAGATAACTTGAAAGAGGCTATTGAGGAAGGTATTGCTTATTATAAAAATAACTTTAACTGAAAATAATTTTTTTGAAAAAAATATGACTTATAGTCAGCTAGTTAACTTATTAAACACTAATTTATTATGAAAATTTTGGCTTATATCGTTCCCGACTAGCAGATAATTAAACTAATGAGAAAAAGACTATGAAAAATGATGGTTTTTCTGCCTATTTAAGATTATCAGCACAAAGGGCACTATTAGGAAATGTAACGTCTAATATGCGTAGTGTATTTGTAACTATCACTAATAAAAACATGCAGTTGTTTTTTTATTTTGATGGTGAGTTTACAGAGTTAGATAAAGAAATCGCATCTTATGTTGAAACGGAGATAATAGCTGACTTTGATGATGATTTTACTATTAAAACCTATGTGGAACGACTAGATTTTCCTGAGTCAATCAAAATTATCAATAATGGGTGGTGTATATATTTAAGGAAAGAAAACTGATCTGTTCTTTAAATTAATCTTGATGATTTTTAAAGTGTTAAATCGTAATTGAATTTTAATGGTATATCTTTAAGGAGTGTTGATATGGGCTTGCAAGCAAGTATTGATATACAGTTTTCTCAAGACTTATCACCTAAGGATATTGTTATAAAATTAATAAATAGCGGCTGGAAGATTGATTTCGAGGGCTGTGTCACTTTTATCATGCCTACTGATATAGACGATTATGATTGGAAAACGCTGAAGTATAGTGATTTCAAATTGGAAGAATTTATTAATTTTCATAGTGATGAAAATAATTTAGGTATAGTGTTAGTTAGTAGCAACAATATAGGTGGTGAATTCTTGATATACTCAGGCTGGATGTCTTTTTCACTCTCTATTAATAGGGTTTATCTTTCTTCTGATACGAAGATTGTGGATTTTAGTTTTTATTTGGAAAAGTTAAGACCTTTTACTAAAATGATAAAAGTATCAAGTATTCAATGTGAATTGACTTATTAAATCTGATTCTTTTTGTATAATAGCTACGAATACTAAAAATATATTCCTTTAATTTATCATTAATAAATGAAAAATGAAAATTTCCCAATTAAAATACCCTGAAATGCGTGAAGAATTAATTGATTATATTCACGGATTAAGTGATGAAAAGTACCAGTATCAAGCATGGGTGGAAGGTATTCATCCTTGTGGTGGTTATGATGCATTAGATTATGCGGTTCATTTTTTATATGACGACACTGATTTAGCTGATGATCATGAGTCTATGAACGGCTGGGTTTTAGTTGGGAAAAATGAGTCCAATGTAATAGCTAAAGTTGTTAGTTCTTTAAATGTAGTATTTGATAAATATGGAATAGAACTATCTGATAAAGAATACATTGTAAAAGAGGAATGGATAGGCGTTATTAAAGCAGCAAAGGAAGCTGAAAAGATATTATTGAGTTCAGAATAAAATGCGATCCCGAAAAAAATATAGAGGGCTTGCGTTTTAACTGTTAGAGATTAATCACCATCCTCCTTCGCTTAGAAGTAACGTTTAGCAGTTGCTCGATCTTAAACCCCCATTTTTCCAGTTTATAAGGAAATAGATAAAAATGAGCACCGATGAAATATCTGTAACTTACACAATGAGTGTTAAAGAAAGAGTCAACGCTCAGGAAAAGATAAAAGGTTCTCTTATACATGAAAAGGTAACTGGTTATTTTTGGGTACATTCATTAGACATGCTATTGATTGCTTCTACAGGTATAGCTGTAGTTGCAACACTTATAACATTTTGGAAGATATATGATTTTATGGAAAATAGAACTGCTCTATATGTAGCAGTTGGTGCTTTTATTCTTTCATTATTTTTTTATTGTATACGTGATGAATTATTCAAGTCTTCTATGAATAAAAATGAATCGAAAGAAAAGGCATATGCTAAATACGCAACCACAGTAACAGTGCATCCAGACTTCATTTGCCAAGGTAATGATAAATATGAAGCGCGAACTTTTTGGCATTTTATTTCGAAGATCTACCTAAAAGACGAATTCATCTTTATTTGTAATAAAGAAAATTATTTTACCGTTATTCCTCTAAGGGCATTTTTAAGTCCAGAGGATGGACAGAATTTTATTGCGTTGGCAAAGCGTTATCTCAGTGAAAAAGGGAATTCTACACCTTTATAATCTCTTAGTGAAAACCGCACGTAATGGTCTGCTGCACCCCAGAAAGATTAAAACTCAGCAGTGGATGAGTAGAGAAAATGGCATCTCAGCATGATATTCATTGTAGAAACAATGAGTTTTTACCCATCATTGTTCTGGTTAATCAATAAACCCAACCGGCACAGACCCACTCAACCAAACCCCATTCTCCGCCCGATAAAACACCAACCCCTGCCGATACATCTCCAGCGCCTTAATCTTTAACACCACAGGTTTACCATGCCGTTGCCCGACGGCCACCGCCGTAGCTTCATCCGCAGACAAATGTACATACTGACGCGACCCGGCAATCAACCCCTGCTCGCGAATAGAATCAAGAAAACGGGTCGCTGTGCCATGGTATAAAAATTCTGGCGGAACTTGCTCTTCATAGCGGATATCCACCTGAGCAGAGGAATGCCCCTGAACGGCCCGGATCCGCAGACCATCTTGCGAAATAGCAAACCGCTTTTTATCGCTGGTTTCGACCACTGACTGAATTAAGGCCGGCTCAAGGTGTTTACCGTCTTTAGCGGCACAGGCGATCAAGGTCTTAATATCTGCCCATCCTTCACTATCCAGCGTTAACCCAATAGCTTCCGGCTGATGACGCAAAACGTAACTTAAAAATTTACTGATATCGGCGTGTTGTTTATCCATCTCTTTTATCCTGAAAAATGTCCGTTTTAAGCCACGTTTTTTGCTGCATATAACCCCAAAACCGCCTCGGCAAACTCGTCGTCAACGGTATAGAAATAACATTCCGGCACATTAAGTACTTTGGCAATTGAACACATCATTTCAAATGTAGGGCGATAAGTCCCACTCTCATACTGAGAAACGCGTGAACGAGCGGTGGATTCATCAATTCCAGCCATAACGCCCAATTTCTCTTGAGTCAGGCGGGCTTTTTTTCTGGCGGCCTTAAGGCGTTTTGGCAGCATGACATCAACCATCAATTAAACACATTGACGATATGTTTAGCATCCCTTAACATTTAAGTTGTTTAGAATAACTGAACAAATCAGGCGAATTGTTTCAGATAAAAAGGACATACAAGGTTAATCAAATGGTTAAACAACACATGCTGCAACAATTTGTTGTAATTGAACGGGTAACTTATCGACATAGACCTGACTTTGGCCTGAAACTGCTGGCAGTGACTGATTCATCAGAAAGGGCGGAACAACTGGTGCAACAGCTCAGGCAGTCCTATCAACAAAACGAACATAACCTGATCAGTTTTCTCTATTTAACCGTAGATAACGCCTTGCTTGAGCAACGATTGGGAATGGCTGATGCCGCAGAAAGCGGCATTTAACACCAACTATAGCAGCGCCTGCATCTCAGCTAAAATTTGCTCACACCAGTTTTCAATGCGTTCATCGCTGGCGTCATACTGCACCACATCATCCAGCGCTAAACCAACAAACTGGCTGCCATCCGGCGTAACGGCTCGCTGGCTGGTAAAGTTATAGCCTTCGGTTGGCCAGTAGCCGATAAACTTAACGCCCATCGGTTTAAGATGGTCGTGCAGCATACCCAGCGCGTCCAGAAACCATTCACTGTAGCCATCCTGGTCGCCCATACCGTAAAGCGCCACGATCTTACCGTGCAGGTCAACACGCTCCAGCGCTCCCCAAACCTTATCCCAGTCTTCCTGCAGTTCGCCGAAATCCCAGGTAGGAATACCCATGATCAGAATGGGATACTGCTCCATCAGGGTAACGGGATCGTCTTTAACGTTGTGCAGAACCACTAAATCTTCACCGAGAAAATCGCGGATTTTTTCTGCCGCCATTTCGGTATAACAGGTACTTGAACCATAAAACAGGCCGATCTTCATGGTGTATATCGCTTTATTACGGGTAGAAGTTTAGGGGGAAGTATACCAGATAGGGTATTATCAGACATAATTAAGCAAAAGGTAGTGTCAGCGAAGGAGGAAAGGTGGCGCAGGATAACACAATTCTGATTGAACAATTTCTGGATGCGCTCTGGCTGGAACGCAATCTGGCAGAGAACACGCTGGCATCTTACCGTCTGGATTTACGGGCGTTAAGCGAGTGGTTACACGCCCACGACCTGACGCTGGAGAACGCGCAGGCACTGGATTTGCAATCGTTTCTGGCTGACAGGGTTGATGGCGGATATAAGGCAACCAGTTCTGCGCGGATGTTAAGCGCCATGCGGCGACTGTTTCAGTATCTGTATCGTGAAAAGATCCGCAGCGACGACCCTTCAGCGTTGCTGTCTTCGCCAAAACTACCACAGAGATTGCCTAAAGATTTAACCGAATCTCAGGTAGAATCTCTGCTGCAAACCCCTCGCACTGAAGAGCCCATCGAGCTGCGCGATAAAGCCATGCTGGAAGTGCTGTACGCGACCGGGCTGCGGGTGTCTGAACTGGTAGGACTCACTATCAGCGATGTCAGTCTGCGTCAGGGCGTCGTTCGGGCCATTGGTAAAGGTGATAAAGAACGGCTGGTTCCTCTGGGGGAAGAGGCGGTTTACTGGCTTGAACAATATCTTCAGTACAGTCGACCATGGTTGATCAATGGCGGCACACTGGATATTCTGTTCCCCAGCAAACGCGGGCAGAAAATGACCCGCCAGACATTCTGGTACCGGATTAAACATTATGCGGTGCTGGCAGGTATCGACAGTGAGGCACTTTCACCTCACGTATTGCGTCATGCATTTGCGACACATTTATTGAACCATGGTGCAGATTTGCGTGTCGTACAGATGCTATTAGGTCACAGTGATTTGTCGACCACCCAGATTTATACTCATGTAGCAACCGAACGGTTGAAACAGTTACACCAACAGCACCATCCCCGGGCCTAACCGGATGGGCTCCGGACTGATAATCCAAAGGAAAAATGATGAAGAAAGGTTTATTGCTATTAACGCTGGCGCTGACAGCATTCACTTCCGTAGCTAAAGCGGATGATGCGGCGATTAAGCAAGCTCTGCAACAGAAGCTTGGCGCCACTCAGATCGAAATTCTGCCATCGCCGATTGCCGGGTTGCAGACCGTACTGACTGAGGGAGGGGTACTTTACGTCTCCAGCGATGGTAAACATATTCTGCAAGGACCTTTATATGACATCAGCGGGCCTGTGCCGGTTAATGCCACTTCCGATCAGTTAGGGCCTATTCTGTCCAAGCGTATGGAAGCCCTGAAAGATGAGATGATCATTTATAAAGCACCACAGGAAAAATATGTGGTTACGGTCTTTACCGATATCACCTGTGGTTACTGCACCAAGTTGCACAAAGAAATCGCCGGTTATAATGAACTAGGTATCACTGTTCGCTATCTGGCTTATCCGCGTCAGGGTGTTGAATCAGACGCAGAGAAAAAAATGGCTTCTATCTGGTGTGCGTCTGATCGTATGACGGCCTTTGATGATGCGATGGCCGGTAAAGCGGTAAAACCAGCCAAGTGTGATATTGATATTAAACGTCATTATGAACTGGGTTCACTGTTTGGTATTCAGGGAACGCCAGCGATCGTTGTTGATGGTACCACTGTACTTTCTGGCTATAGCGCGCCAAGCGATCTGAAAGCCACGCTGGATGCCTATACTGCGCATAAAAGTGGTATAAAAGTTAACTAATTCTTTCGTTAGTCACCCGCAGCAGGTGGTTTTACTGCTGCGGGTATTACGCTTTGCACTTCGCTGTAAACACCAGGTTTAAATACACTTCCACTATGAATAAAACACAATTACGTCGTCGTCCTCAGGTTGACAGCAGCACTCTGCCATCGACAATTCCAGCGCTATTGCGTCATTTATATGCCTCTCGTGGGGTAACGGATGCCAGCCAGCTGGATAAAGGTGCCAGAAGTTTACTGAGCTATCAGCAGCTGGACGGAATACAGCAAGGGGTAGATTTGCTGTTGGCGGCGCTGAAGGATAAACGTCAGATTGTCATCGTGGGTGATTTTGATGCGGATGGAGCAACCAGCACGGCGTTAAGCATTCTGGCGCTGCGCAGTATGGGTTTTCCCCGAGTCAATTATCTGGTGCCTAACCGGTTTGAAGATGGCTACGGCCTGAGCCCGGAAGTGGTTGAACAGGCCGTGGAGCTGGGGGCGGAACTGATCGTCACCGTGGATAACGGTATCTCTTCCCATGCCGGAGTTGACAGTGCCCATGCCAAAGGCATTCAGGTGTTGGTCACCGATCACCATCTGCCGGGAGAAACGCTACCCGCCGCAGAAGCCATTATTAATCCAAATTTGGATAACTGTGAGTTTCCTTCCAAATCACTGGCGGGTGTGGGTGTCGCTTTTTATTTGATGCTGGCTCTACGGGCGCGTCTGCGTGAAGAAAAATGGTTTGAACAACAGGGCATCGCCGAGCCTAATCTGGCAGAACTGCTGGATTTAGTCGCGCTGGGCACCGTGGCGGATGTGGTTCCGCTGGATGCCAATAACCGAATTCTGGTGCATCAGGGGCTTAACCGTATTCGCGCCGGGCAGTGTCGACCGGGAATTAAGGCATTGCTGGAAGTTTCCAAGCGAGATGCGCGCCAACTGACCGCTAACGATATGGGCTTCTCATTGGGGCCACGGCTGAATGCGGCAGGGCGTCTGGATAATATGTCCATTGGCGTTGAGTTACTGCTGAGCAACGATATGGCCGAAGCGCGCGGGATGGCGAGCGATCTGGATACGTTAAACCAAACGCGTCGCGAGATTGAACAGGGAATGCAGGTTGAGGCGTTAACCCTGTGCCAGCAGCTTGAACAAAATGAAGCAGAACTTCCTTATGGTGTGGCAATGTACCATCCTGAATGGCATCAGGGGGTGGTAGGTATTCTGGCATCAAGAATAAAAGAGCGGTTCTATCGCCCGGTGATTGCGTTTGCTCCGGCGGGTGATGGCATTCTCAAAGGCTCCGGGCGTTCAATTGCCGGGCTACATCTGCGGGATGCTCTTGAACGATTAGACACCCTCTATCCCGGCTTAATGCTGCGATTTGGTGGTCATGCCATGGCAGCGGGATTATCACTTGAAGAGTCCCGCTTCAGCGAGTTTCAGCAGCGTTTTGCCGATTTGATTGGCGAATGGTTGGATCCATCGGCTCTGGAAGGGGTTATCTGGACCGATGGCGAACTGGAGAATGCGTTATTGACGCTGGATACGGCGGAACTATTACGCGACGGCGGCCCCTGGGGGCAATCATTTCCGGAACCGGTATTTGATGGTCAGTTTAAAATATTACAGCAGCGTCTGGTTGGTGAACGCCATTTAAAAGTTACTGTTGAACCGGTAGGCGGCGGTGTACTATTAGATGGCATTGCATTCAATATTGATACGACTCAGTGGCCGGATGCCAGTATTAAACAAGCGACCATTGCCTATAAACTGGATATTAATGAATATCGTGGTAATCGTAATGTTCAATTAATGATTCAGCACTTATGGGCTAATTAAGTAAAATAAATAGCCTATTTATTTTACTTAGAGGATGGCAATAACCACACTTGTGATAATTGATATACATCAGACACAGGTTTTATTGGGAAGCGCATTTCTCAGAATAAAAAAGATAACATCTTGTTATCTTTTTTTATGAAACTAATATACGCTGATGATGATAAAGCTTAATTTTAATTTCAATTAAAATCATTATGTTAGATTTGACTTATTTGGTTTTGATACTGTTTTTAATTATTTGGTGCGATTTCTGTAAATATTCTATTGTAGGACAAATACCATAGCTGAACCTAAATAGATTGACGTTTCCCGTTTCTTTCTCTTAAACTCCCTTCCGTTAATTATGTCCTTCAATAATTAAACCGGCAATAAGATGATTAATTTCATTATTAAATTAACTAACTTCTATATTTATAGTGAACTGTAATGGTTTGTTATAGATACGATTTATCCAAGGATAGATGAATAACAATGGACAATATAATTAAGCTACTGACTGCTAATGTAACACCGCAGCTGATTGAAAAACTATCTCACTCTTTGGGAGAGAAAGAGAGCGGACTGGGACTGGCATTACCCAGCGTTTTTCCTGTTGTATTAGAGCAGGTGAGAAATTACCTGAAACATTCCGATAGCTCTCACGAGTTTATTGCTGAATTAGAGGAAATTCCTGAGTTTAATATTAATAGTCTTATTGATGGTAATCATCACCAGAGCGATAAATTATCCTCCCTGATGACGATGATCACCGGAAAAATGCCAGAAATCACCGACAAAGTGGCTTCAGTATTTAATCTGAACGGGAGTTCAGCCAAAATGCTGTTAACCGTTGCTGGCGGAATGGTTATCAATGCGCTGAGAGATTATGTTAATAATCGTGCAACTCAATCTATTTCTCTGAAGGGATGGTTATCTTCACAGGCACACCTGATTTCTGCCGAACTGCCGGTTCAGTTCCAGTCATTCTCTGTTAATGAAGCGACTAAGCCAAATACCGTTAAGGTTGTGGCTCCAGCCAAACCATTACTGAATCCGGATGCACCAATCAGACCAACACCTAAATTAGCTGAAAAGAAAAAAGGTGGCGGCAAGTGGTGGTTACTTCTGCTGTTACTGTTAATTCTGGCTGCAATTTATTTCCTGCGTGGCTGTGGTACCACTAAAGAAAGCACTCCGGTAGAAATTGCACCGCCAGCGGCTACTGCTCAGGTAAGCACCGGAAGCCTGTGGGGTAACCTGGGTGACTTCTTCCGTAAACTGTTACCAGATGGTAAAGAGCTGAACATTCCACAGTATGGCGTTGAAAATAAACTGATTGAGTTTATTGAAAGCAACCTGCCAGTCGACAGCACCACCTGGTTCTCTTTCGACCGTTTACTGTTTAAAACCAACAGCGCTCAACTGGAGCCACAGTCTGATGAACAGCTGAATAACATCGTAGCTATTCTGAAAGCGTATCCAAATGTGAAATTAAAGCTGGGTGGATATACCGATAACACCGGTACTGAAGAGATTAACCTGAAGTTATCTCAGGATCGTGCAGATTCTGTACGTGCTCAGATGATTCAACTGGGCGCTGATGCCAGCCGTCTGGAAGCGAAAGGTTATGGTTCAGAACATCCGGTAGCACCAAACGATACTGACGAAAATCGTGCTAAAAACCGTCGTATCGATATTTTAGTTATCGAGAAGTAATGCATTACTCTCTCTCAACCTGTGTTACAGGTTGAGAGAGTTTCAATATACGCGATTAGCGCAGAGCAATAATTCCTTTTAATACCTTCCGCAGGGTTTTAATCTCTTCTTCACTGAACTCCGATAACACCTGCTCCTGCTGTCTGGCTGCTATATCCCATAGCATTTCAGCCTGAGTTGTCCCTGCATCAGTCAGTCTGTAACCGCTTTGAGTATGGGAGACTAACCCTTTCCGGCACAGGTTTTCTTCCGCTTCTTCAATTTCACGGTCCGGCATGGCGGCTTCCACCAGAAGGCGAGAACGTTCCAGTTCTGCATCATTTTCCAGCACCATCAGCATACGGGCTTCGTTGGCGCGCAAACCGGTAGAGAGCTGTTTCGGCTGGTAATCGGCCTGATAGCTGCGCAAGGCCTGGGTCAGCAGATAGAAGATATTGTTACGTAATCGGCCCTGAAACGTGCTTGGTGTAGTACCGCACTCTTCTTTCTTTTGTTCGCGTGGATAGGGCAGAACCATCGAGTAAGAACCCTGATGATAAACCAGCGGTGCGCGGCCACAGTCATCAAAAGCGACCACTTTTCCAATCATAATCCAGTGATCCCCCCCGTCCACCAACTGATATTTTTCGCACTGAAAACGGGCGGAACAGTCGATAAACAGAGGAGCGCCGCCGGCACCGGTTTCGATATTTACACCGGCAAATTTATCATCCTGTGGGCGGGCGAACTGGTTAGACAGATTAACCTGATCCGCCGCCAGCACATTGATAGCAAAGTGAGTGGCCTGCTCGAATACCGGATAGCTACCGGAACGCTTATCGATACTCCATAGCACCAGCGGTGGATCGAGAGACACAGAGTTAAAACTATTGGCGGTTACTCCGACTTTGGTGCCGTCAGATAAGGCCGCCGTTACAATGGTTACGCCGGTTGCAAAGTTACCCAGAGCGCGCCGGAAAGCGCGCGGGTCCAGAGTATTATCAGCATGGGTTGTCATGAAGCAGGACTCCTTATCTCATCTCAAACCATGGTTGGATCGGGTTCCAGCCCCATCAGCTCACGGCCGAGGATCTGTGAACAGATATCATAGTCGGTGTAGGCGTGTGCCGCGGTCATGTGTGAATCGCGGAACAGACGCTGTATTTCATTGTGTTCCATCCAGCTGGTTGCTCCGGCGGCACTGAACAGGCGATCTACCGCTTCCACGCACATTTTTACCGCGTAGGCCTGGTTGGTACGCCAGTTAGTGAGCGTTGCTCTGGTTGGATATTGATGGTTGCGCCCATGCTCGGCATGCTCTTCCCAGGTTTTTTCCAGAAATGCACGTGCCGCACCAACCTGATGGGTTGATTCTGCCAGGCGCATTAATGCTGGCGTAGCGGTACCAACTTTAGCGCCGGTGTAAGCACGCACCCGGTTTTGTGTTTTCTCTTTGAATGCGACCAGCATACGCTCGGCAACCCCAAGGCTGATGGAGGCGAAGCCACAGGCAAAATAGGGGCGATAAGGGGTATAGAAAATATCGCTATCAGGATAGAGATCGAACCCGCTGGAGCGGCCTTCCATCATGTCCTGTGCGGCTTCAATACGGTGGTTAGGAATAAAGGCATCTTTAATCACCAGGGTTTTGGAACCGCTGCTGCGCATACCAACCGCATACCAGTCATCACGAATTTCATAATCGCTACGTGGGATCACCCCGAAGCTATAAATCAGTTCGCCTTTGTCGTTTTCGCGGCGCATGCCGACAATTGCCCAGTCAGCATGGTCACAGCCGCTGCTCCAGCCCATTTCACCGCTGAGATAGACTCCGCCATCTCCTTCGCGAATGGTACTGAATGGCGCGATACTGCTGCTGGCGGTGGCGTCAGGGTTATCTCCCCAGATCTCATCCTGTAACTGTTTTGAAAACATCGCCAGCTGATGGCTATGGGTACACAGCAGGCTGAATGCCCAGGCAGTACCACCGCAGGCTCCGGCCAGAGCCGCAACGCAGTCGGTAAATTCAGGCAGGGAGATTTCCATACCGCCATAGTGTTTTGGCTGAAATACGCGGTGCATGCCGATGCCTTTTAACAGGGCGATATTTTCGTCAGGTACTTTTCGTTCCAGTTCTGCACGAGCGGCGTTGGCGGCAATAGCCGGAAGGATTGGTTTTAATTTCTCAAGCATTGGGTTGGTGTTTTTCATAATCTGATTGCCTCCATGGTGTTTCAGTACGCTGTAGTGCGCTTTTTATTGTTCTCCCTCCGCCAGTTACGAAGGGGTTTTGATACCGTGGTTAAAAATAATGTTACTTATTTGTTTAAATTTTGTTTATGTATTGAAACAAGATAACCACCGACAAAGAAGAGACTTTTAAGGCAATGACGGGTACTTTTCATGGGCTGACAGGATTAAGTTGTTGGTTCAGTCTGTTTATCGGAAATAGAAACCCGGCTCATACGGTAACCCGTTGGGGAACTGCCGGTCATGCGGTTAAAGAAGCGGGCAAAATAGGCGGGATCTTTGAATCCCAGCTGGTAGGCAATGGTATGAACCGAATCGGTGGAAAACAGCAGAGAACGTTTGGCTTCGCTGATAATGCGTTCAAAAATAAGACGTTTTGGCGGCATGTTAGAGAAGCGACGGCAGAGGTCGTTAAGTCGTGATTCAGTAATACCGATTAATCCGGCGTAATGGGGGACGTTATAGTGTTCTCTATAATGCTGAGCAATCAAAAAGTTAAAGCGCTGGAACAGTTTAATATTGCCTTTCACACTGCACACCGAGGACTCCAGCTCTTCAATATTACGCAACAGTTGAATAAACAGCGCCTGAGAAAGCAGAGCCAGCGTTTGTTCTCCCGGCCCGTCCTGCTGTTGAAACTCTGTGGCGATAAGCTGCCAGTAAGTTCTGATGGTGCTGAGTTCTTTATCCTGTCCGGATAATGACTGGCAAATGGCCGGCAGATTTAGCGCCCCCTGATTGCCGGGATAGAGTTTTTCTAATAGTGGCCAAACCAATTCCTGACGTAGCGTCAGAACATGGCCATCGCTGTCTGATTTAGTATTAAACGCATGGGGAATAGAAGGGGGAGTAATAATAAACAGCGGTGCCTGAACTGAATAGTGTTGGTCATCAAGCTGTAGCTCAATTTGTCCGCTGTCTAAGAAATGTACCTGAAAATAGCAGTCATGCCAGTGTACCTGCATATCCCGACCAAAAAACTCAGCCAGCCGGGCAAAGGACTCATAGTGAACATCTCGTGACTCATAGCGAGCGTCATACACTTTGCTGATATCGATATTAGCGGTAAAAGGCTGTGGGTGGTGGTTTTTGTCGTTCATGGACGCCTCCCGGGTATATTGAGTTTGAGCGGTTTTTAGTTTTAGTGCTGAGTCAATTTCGTCCACTAATCGTGTTGTGTCTGAATGAATATTGGTGCGAGTGGCGTTAGGGCGAACGCCCCCCTGCACCTTCGCACCCGAATTCAGATCGCCTGCTGACAAACTTAATCAATCAGCCACTGTGCATATTCCGGCCGTAAAAACGATGTTGCTTATATCACCTTTGTGCTCGGCCGGAAGACCATCTGTACTCAGTTGTAGTGCGCATCGGGCCTGGCCGGGTTAGGGGCGCTTCGTTGGCTTACGCCAAGTTGACCCCAACACCCGTCCCTCCCGATGGTTGACTATCTCAAGGGACTAAACTGAACTAGCCGACTTTGTCAGCAGTCTGAAAACACCTTTGGTGTTTTGCCCTTCGGGCCAGTACAGTTGTTTCAACTTAGCCGCAGAGTCTCTTTTGAATAAACTAAATTCTGAGTCTTCTGCGGTGTTATAAATAAATTTATGGTGTAGCCCTTGGTCTTGAGTGTTGCATCGGGATAAACCAAATGATGATGGCACCTACAATCAGTAATCCGGCGACGAAGTAGAGTCCGGAGGAGAAGCTGCCGGTCTGGTCTTTCAGGATGCCGATTAGCAGTGGGCTTACCGCGGAGCCAACGTTGCCGGTGGCGTTGATAACGGCAATACCAACGGCTCTGGCTCGCAGGCTGATGGACTGGTCCGGGGTGGTCCAGAAGATCGCCATGGCGGTAAATGAGCCAACCGAGGCCATAATGATTCCCAGCAGTTGTACCATTGAGTGGTTAGTTAATGACGCCAGAATCCAACCACAGGCGGCAAATATGTATGGCAGTACGGTATGGACTTTTCGTTCCTGCATGCGGTCGGAACGTCTGCTCCACCAAATCATCCCCGCGACGGTACAAAATTGAGGGATGGCCGTCAGGAAGCCAATCATGATGTTGCTGCTGCCCTGATTGAAGCTTTGCATAATCTGAGGCGTCCAGATATTGATGGCGCTCAGGGTATTGGTCAGGCAGAAGTAGGCCAGGGTGTACATCAGAACCACTGGAGACAGCACTTCACGCCACAGGCTTTTTTGTTGCATTGCACCGTAGCTGGTAGGTCCTTCCGGCTGAACTAAGGTCAGGCAGTCTGATTCCATCATGTCGTGCAGGCATTTTTTGTCTTCATCGGTTAACCATTTGGCTTTCTGTGGCGTGTCGTCCAGATAGAACCACACCACTATACCTAACAGTACCGATGGAAAGCCTTCCAGCAGGAATAACCACTGCCAGCCTTTAAGGTTGAGAATACCGTCCAATGACAGGATATAGCCGGAGGCCAGTGAGCCGAAGGCCATAGTGACTGGCATGGCAATCATAAATAGTGCGTTGGCTCTGGCACGGAAGAATGCCGGAAACCAGTAAGTCAGATACACCAGGATCCCCGGCAGGAAGCCCGCTTCGGTAATTCCCACTAACATGCGCAGGATGTACAGGCTGGTTGGGCCGGTGGCGAACATGGTGGCGGTGGAGGCCAGTCCCCATAGCACCATGATGGTGGCTATCCAGCGTCGGGCTCCGACGATGCCGAGCATGATGTTGCTGGGTATGCCGAAAATAACATAGGTGGCATAGAACAGTGTGGCTGCAAGGCCAAACATGGTGGAGGAAAGCCCCAGATCTTTACCCATGGTTAATCCGGCGAAGCCGATATTAATCCGGTCGAGAAATGAGAACACGAACAGCACAAACAGGAAGATGATCACGCGACGGAATAGCTTTTTGATGACCGCCTGTTGTTGTGGTGTATGGGTGGTGTGCTGCATATCTGGTGAGGTTGAGCTGCCACCGGTATTTTGATGTAGAGATTCTGTATTGTTCATAGGCTTCTCAGTTTGTGTGGTGGTGGTTATTAGCCTTGGTGGATATTCCGGCCGTAATTACGTAGTGCCTGTATCGGCTTAGTGCCTGGCCGGAAGACCGTCTGTACTCGATTTCGGAGAGCGTCGGGCCTAGGCTGCCTACGGGCACTTCGTTGGCTTACGCCAAGTCGACCCCCACGGCACCCTCTCCCTCCGATTAGCTTTGTTAATAAAACCAAGGGGATAAATTTCCCTTTTTGATTAGTTTTATTAGCAATATCGAAGGACGGCTTTACCTTGTTGTTCACCTACTCTCTAATAAACACTACTTGTACTGTTTGTTTCCGGTGTTGCTGTCTGTTCAGCGGTTTGTTGGAACTGTTTTGCCAGTGATTCGGCGGCTTTGCTGAGTAGGGTGGTGTCGACGCCGACGGCGACGAACAGGGCTCCCAGTGACAGGTAATGTCGGGCCATTTTTTGGTCGGCCATCAGGATGCCGGGGGCTTTTCCGGCGGCGATGATTTTGCCGATGGCATGTTCAATGGCCTGTTGGACTTCCGGGTGGTTTGGCTGGCCGGGGAGTCCCATGTCGGCGGAGAGGTCCGCTGGGCCGATAAAGACGCCGTCGATGCCTTCAACCTGAAGTATGTCTGGTAAATTGACTAATCCACGGCGGGTTTCAATTTGTACCAGTACGCACATTTCACTATCGGCTTTTTGCAGATAGTCAGGGATGCGGTTCCAGCGAGAGGCTCTGGCCAGTGCGCTGCCGACACCCCGGATTCCATTGGGTGGATAGTGGGTAGACTGAACGGCTAATTGTGCCTCTTCTGCGCTTTGTACCATCGGTAGCAGCAGGGTTTGCGCACCAATATCCAGCAGTTGTTTCACTCTGACCGGATCGTTCCACGGCGGGCGAACTACCGGCTGGGAGGCGTAAGGCGCAACCGCCTGTAGCTGACTTAAAATGGTTTGCAGATCGTTAGGCGCGTGTTCACCATCAATCAACAGCCAGTCGAATCCGGAACCCGCCAGCAGTTCTGCGCTGTAGGGGCTGCACAGGCCGAGCCATAAACCGATTTGCGGTCTTTTTTCTGCCAGTGCACGTTTAAAATGGTTAATTGGCATTTCCATGATGTTCTCCTTAAACAAACCGGCAGCTGATAGCGCCCATTGAACCGTAATCCACATGGAAGGTGTCACCGGGGCGGGCAGGCACCGGGCGGGTGAAGGAGCCGCCAAGAATCACCTGTCCGGCTTCCAACTGAACGCCATAAGGGTGGAGTTTATTTGCCAGCCAGGCCACGCCGTTAGCCGGGTGGTTTAGTACTGCTGCCGCTACGCCTGACTCTTCAATTACGCCGTTGCGATACAACAGAGCGCTGATCCAGCGTAAATCCAGTGCATCAGGTTTGATTGGGCGGCCGCCCATCACCACACCTGCGTTAGCGGCGTTGTCAGAGATGGTGTCAAACACCTTACGTGGGCGCTGGGTATCCGGGTCGATGTTGTGGCAGCGGGCATCGATAATTTCCAACGCGGGTATGATGTAGTCGGTCGCGTTATACACATCGAAAATGGTGCAGTTCGGACCCGTCAGCGGTTTCGCCAGAATAAAAGCCAGCTCCACTTCAATACGCGGCACGATAAAACGATCGGATGGGATATCGCTGCCATCGTCGAAGAACATGTCGTCCAGTAAAGTGCCGTAGTCCGGCTCACTGATTTGTGAGCTGTACTGCATGGCTTTTGATGTCAGGCCAATCTTGTGGCCTTTCATCTGGCGACCCTCTTCGATTTTGAGTTTTACCCAGGTGCGCTGGATGGCGTAGGCATCTTCCAGCGTGATATCCGGGTTTTGCAGCGAAATCTGTTGGATCTGCTGTCGGTCTTTCTCAGCCTGATTGAGTTGCTGAGCCATGCGCATAATGGTGTCTTGATTTAACATATTGATTTCTCGCTTCAATCCAGGCTGCCAAAACAGAGATATTTAATCTCCATATAATCTTCAATACCGTGCCGGGAGCCTTCGCGTCCCAGACCCGACTGTTTAATGCCGCCAAAAGGGGCTGATTCATTGGAAATTGCACCTTCGTTAATTCCTACCATGCCGCACTCAAGTGCTTCAGCCACGCGGACGATTCGACCAATATCACGTGAGTAGAAGTAGGCCGCTAAACCGGACTCCGTCTGGTTTGCTAACTGAATAGCCTGCTCTTCGGTCTGGAAACGAATTAACGGCGCTACCGGGCCAAAGGTCTCTTCATTGGCGATCAGCATGTTCTCAGTCACCCCGGTTAATACCGTCGGTTGGAAGAAGAACCCGTCTTGAAGGTACGGTTGACCGCCGGTAAGAACCTGGGCGCCATGCTGTCTGGCATCGTCAATATGAGATTGAACTTTGGCCACGGCAGCGGCGTTGATAAGCGGACCCTGCTGGAAATCGCCTTCCAGCGCCGGACCGGCTTGTAATGTGGCAACAGCGCTAGCCAGTTTTTGGCTAAAGGCGTCATACACCGAGTCCTGAACCAACAACCGGTTGGCACAAACGCAGGTTTGACCGCTGTTGCGGAATTTGGCGGTTAGCGCTCCGGTGACGGCAGCGTCGAGATCGGCATCGTCGAATACGATAAACGGTGCGTTGCCCCCCAGCTCCAGCGACATTTTTTTCACCGTGCTGGCGCACTGGGCCATTAATAATTTGCCAACGTGAGTGGAGCCGGTGAATGAGAGTTTGCGAACCACCGGGCTTTGAGTCAGTGCTCTGCCGATGGCTACTGCATCGGTGCCGGTTACCACATTAAAGACGCCATCAGGAATACCGGCTTTTTTGGCCAGCGCCGCCAGAATTAAGGCGGACAGCGGGGTTTCCGGTGCCGGTTTTAATACCACGGTACAGCCTGCCGCCAATGCTGGTGCGACTTTGCGGGTAATCATGGCATTAGGGAAGTTCCATGGGGTAATGGCCGCCACGACGCCGATGGGCTGTTTTATGGTGGTAATACGGCGACCGGGCAGAGGCGAAGGAATGGTCTCCCCATAGGTACGTTTACCTTCTTCGGCAAACCATTCGATAAAGCTGGCGCCATACAGAATCTCGCCCCGGGATTCTGTCAGCGGCTTTCCCTGTTCAAGACTGAGCAATCTTGCCAGAGGTTCCTGTTGCTCAATAATCAGTTGATACCAGGTTTGCAGGTACTGACTACGCTGTTTAGCCGTGAGTTTTTGCCATGCAGGCAGGGCCTGACGAGCCGCATCAATGGCTTCCAGCGTTTCGGTTTCACCCAGATTACTGACGTGAGCAATCACTTCGCCGTTAGCCGGGTTATTCACCGGATAGGTGGATTTATCCTGCGCATCGCACCACTGTCCGTTAATAAATGCCTGACGATAAATCACTTCTGGCATCATCATGCGGCACCCCCATTAAAAAGGGCGTGAACGTTATTCTGCTTAAAGTTAAGTTCAGCGTCGAGCTCGACCATCTCAAATGAGATGGCGAGATAACGTTCCGCCATTAAAGAGGAAAAATGCTGTTTGATTAACGCAAACAGGGACTCCGCCACCTGTTTGCGACTTTCTGCACTACGCCCGTGCCCGATTTTTAATGTCATATGTACAAAGGCGTAGTCATGGGCACCATCAGCCATCTGCCAGGTGTCTAACCAGATGGCACGGCTGCGGATCCCCGCCAGAGGGAATATTCCCGTTGCGGCCAAATGCTGGTTAACCTTGGCGAACAGCGCAGGTAACTGAGCAGAATCACGTATGTTGTCCGTACATTCAGCATAAAAATGTGGCATATCGCCTCCGGTTTCAGAAAAATGACGTAATCAGGCAGCAGCCCGGGAATTGATATCGTCTGGCAGTGGGAAGATGGCATTAACCTGTCCGGTGCCGGAGCTTGGGAACAGATCGGTGACAAATTCCACTTTGCCGTCGTATTTATCCCAGCCCAGCAGACCCAACAGCATGACGGTGTCGTGCATGTTGCCTTCGCCAAAGCAGTATTGGGCATATTCCGGCAGCATGGCGCAGAACTCTTTGAAACGACCTTCCTTCCACAGCTTGACTACGCGCTCATCCATCTGACGATCGAATTCACGGGTATAGCTGTGCATGCCTTCTTCGGCACGACGGTCATCAATGAAACGGTGAGAGAGGGAACCGCTGGCCAGCACGGCGACGGTACCGTCATATTTCTTGATCGCGTTGAGAATGGCTTCTCCCATACGGCGACTGTCTTCAAAGTCATGAACGGTACAGAACGCAGAAATAGAGATCACTTTGAAATGTTTGTCTTCATTCATATAACGCATAGGAACCAGCGTGCCGTACTCCAGATTCAGGCTTGGAATATCGTGAGCCTGAGCGCGAACCCCCAGCTTACGGGCTTCATCGGCAATCATTTGGCCCAGCTCCGGGTTGCCGTCGTAATCGAAGGTGATGTCGCGAATAAAGTGCGGCAGCTCGTTACTGGTATAAACGCCCTTGAAGCTTTTAGTACAGTTGATGTGATAGGCGCTGTTGACCAGCCAGTGGGTATCAAACACGATAATGGTGTCGACTCCCAGCTCACGGCAGCGTTTGCCGATCTCTTTATGACCGTCGATGGCTGCCTGACGGCATCCATAATTTTTCCCCGGTAATTCTGATAAATACATCGAGGGGACGTGTGTTGTTTTGGCTGCTAACGCTAACTTACCCATATGTTCCTCACTTGATGCCCGTGACTGGGCATCACAATAATGGTCGATGATTAGGAGCACTCAGGCTCCGGTACGAGTTACGCTTAGTAATAACAACTGCCAGGGATAATCCCCTTAAACACCCCAACGCGGGATGTGATGGTCGCCGAATGAAATACAGACGTTTTTCATTTCCGCAAACACTTCAAAACTGTACTCACCACCTTCACGTCCGGTACCGGAGGCTTTGATGCCGCCGAATGGCTGGCGCAGATCCCGTACGTTCTGGGTGTTAACAAACACCATGCCCGCTTCGATGCTGCGTGACAGGCGCAATATTTTGCTGATGTCTTGTGTCCAGATGTAGGAGGCCAGTCCGTACTCCACGTCATTCGCCATGCGCAGGCCGTCTTCTTCGCTGTCGAATGGAATCAGACAGGCAACCGGACCAAAGATCTCTTCTTGTGCCACGCGCATTCTGTTATCCACATCCGCCAGTACGGTAGGACGCAGGAAGTGACCACCGCGCAGATGCTCCGGAAGATCGGTCGGTTTGTCTGGTCCACCGGCCAGCAGCGTTGCCCCTTCTTCTATGCCCAGACGGATATAGCCAGAGACTTTGTCCCAATGCTGTTGGCTGATCAGTGAACCAAGCTGAGTGGTCAGATCCTGCGGATCGCCTACTTTCAGGCGGTTGGCCCGCTCGGCAAAACGTTTCACAAACTCTGGATAGATACTGCGCTGAACAAAGATGCGTGAGCCCGCGGTACAGCGCTCTCCATTGATGGAGAAGATGGTGAACAGCGAAGCATCCAGTGCCCGCTCGATATCCGCATCTTCAAAAACCAGCACCGGTGATTTACCGCCCAGTTCCATGGAGTATTTTTTCAGACCCGCGCTTTCCATAATTTTGCGTCCGGTCAGGGTGCCGCCGGTAAAGGAGACAGAACGAACGTCGTGGTGGCGTACCAGCGCATCACCCGCGGTAGCACCATAGCCCTGAACCACGTTCAGTACCCCGGCAGGAATGCCGGCTTCCAGCGCCAGTTCACCGAGGAAGTTGGCGGTAAGGGGAGACAGCTCGGACATTTTCAGCACCGCGGTATTGCCCAGCGCCAGACAAGGCGCGACTTTCCAGGTAGCAGTCATAAAAGGGACGTTCCACGGGGAAACCAGAGCACAAACCCCAACCGGCTGAACCAGGGTGTAGTTGAGCATCTTGTCATCTACCGGATAGGTTCGACCGTCCATGCGCTGGCAAACTTCGGCAAAGAATTCAAAGTTGTGGGATGCCCGAGGGATCAGCACATTTTGTGTTTGATGCAGTGGCAGACCGGTATCTGCCGTTTCCATTTGTGCAATTTCCGGCACGTTTTCAGCAATCAAATCACCGAGGCGACGCATCAGGCGAGCGCGTTCTTTCATTGGCAGGTTAGCCCATTTAGGGAAAGCAATTTTGGCGGCTTCAACCGCCTGATGAATTTCTGCTTCTCCGCCGGAAGCGACATCGGCTAATACTTCTCCGGTGGCCGGGTTTAGGGTTTGAAAAGTCTCTTTACTTGAAACACTTTTGCCATTAATCCAGTGGTTAATCATTTGCATGACAGGGTTTCCTCATATTCAGTTTCACTTACAATCCGGTTGATCAGACGTCCTACGCCCTCTACTTCAACAATCACTTCATCACCGGGCACCACGTCAGAGAGACCTTTTGGCGTACCGGTTGCGATCATGTCCCCCGGCTGCAGCGTCATAAACTGGCTCAGGTATGAGATCAGAAAGGGGATATCGAAAATCAAATCTTTGGTGGAACCTTTTTGGCGCAGCTCGCCGTTGACATGGGTGGTGAGCGTCAGGTTATGTGGGTCGGCAACCTCTTCTTTGTCCACAATCCATGGGCCAAGAGGCGTCAGGGTATCGCGGCTTTTTACCCGCAGGTTGGGGCGGTAGTAATTCTCCAGATAGTCGCGAATGGCATAGTCGTTACATACCGTGTAGCCACCCACATACTCCATGGCCTGCTCACGGCTGACGTTGCGGGCGGTTTTGCCAATCACCACCACCAGCTCCGATTCGTAGTGCATATAATCGACATTGTCAGGGCGGACGCTCACCTGCTGGTGGCCGGTCAGGGTATTAGAAGCCTTAATAAAGATCAGCGGCTCTTCCGGCGCTTTAAAATCCAACTCGGCAGCGTGGTCGGCGTAGTTCAGACCTAAAGCAAACAGAGTGCCATCCGCCGGCGGTAACCATTTAAAGCTGCCTGCTGCAAGCTGAGTTCCATCTGCCAGTACCGCTCGCTCCCGATCGTCGATCGTGACCTGATGAGGCTGGTTCTGATATTGAATACGGGCGTGTCTCATACAGCAGCTCCTTGTTGCATCACGATATTGGTTAATTCAGGCATTCCTTCGGCACGAACGGTGATTCGGTCTCCCGGATGGATTCTGGCGCGCTGATGAGGAGTACCTATCAGAATTTTGTCTCCCGGTTGCAGCGTGGCGAACTCGCTCAGCGCAGACACCAGTTCATAGGCCGAACGTTGAAGGTCCGCGGTATTCCAACGGTCTACTTCGTTACCGTTCACCTCGGTGAAAATGGTTAACTGTTCAGGGTTAATACCCGCAACGACGTCGCCAATCGGGCAGAAGCCATCGCAGCATTTGGCTTTAATCGCCGGGCGGTAAAAGCTGGTTTCCGGCAGGCTAATGTCGTTAGCCAGTGCATAACCAGCAATATAGGCTAAGGCTTCACCAACCGGGACTTTGCGTGCAGTCTTGCCAATCACTACCGCCAGCGTGGCACCGCTCAGTACTTCTGGCTCACCGGATGGATAAGGGATAGGAGCCAGAGGTCCAATTTGAGTGTTGTGAGGTTTAATAAACCATACCGGCGTTTTAGGCAGCGCCTGATAAGGCGGCTGCTGAAATGCACTGCTCCAGACAGCAAGCTGACTTTTATGATTCAGGGCTACTGCAAACACATTGTTCTTCATGAACGTTATCCTCGGTTGCAAATTATTATCATCCGATTACCTCATATGAGTTAATCGTTAATATATTAATGATATCTATTTATACGCATGTCTCGTGGCGATCAAATAAACGTTTAAACATTGTGATCAAAGTAACAATGTATTTACAAATAATTAATATTATCTATATTTATCAATAATATGATTTGTTAATGGTTGTTTGCGCGATTCAGCTCTTATTTTTATCATTAACATTTAATTGAATTTTTACTGCAGAGATTGGGTTAAATGGTTAATATGGCAGGAAAAGCACCTGACAGGATAAGGGTGAGACGGAGTTGGCTGTGTCAGATCGAAGGGAATATCTGGTTTTACATGCCATACTGATGTGAGCTATCTGAAGTTTAATTGAGAGTGAAATACCTTATGCATGAGTCCCTGACCATTGCCCTGTTACAAGCGCGCGAAGCTGCAATGGGCTTCTTTCGTCCGATCCTTAATGAATATAATTTGACGGAGCAGCAGTGGCGTATCATTCGGGTACTGGCAGAAATGCACTCCTGTGATTTTCACCTTCTGGCAAAACAAACCTGCATTTTACGGCCAAGCCTGACAGGGATCCTGTCGCGTATGGAACGCGATGGCTTAATCATCCGCCTTAAACCCCTTAACGATCAGCGCAAACTCTATGTTTCACTGACTGATAAAGGTCATCAGGTCTACCAACAGGCAAAACAACACATCGAAAAAGGCTACCGCCAAATAGAAAGCAGCTTCTCCGAAGAAAAACTGGGAGAACTCATGGTGCTCCTGGAACGGTTTATCGCCGTCGTGGATAATGGGAATAGTGAGCAGGTTGCTGAAAAATCAGTGAATTAAATGCTGATAGATAGCGTTTAGATAACTTTCTGGATGAGGGGCTAAATATTTACTGGGGAGAGTAGCCAATCGGAGGGAGAGGCCGCCGTTGGGGTCGTAGCAGCTTTAGCTGCCGGAGCGCCCCTAGGCGGACTAGGCCCGACGCACTCCGAGCCAAATACAGATGTCCTTCCGGCCGAGCACCACGATAATATTCGCTCATAGCTGTTACGGCCGGAATATCCACAGAACTTTATATTATGACGAAGTTCGCAGCGACACCACCACACTCTTCTCCTTAATCGGCAAATTCACCACCGCTGCCAGCAGCGCCAACGCAATATCGGCATACCATACCCACAGCAGATTGCCTTCATACTGCATTGCCAGTCCGCCTAACCAGGCGCCAAAGAAAGCCCCAATCTGGTGGGTGAATAGCGTAAAGCCAAACAGGGTTGCCAGATAGCGGGTACCAAACAGTTTGCCAACAATACCTGCGGTAGGCGGGACCGTCGCCAGCCAGGTAAGGCCGGTAGCCGCAGCGAAAATATAGAACGTCAGTTCTGTTTTAGGTGAAATCAGATAGATGGCAATCATCAGCGCACGTGAGGCGTACAGCACTGCCAGAATATATTTCATCGGGAAGCGCTTACCCAGAATTCCGGCAAAGATGCTGCCCGCAATATTACACAGGCCAATAAGAGACAAACTCACGGCGGAGACCGAAGCATCGTGTCCACACAGACTGACTTCCCCCGGTAAGTGGGTGGTGAGAAAAGCCACATGAAAACCACAGGTGAAAAAGCCAGCGTGCAATAACAGATAGCTGGGATTGCGAAATGCTGCTTTGATCTGCTGTTTTAGTCCAATTTCAATCTGAGGGTTTTGTACCGGTACGGCAGAATGATGAGGCTTGGCTATTTTTCCGTTTCGGCAAAGCAGCCATGAAGGAATTATCGTCACCAGTGCCGAACAGGCCAGAAAGAACAAACCAGATGACATACCGCGCAGGCTGACCAATGCCTGAACCAGCGGAGCAAAAATAAATTGCCCCATAGAACCACCGGCATTGATAAGGCCGCTGGCGACAGAGCCTTTATCCGTTGGTAAACGGCTGGCAACAATACCAATCAGCACAGAGAAACTCCCGGCTGCGGCACCGGCAGGGCTGAAAAGCCCCTGAGCCAACGTCAGTGGAACAAAAGAGGAGGCCCACAAGGTACCAATTTGCCCCATGGCTATCAGCACCGCGCCGACGACCAGAACGGGAAAAGCCCCCTTTCTTATCAGCCCAGGCACCAAACAGTGGCTGAAAAGCTCCCCACATCAGTTGGCCTATGGCCAGCGCCATGCTGACTTCAGCAATGCTCATGGCGGTTGTTTCAATAATCGGATGGACAAACAACCCAACCGTCTGGCGAATACCCATGGTAACCATCAGGATAATACTGGCCAGAATAATAGGTAACCACAGGTTAGGCGAATGGGAAGGGGCCTCGCCCACTGTAGAAGGTCCGGTATTATCGCGCTTGCTCAAGAGATATTCCTTTTATCGTCAGATGATAAGTAACGCTATAGCGTATTGGCGGTGTTAAAAAAGCCCATCAGGCTTTGATACTCTTCGCCAAGCTGCTGTTTAAATTTATTCTGAGCCTGCTGCCACAAAGGAATTGCTTGCTGTAGTGTGTGCTCACCTTTTGGGGTAAGGCTAAGACGACGTTTACGGCTTTCCGTAGGGGAAGCATCAGCAATTAGCTCTGCCATAAGCAAAGGTTTTAACGTGCGAACCAGCGTACTTTTCTCCAGCCCGACTTTTTCAGCCAGCTCTCCGGTACCACATTCGCCAAGACGAGCGATGTTAATCAGCAGTGAGTACTGATTAACACTAATGCCGCTGGATAATAGCGTCTTGTCATAATAGTCAGTGATCCTTTGTGCCGCCCGGCGCATGCGGATACATAAACAAGGATCCTGAGGAAGTACGGTTTGCATAATATAAGTCCCATGATTGATTATGGTGTATATACACCATAATCAATGTGGAACGGAGGGTCAATGAGTTTTTGTGAGAAATAGTGCTGATTTATTGGTGTTATTCATAATCTGAGGCACGGCGCGAAATGCGCCGTGCTGTAGTCGAACGATTAAAGCTTTGCGGCTATTGCTGTTTATGAACCTGCCGATTCAACTGCCATAACAGCAAATCGGTAAACCCACTCCAGCGATTAAACTGCTTCTGTTGTTCCGGTGTCATGGCTTGAGGTTCCCCCAACAGCAAACCTTTATCAGAAACCCATGGGCGATATTCGCCTTTATCCGTCAGAAGATAGGCACCCTGTGGTGTAATAATCGCTTCCGGGTTATAGCCCTGGCACCAGATATCGTCCAGATGCTCAGCCAGCAGGTTACAGCCCGTTTTATAGTAAGGAGTAT
This sequence comes from Limnobaculum zhutongyuii, assembly GCF_004295645.1. Classification (NCBI taxonomy): domain Bacteria; kingdom Pseudomonadati; phylum Pseudomonadota; class Gammaproteobacteria; order Enterobacterales; family Budviciaceae; genus Limnobaculum; species Limnobaculum zhutongyuii. The sequence continues at coordinate 835,251 of NZ_CP034752.1, forward strand.
CGGACAGACTCAGTTGATACAGGGTTGGCCAGATATCCTTGTGACTACCAACGCGGGCAGCATCAAAATGGCTCTGTTGACGATAGGCTTGTGGAACATACAGGTAGAAAGGTACCCCATGCCCCAGCACCCGTTCACGGGTATCGGGATAACCAATTCCGCGAATATTGTGGTCGCCGGTGGCAGCAATAATGGTGCGGGCACCCAACGGCTGAGATTTTACCCAACTGATAAATTGCCCCAGTTGATCGTTAGTGTAACGCAGGGTCTGCATTACTTCGTCAAGGGTTGCACCCGTTGCCAGATTGCTCAGGCGTTGTTTTTCTTCATCGCTGAGTACAATTTTGGTTTTCTGGTAACCATCCGGCGTTTTATAAGGTGGATGATGAGTCGTGGACATCGACATAATCAGTACATGCTCACCATTTTTGTCCGCTTCTGCCAGCCGCTCTTCAATATAGCGAAACATAAACTCATCCGGCACGCCCCAGGTTCCTAACTGTGCTTCAGGATAGCGTTTTTTCAGGCCGTTTTGCTCCATGAATTCGCTAACCCCCAGATGGGAAAGGAACTGGTTAAGGTTACGCCATGAGCCATTGCCGGAGGTCACGAAAATCACCTTATAGCCGTTAGCCAGCCAGGGCTTAAACATATTACTGGCAAAGTCGAGGGATTGAGCGCTGGACTGGGTAATACCGCTCATCGGACTACGTACGAAGAAGCGGCTTAAGCTATCAATAGTGCCATCACCCTCTGAAATAAAGCGTTCAAAACGCCAGTCGCTGATCCAGTGCTGTTTTAAGGCACCAAACAGATCGCGATCCGGACGATCGTAACTTTCAAGGTAATAACCCATGCTCTCCATTACGGCAAAAACTACGTTAGGTGGAGTTTGCTTTGCCACCGGATTAACGTCGGTTTTTGCTATAAATGGTGCCAGCCCGGCTGGGGTTGGTTTATCCAGAAAACGGCTCAGCAACTCCTGACCCTGTTGGTCAGTGGCCTCGGCAAAATGGTTATTTTCGCTGTGGGCCTTAAACGCCCAGTTAAGCGCCATCAGCCCGTTAGGTGTCAGCATATTTAACATTTTGAGTTCAGAAACCTGCGCATCCGACTGGCGTAACGGGAAAGTGCCAATAGAACCGCGCATGCCGACAAAACCAATAGCCAGTATCAGCAGGGTAGATAATGCGCCAATTGGCAGACTGAGGCGACGTTCCGGTTTAGCACTTAAACGGCGCTGCCAGCGGCGATAAAGCCAGAAAACCAGTAAAGCGAACAGCCCTAAACCCAACAGGCCGCGGATAACCGGATAGTCCTGCCACATGGTGGTTAATACCGCTACGGTGTCGTCTTCAATCAGCCCGAAGACAAAGATATCAATCGCCCGATCGTAGGTAGCGTAATAAAAGATATTACCGACGGTGATCGTCAGTACCAGTGTGCTTAATAACGTTGCCAGCCACGGCCAAAAGCGCTGCCAGAAATGAAAACTGCGCTGAGTTACGGCCAGCAACGCGGCAATCAGCAGGCAGGGAACAAACAACAGACTGGCGATGCGAATATCAAACAGGCCGCCGGTCCAAAACATCCGTGTTACATCAGAATCGAAACCCGCCAGAATTTCGTTCGAGCCATAGGCTGATAGCAGATAAGTTCTGCCAGCGGTTTGAGTTAATACCGCCAATAGCCAGGGCAATAAAAGCGCGACAAAAGCTTGTCGAAATCTGAAAAACCACATAATGCCTTCTTTCTGGTAAGCAAATTGGAATAGACACATTCGTTAGCCGGGTAGTGTACGAGATTTATCAGACGAATTTGAATAGAGAATGATAATAATTGGTTACTGAAGATGAAATTGTTGGGTAACTTTTCCTGCGTATTTTCCGTTCTTGTTACATTCAGGTCATTATTCAATAGCAAGATGCATAAAAAGCCCCTGTTTCAGCTATATTCCGTAGCGCAGATCCGATAGAATTACTCGTTTATGATAAAAAATCCTGTCAACGTATACGACGTAATGGTAAGTACAAATCATGTTTGAAATTAATCCGGTAAAAAACCAGATCCAGGATCTGTCCGAACGGACAGCGGTTCTTCGGGGGTATCTTTGACTATGATGCCAAGAAGGAACGTCTGGAAGAGGTCAATGCAGAACTAGAACAACCCGATGTCTGGAATGAGCCAGAGCGCGCGCAGGCATTAGGTAAAGAACGTTCTTCCCTTGAAGCTATCGTAGAAACAATCGATCAAATTGAGCAGGGTGTTGAAGATGTCACCGGGCTGCTGGAACTGGCAGTGGAAGCGGATGACGAAGACACTTTTAATGAGACGGTTGAAGAAGTAAACCTGCTGGAAGAGAAATTAGCCCAGTTAGAGTTCCGCCGTATGTTTTCTGGCGAATATGACAGTGCTGATTGCTATATTGATATTCAGGCTGGTTCTGGCGGTACAGAAGCCCAGGACTGGGCCAGCATGCTGGTACGCATGTACCTGCGCTGGGCTGAAGCCAAAGGCTTCAAAACCGAAATGATTGAAGAATCTGATGGTGATGTGGCCGGTACCAAATCAGCCACGATTAAAGTTATTGGTGATTATGCCTATGGCTGGTTGCGTACTGAAACTGGCGTTCACCGTTTAGTGCGTAAGAGTCCGTTTGACTCCGGCGGCCGTCGTCATACCTCATTCAGTTCTGCTTTCGTTTATCCGGAAGTGGATGATGATATTGATATTGATATTGATATCAACCCGGCAGATTTACGCATTGACGTATACCGTGCATCCGGTGCCGGTGGTCAGCACGTTAACAAAACCGAATCTGCAGTTCGTATAACCCATATGCCTACCAACATTGTGGTGCAGTGCCAGAATGACCGCTCCCAGCATAAGAATAAAGATCAGGCCATGCGACAGCTGAAAGCGAAGTTGTATGAGTATGAGCTGCAAAAGAAAAATGCGGATAAGCAGGTAATGGAAGAGAACAAATCGGATATCGGATGGGGTAGCCAGATTCGTTCTTATGTACTGGATGATTCACGCATCAAAGATTTACGTACCGGTGTTGAAACCCGTAATACTCAGGCCGTATTAGATGGCGACCTGGACAGATTTATTGAAGCAAGCTTAAAAGCTGGGCTATAAAAAAGGATAGAACAGAAATGTCTGAGCAACCTCAAGAGCATGATGCAGCGCAATCTATTGCGGAATTAAATAACGAGCTACAGGCTCGCCGTGAAAAGTTAGTGGCGCTGCGCGAGCAGGGAAATCCGTTCCCGAATGATTTCCGTCGTGATGTGACATCCGACAAACTGCATGCAGAATATGATGGCAAAGAGAACGAAGAGCTGGAAGCGTTAGGCCTGGAAGTTGCCATTGCCGGTCGTATGATGACCCGCCGCATTATGGGTAAAGCGTCGTTCGCAACCCTGCAGGATGTGGGCGGTCGCATTCAGATTTATGTTTCTCGTGACGATCTGCCTGAAGGCATCTATAACGAGCAGTTTAAGAAGTGGGATCTGGGCGATATTATCTCTGCCCGCGGTAAACTGTTTAAAACCAAAACCGGCGAGCTGTCGGTTCACTGTCATGAAGTTCGCCTGCTGACTAAAGCTTTACGCCCACTGCCGGATAAATTCCACGGTCTGGCGGATCAGGAAACTCGCTATCGCCAGCGTTATTTAGATTTGATCACCAACGATGACTCTCGTCGTACCTTTGTGATTCGCTCTAAAATTATGGCGGCTATCCGTAATTTCATGGTGAAACGTGACTTTATGGAAGTCGAAACCCCAATGATGCAGGTCATTCCTGGTGGTGCTACTGCGCGTCCATTTATTACCCATCACAATGCGCTGGATATCGATATGTATCTGCGTATTGCGCCAGAACTGTACCTGAAGCGTCTGGTGGTGGGTGGCTTTGAGCGGGTGTTCGAAATTAACCGTAACTTCCGTAACGAAGGGGTTTCTCCACGTCATAACCCAGAATTCACCATGATTGAGCTGTATATGGCCTATGCCGATTACAAAGACTTAATCGTGCTGACCGAAGATCTGTTTCGCACCCTGACTCAGGAAGTGCTGGGTACCACGACGGTGGAATATGGCGATCAGACTTTTGATTTTGGTAAGCCATTTACCAAAATGACCATGAAAGAGGCAATTTGCCACTATCGTCCGGAAACCAACGTTGCCGATTTAGATGATATGGATAAGGCGAAAGCCATTGCTGAATCTTTAGGTATTAAAGTTGAGAAGAGCTGGGGCTTAGGTCGCGTTCAGTGTGAAATCTTTGAAGAAACCGCTGAAAGCCATCTGATTCAACCAACTTTCATCATCGAGTACCCGGCTGAAGTATCTCCTCTGGCCCGCCGTAATGATGATAATCCGTTCATTACCGATCGCTTTGAGTTCTTTATCGGCGGTCGTGAAATCGGTAATGGCTTCTCCGAGCTGAATGATGCAGAAGATCAGGCGCAGCGTTTTGCCGATCAGGTTAATCAGAAAGATGCCGGTGATGACGAAGCGATGTTCTATGATGAAGACTATGTCACCGCACTGGAACACGGCCTACCGCCAACGGCTGGTTTAGGTATTGGTATTGACCGTATGGTGATGCTGTTAACCAACAGCCACACTATCCGTGACGTTATCCTGTTCCCGGCGATGCGTCCGGTGAAATAACTCAAGCGATACGTAAAGCGTTAAGGGGGAGCATTGGCTCCCTCTTTTTTTTTGGCATTTTTTATCAGAATACGATATTAATTTCATGTATTTATTATAAAAATTTAATTTATTTTCAATGTAAATCAATTATGATGACTAGGTTCCAGAGTTGTTAAGTGAACACCTTCCCTTTTTCATTGTCGAAATGTAACCGTAATGTGTATACCCGTACATTGCAGGAAAGTGCGTCACCTGTTTTTAATAAATAAAGGATCATTTAGACCATGATGAAGAAAATAGCGTTAGGGATGGGCGTTAGCGCCATGGTGTTACTGGGCGGATGCGCAACAGAGTCCTCTCGTAGTGTGGAAGTGCCAAAAGTAGCTTCTTATAACACCAATTATCAGGGCGCACGTAGCCCGATCTCTGTAGGTAAGTTTGATAACCGCTCCAACTATATGAATGGCGTGTTCTCCGATGGCGTTGACCGTCTGGGAAATCAGTCTAAAACGATTCTTATGACTCACCTGCAACAAACCGGGCGTTTTAATGTGTTAGATCGCGCCAATATGGAAGAGATTAAGAGCGAAGCAAAAATGGCCGGCAAGAGTCAGCAGCTAAAAGGTGCTGATTATGTAGTGACCGGTGACGTAACGGAATTTGGTCGTAAAGAGGTGGGTGACCGCCAGCTATTTGGCATTTTAGGTAGAGGCAAAACCCAGATTGCTTACGCTAAAGTGAATCTGAATATCGTCAATGTACGCACTTCTGAAGTGGTTTACTCGGTACAGGGCGCAGGTGAATACGAACTGTCTAACCGTGAAGTGATTGGCTTTGGTGGTACTGCCAGCTATGACTCGACCCTGAATGGTAAAGTTCTGGATTTAGCTATTCGTGAGGCGGTGAATAATTTGGTCACTGGTATCGAAAATGGCTCCTGGAAACCAGCACAATAATCAGATGGAATAGCCATAATGAAATTAGGATACAAAGCAGGGTTGCTGCTGGTAGCGGGTGTGCTGGGTGGCTGTATGAATGCACCTAAGCCCATCTACAGTTGGGATAATTATCAGGATACGGTTTATGAGTATTACAAACTTGAAACCGGGCCTGAAGAGCAGATAGCAGCGCTTAAAGAGGGGATCGAAAAGGCGAAAGCCAAAGATCTTCCTGTTCCTCCGGGGTTACATGCCCATTTAGGCCTGCTGTATAGCAATACCGGACATCCTGAACTTGCCGGAAGTGAGTTTGAAGCAGAGAAAGTGCTGTTTCCTGAATCCGCACCCTTTATGGAATTTCTGCAGAAGAAGTTGAAGGGAGGCAAGAAATGAGACATTTAATTGCACTGGTGGGGTTAGTGGCTACTTTGCTACTGGCTGGTTGTGCTAAGCCAGTTGATTATGATTATTCGGCCTTCCGACAAAGCCAGCCGAAAAGCATTTTAGTGTTACTACCGCAAAACTCATCGCCGGAAGTGAATGCCAGCCATGGTGTTTTATCTCAGGTTACTCTGCCATTAGCAGAGTCGGGATACTATGTTTTCCCGGTAGCGGTAGTTGAGGAAGTTTTTAAACAAAACGGTATGACTAACGCCCATGATATTCAGGGCGTGAGTGCCACTAAGCTGAGAGAGATTTTTGCAGCCGATGCGGTGCTTTATCTGGAAGTCACTGATTATGGTACCTCTTATAAAGTGATTACCAGTGAGTCCCGGGTAACGGTAAGCGGTAAGCTGGTGGATTTGAAAACAGGCCAACAGTTATGGAGTGGCTCGGCTACGGCCTCTTCAGCGGAAGGAGATTCGGGTAATAATGGTCTTTTAGGTATGTTGCTTCAGGCAGCGATTAATCAAATTAGCCATACGTTATCCGATAAAAGTTATGACATTGCCGGTATTACCACCGCGCGCCTGCTCTCTGCCGGCAGACCAAGCGGTATTCTTTATGGCCCTCGTTCGCCAAAATACGGTAAAGAAGCCGAGTAATCTTAGCGGTTATCGTTAGTTTCCCGGGCCACGTGATGTTATACCGCGTGGCCCGTTTTCTATGCATTCAGGCGGCTTTAGATTCGGGGGGCGATGGAGGAGAAGCACTACTTTTGGGTTCTAAAGGCATGACATTGGCATTGGTTGGTGCTTTATCAATGGTTTTTCGCAGATACATAAACCAGAAAGGTAAGCCAACAAGCAAACCTCCCAGAATATTGCCGATGGTGACCGGCAACAGATTCTTCAGTAAGAAATTAGCCAGCGTCAGATCGGAAAATTGTTCGACGGAAACGCCAACTGAAAGCCAGAATTCAGGTGCGGCAAAGTTTTTAATCGCAATTCCCATCGGGATCATAAACATATTAGCGATACTGTGTTCGAAGCCGCTGGCGACAAACATTGCGATGGGCAGGATAAGAATAAACATTTTATCCATCAAACTTTTACCTGCATAACTCATCCATACCGCCAGACAGACCATCAGATTAGCCATCAGGCCAAGAAAAACGGCCTGAGTAAAACTATGGTGCAGTTTATATTGTGCGGTATTCAATACGTTCAACCCCCATTGCCCATTAGCCGCAGTGTGCTGGCCGGCAAACCAGATAATAGCCACCAGAAACAGGGCACCAAAAAAATTACCGATATAAACATGAGTCCAGTTGGCGAGCATTTGGCCTAAGCTAATTTTGCCACTGGCTTTGGCGACGCTGGTTAAAATTGTTGAGGTGAATAAATCAACCCCGCAGGCAACCACTAACATTAACCCCAATGAAAAGCAGGCTCCGCCCAAAAATTTAGCCCACCCATAGGGGGCGCTGGCAGTTCCGGTAGTGGCGGTAATATAGAAGACAAAAGCGATAGAGATAAATAAGCCGGCAAGAATAGCGGAGATATAAACCTGGCTCAGCGGTTTACTGGTTTTATAGATACCGGCATTTTCTGCAATTTTGGCCATCTCCGGGGCGGAAAAGCAACTAACGCCGTTTGCATGGGGATTATCCATAATGTCTACTCTCTTAGTTATCGATATTTACATTAACCGTAGATAGTCGGGTATTCGGCCATTGGCGATATCTTTTGGTTACCTGACTATCCGCACATGTTGGATGTTAAATTATTAGTGTCGAAATCGATTAGAGTGTTGGTTTCTGATGTCGAAAGTGAAACCATAACAATGATAAGCAAGCATTTTTTATGCCATGATTGATTGTTTTTTAATCAACTGAAAGATAAAGCATAAATCTTGAACGGAAGGAGGATTTGGCGTGTTTCAACATAAGTGTCGACGATAATATGACGTTATGAGTGCGGTTAGGTTAGGCGTTGTATTTTATTACATTGGTTTTATTTATATATCAGCAATATTTTTATTATTACTTTATTAAATGAGAATTTGTCGTATATAATAATGATTATCAAACTTATTCAATCAATGATATTTATTTTCTTTTATGACAATAGCCTATGTCTATAATAGGCACATTCTATCTGCAATATCCCCTCAGAGTGCTATACTTATCGTATATTAATTAGATACTCCAATGTTAAAAAACGATGAGGACACGGACAATGAGTACAGTTAAATCATTAAAAGCAAAAGAGTCAAAATTAGCTTTCACACGCCTTGATATCGAAGAAAGTGTAAAATTATCCTCAATTAAGACCTTAAATCATATGGTCGCTCAATTGGCCGATTTAGCGTTAATTACTAAACAAGCCCACTGGAATATGAAAGGTGCTAACTTTATCAGCGCTCATGAAATGATTGATGGTTTCCGTGATGTGCTGTTAGCCCATCAGGATACTTTTGCAGAGCGTGTGGTTCAGTTTGGCGGTACCGCTATGGGTACATTACAGGCTGTCGCTGTAGCGACAACCCTGAAGGCTTATCCAACGGATATCTACACCGTTAAAGATCATCTGACTGCACTGGCTGACCGTTATGCGGTTGTGGCTAATGAAATGCGCAAAGCAATTACTGAAGCAGAAGATGAAGATGTAGCGGATATGCTGACGGCCGCTTCCCGCGATCTGGATAAGTTCGTGTGGTTTATTGAAGCCCATCTGGCATAATAATTTATTGTAATAAGATAAATAACCCTTTCTGATAGCAATATCAGAAGGGGTTTTCTTATATATGAATTTATAATATATCAGCGCTGTTTTTTATTAATTAAAACATTAACAACATTTATTTTAATTGCTTAAGAATAATATTTATTGCTGTATAAGAACCGTTATTTATTAGCATGATTTTTTAGCGTTAACCAATAAAGCACAGCCCCATTTATTTTGAGACTGTGCTTATTATTATTTTTTCTTTTCCAGCAAACGTTTTTCCAGGCTATTAATTAGATAATCCTTAAATAGCGATAGTCTGGCCGGGTAGTGTTCACGTCGCTTGTAATACAGATTGATATCAAAGGTGCTGGCCATGTAGTTCTCCAGAATACTGACCAGATGACCCTGACGTATATCCTCTTCCACTAAAGATTTGGGTAGATAGGCGATGCCTGCATGATTAAGGGCCAGCCGTTTGAGAATCTCTGAGTTATCGCATTCAAAAAAATTCGGAATGTTATAGATGCTGACTTTGCCATTCAGGAAGAATTGCCATTTGTTACCGCCGACCAGGCTCTTGGAATACAGGCAGCAATGGTCAGCTAAATCTTCCGGGCTTTGTGGTGCAGGGTGCTGGCTCAAATAGCGTGATGAGGCGACGGTAACCAGCGGTTCACTGACTAAACGTTTACGCACATCGGAAGAATCATGGTCGATTTTGCCCTTATAGCTGGCCTGTGCCCGAATAGAGAAATCGACTTCATCCACCAGATTCACCGGGAATGGATTAATAAATAGCTTCACCTTAATCTTGGGATACTCAATTAAGAAGCTGGAGATAATGTCCACCAAATGCTCGGTGGCAAACAGCGGGGTGGAGGCAATGCGGATCAGGCCAATGTAGTCATTGCCGGTACTCATTACCTCCTCAATCATCTCACGGGCATCTCGAGCCAGTGGTTCAAACTTCTCATAAAGATGCATACCGGTTTGAGAAGGGGATACCCGGCGAGTGGAGCGTTTTAGCAGGCTAACGCCCATCTCTTTTTCCAGCTCGGCCACCCAGCGGCTGGCAGCGGAAACTGAAATATTAAACTCTTCTGCTGCTTTGCTTAATGAGCCTGATTTAACCACTGCGCAGAAGAAGATAATTTTATCCAGCATGACGATACTCCTACTTTATTGTTTTTCATTGTTGTTATATTCGCCACGTTATTTGAAGCAAAACGACAGGTTTGGAACAATCTACGCTGGCTGGCAGTAAAAATAATCTATCCCTTAAACGGGACACTCGTCCCAATAGTATATTTTACGATCTCTCATTGTGCAGGTCGCTCTGATTGCTCACAAAATGGGAGGATGGATAGGTTCTGTCTATTCAGAGGAAATAAAAAAACCTCCTGAACGAATGTACAAGAGGTCAGATTACAGGTTAAAGCTAATTAAATCGCTCTTCCGACCGGGCACTCGGGCGATATGCCTACATTGTCATTACGGCCGGAATATCCACTGAAATCGGATCAGACAAACAACAACCTCACCCCCTAAAAAATTCAGCGGTGAGGCATTCAGGCGATAAAATCAGAGGTTCTTAATCACGATAGCCACGCCCATACCGCCACCAATACACAATGAAGCCAGGCCATATTGATTATGACGACGCTTCATTTCGTGAATCAGCGAAACGGTAATGCGACCACCGCTGGCACCCAGAGGATGACCAAGGGCAATAGCGCCACCGTTCACGTTGGTATGAGGTAATATCGATTCCACGCTACAGCCATGCTCTTGTGACAGTTCACGTAAAACCCCAGAGACTGAGCAGCAAAGGCTTCGTTTAGCTCAATAAGCTCCATATCCTGCAGGCGCATACCGGCATTTTTTAACGCTTTGCTAATCGCCGGTACCGGGCCAAGACCCATTACTTTAGGATCAACACCGGCTTGCGCATAGGAGACGATCTCAGCAATGGGCTTCAGGCCATATTTCTCTACCGCTTTTCCACTGGCAACGATCAGCGCACAGGCACTGTCATTCAGGCCGGAAGCATTGGCTGCGGTGACGGTACCACCCTCTTTTTTAAAGGCAGTGCGCAGTTTTTCCATATCGGCGAGAGTAGTGAAAGGCTTGATATACTCGTCGGTATCAAAAGTAACCGGCCCTTTACGTCCCGGAACCATCACCGGAACGATTTCATCGCGAAATTTTCCTTGTTCCTGAGCTGCACCGGCTTTTTGTTGGCTGGCCAGCGCAAAGTCATCCTGCTCCTGACGGCTGATATGATGTTTTTCAGCGATGTTTTCAGCCGTAACGCCCATATGAATCTGGTTCATGGCATCCATTAAGCCATCAATCAGCATGGAATCTTCCAGCGTCATATTGCCCATCTTCACGCCGTTACGTATTTTGCCCGGCATCAGGAACGGTGCAGAGGACATATTCTCCATACCGGCAGCCATGACCAGATCCGCATCACCGGCTTTAATATGTGAGGCTGCATCCATAATGGTTTTCATACCGCTGCCGCACAGCATATTCAGGGTGTAGGCAGGAACGGAATCGGGTACGCCAGCTTTTAATGCCGCCTGACGACCCGGGCCCTGGCCCTGACCGGCACTCAACACGTTACCGACAATCACTTCATCCAGCCATTCTGGTTTAACACCTGATTTTTCCAGTGTCTGTTGCATCACTTGTGCTGCAATATCGCTGGCAGGTAATGAGGATAAGGTTCCGCAGAAGCTACCGATTGCCGCACGCTGGGCGGCAATAATGTATACTTTATTCGTCATATATCACCTTCCAATGCGCTTACAGTGTTAATCCACCGTCAATTTTCAGAACCTGACCGGTAATGAATTTGGCTTTTTCAGACGCCAGGAACAGTACCCCTTCAGCAATATCTTCTGCTGTAGCCATACGGCCAAGTGGGGTTTTATTATTGATGCCTTCCAGCACTTTTTCTGGCAGGTCTTTGGTCATTGGGGTTTCGGTGAAGCCAGGTGCTACGCAGTTGGCACGAATTTGTGCCCCTTTACGGGCGAACTCTTTGGCCCAGCCCTTAGTCATAGCGATAACGCCGCCTTTAGTGGCTGCATAGTTGCTTTGACCAATGTTGCCATCGGTACCCACGATAGAAGACATGGTAATGATGGAGCCTTTGCCGTTTTCGGTCATCAGCGCCACGATGGCCTGAGTCATATTGAAAACGCCTTTCAGGTTGACGTTAAGTACTGCATCCCAATCATCTTCAGTCATTTTACCGATCATGGCATCGCGGGTGATACCGGCGTTGTTAACCAGAACATCGATTTGACCGAACTCGGCTTTGACTGCATCAACAAAAGCGGTAATAGCAGGGCGATCGCACACATTCAGTTTGGCTGGGCGTACATTTGGGTATTGGTTTTCCAGTGATTTTAGCTCTTGCTCATTCATATCAACGGCAAAAATCATTTTGGCTCCGGCTTGTGAAAACTTCTTCACGATTTCCAGACCAATTCCCCGACCTGCACCAGTAACGACACAAATTTTGTTTAACATAACTTTTCTCCAGTTGAGCATAGACGTAAATAATGGGGTTGATTGCCGCGCCGGATGATGAATGGCGCGGCAATACGGGTGTTATTTCAGCGTTAAACCAATAGGGCGGTCGTGGAAAATGGCTTCATCCATGGTTTTCAGATTCGGGCTAATCAGTGGAACGAATTCCATCTTGCCGAGAATGTCTTTTTCCAGATCGATACCCGGTGCGATTTCCGTTAATTCAAGCCCTTGTGGGGTTAAACGGAATACCGCACGCTCGGTGATATACAGCACCGGCTTGTGGTTTTCGTTGGCAGTTTTTGCCGAGAAGGTAATTTGCTGAACTTTGTCGATGAATTTGCTGATATCACCATCTTTATTGATGGTTAACTTGCCGTCACCGACCTGAATATCGAATTTTCCGGCGGTGAAGGTGCCACAAAAGAACACCTCTTTGGCATTTTGGGTAATATTGATAAACCCGCCACAGCCAGGGATCTTGGTACCAAAACGGGACACGTTAAGGTCGCCGGTTTTGTCACATTCCGCCAGTCCAAGGAATGCCTGATCGATACCGCCACCGTCATAGAAGTCAAACTGCTGATCCTGAGTAATGATAGCTTCCGGGTTAGCGGAAGCGCCAAAGCTCAAACCACCGGCCGGAGTGCCGCCAATGGCGCCCGGTTCAACCGTCAGGTTCATTGCTCCGGTCTGTCCTTCTTCATCGGCTACGGCAGAAATGTATTCCGGTAAGCCAATACCCAGATTCATGATGGCTCCGCGCTTCAGTTCCTGAGCGGCACGACGGGCAACCACTTTTTTGGCATCCAGTTTTATCGGCTTAACGTCTTTTTCTACTTTTGGCGTCAGGCGGCAGTAAGCATCATTTTGCTGTTCTGCAAAGGTCTGCATGTGTTCGGCCGGGTTATCAACCACCACCACCATATCCACCAGAATGCCGGGAATGCGTACCTGTTGTGGCTCAAGGGTTCCCGCTTTGACCTTACGTTTTACCTGTACAACGACTTTGCCACCGTTGTTTTTCACCATTTGAGCCGCCGCTAGGTTTTCAACAAACAGGCATTCGTCTTCCATGGTGATATTGCCATTTTCATCCGCAGTGGTACCGCGCAGCAGAGCGACGTTGGCATCTAAACGTTTGTAGAACAGGTACTCTTTATTATGAATGGTGATAACTTCAACCCAATCCTCTTTAGTCGATTGGTTGATCTTTCCACCTTCAATGCGCGGGTCAACAAACGTCCCCAGTCCGACATGGCTGAGTGTGCCCGGTTTACCCGCCGCGGTATCACGCATCAGATGGGCGATGATGCCCTGCGGCAGGTTATAGCCGGTGATTTTTTCTTCATTAGCCAGCTTTTGTAGCTTAGGAATTAAGCCCCAGTGGCCACCGATAACGAAAGAGACCAAACCCTCTTCCGACAGATTGTTTACCGCTCTTTCCGCTGAATCACCCTGACCTGCGGCGAAATAGAGGGACAAATTACGAGGATGCCCCTCCTGCTTAAAGCGAGAACCAACGGCTTTTTCCAGCGCTTCGGGTACTACCGCGCCGATAAAACCACCAAGTACCAGCCTGTCCCCATCCTGAATGGATTGGGCAAACTCATCCAGAGATACAAATTGAGCAGCCATTTTTATACTTCCTTAGCTATCAGCTAAAAATCAAACCAATCCGGTCATGTAGTAAACGCCGATGATCACAAACACTGCGAGGGTCTTAATGCAGGTCACGGCAAAAATATCTTTATAGGAGTCTTTATGGGTTAAACCGGTAACGGCTAACAGGGTAATAACCGCGCCGTTGTGAGGTAGGGTATCCATACCACCACTGGCCATTGCGACTACGCGGTGTAGTACTTCAGGGCTGATTCCAGCGGCCTGAGTAGCGGCTAATAGTTGGTCACCCATGGCGGCCAGAGCAATACTCATACCACCGGAGGCTGAGCCGGTAACGCCTGCCAGTGAAGTTACGGTGACTGCGGCATTGACTAATGGGTTAGGAATACTGGTTAACGCATCACGAATAATCATAAAGCCAGGCAGTGCGGCAATAACGGCACCGAAGCCATATTCAGAGGCGGTGTTAACCGATGCCAGCATGGCGCCACCGATGGCGACTTTAGTTCCTTCGGCGAAGTTCTTACGTACCACATTAAACGCAGTGCAAAGAACGAAAAGGATACCTAACAGCAGTGCTGCTTCTACCGCCCAAATACCAACAATGGAAGGAACTTTAGTGACCAGGGGGTCTTTCAAACCGGGCAGTGAGACGATATGTTCCGCGCCATACCATTTTGGTATCAGCTTGGTGAAGGCCATATTGGCTACGCCAATCAGGATCAGCGGTGTAATAGCCAACCATGGTGAAGGTAAATCGCTGGTATCCACCGGTGCAGGTTCATTGACCAGGTTGGTTCCATAACCTTCGCCTTTGCGAATGGCACTGCGTAAACGCCAGTTCAGATAAGCCATACCCACACAGAAGACGAATACCGCACCAATACAGCCCAGGATTGGTGCTGCTAAGGTAGTGGTACCAAAGAAGGTGGTAGGAATAATATTCTGAATTTGTGGGGTACCGGGTAGGGCATCCATCGTAAATGAGAATGCCCCCAGAGCAACGGCACCGGGGATTAATCGTTTGGGTAGATTCCCTTGTCGGAACATTTCCGCGGCAAACGGATAAACGGCAAATACCACCACAAACAGTGATACACCACCGTAGGTCAGCAGAGCACAAACGATCACGATAACCATAATGGCACGTTCACGTCCGATCCATTTGATGACGGCGGCAACAATTGATTTAGAAAATCCGGAGAGTTCAATCACCTTACCGAAAACGGCACCCAGCAGGAATACCGGGAAGTAGAGTTTAATAAAGCCGACCATCTTATCCATAAACAATCCGGAGAAGACTGGGGCAACGGCGGCAGGTTGGGTGAGAAGAACGGCCCCGAGAGCAGCGATGGGTGCCATCAGAATAACGCTATATCCGCGATAGGCTGCGAACATTAGAAAACACAGGGCACCGAGAACAATGATGAAATCCATCGTTAAGTTACTCCTAAGGTTTAGTGCGGTTAGAAGATGTTTCTATTTTTTAGTTTTTTATTTATATGCTCAGGATCCTATTTTCCTGATGTTTGAATTGACTTTTTCCAACGAATAATTAGCAGGAAAATATTTTATTTATGGGTTTTTTATGACTATAAAAACGAACGGTTTTAAATAGTCTGTGGCTGCGGATAATAGTCATCAAAGTGGATGGCGTAAATATAAAAGAATCTTAGTCATGCTATTTTGGCTAATTGTTAAATTTAACAATTTAATCATATATCAATGAAAAATAATGAATTATGTTAATTCGATTTTATGCTGAATCGTTTTTATTTGCATTTTTAGAAAATCATATTTGCAGAAATGAAATTAGAATCTAACCAATTTATATCCCTACTTTTATAATGGTAACGTGGTGGATTTATTTATTAATAGAATTGGTATTACCAATTAACAATAAGGGTTATTTTATTATTTGATAGGGTTCACATTATTTTGTTGTTTTAAATGATGAATGAAAGTTTAAATGTTTTTTAAATAAATTTAAGGTGGTTAATGTGGTTTTTTTGTATTTATTTTTTGTATTTATTAGGGGGGATATAAGGGGCGTTAGGTTTGGGAAATGATTAAGTTTTGAGTCAGTTTCGTCCGCAAATAGTGCGGTGTTTTACCTGATTGCTCTACCGCGCCTTCGCACATGAATTCAGGTCGCCTGACATAAGTTTCGCCGCTTTTAGCTCGGTGTTTATTTCGGCAGCGGTGTTTGCGTCGAGCAAAGGGGCGTTGGGGCGAACGCCCCTCTGCACTCCCCGCGCCTGCGCAGCCGACTGTTGACCGCCGCGTTGCGGCGGCAACCTCAGTCAGCAAAAAAAAATGACGCACCGGCGCAGAGCCGCTCCCGACGTCGCTGCGCCTCGACCCGCATCCTTGCGGGTCGTGCTATTTTTTTGCTTCCTTCGGCAACATTCGGATGCTTTAACCTGAAGGGCAAAGGGCAAAGGGCAAAGGGCAAAGGGCAAAGGGCAAAGGGCGAAGGGCGAAGGGCTGGGGATAGGTGCTAACATTCACTTTTTGGGGGCTACGGCGTAGACTTGGTCCTCATTATTGCTTAGCTATGCCAATGCGGAGAATTTTATGGCACAGAATATTTATGACGATCAGACTTTCTTTGATGGTTATGCTCAGCTTAGTCGTTCTGTTGATGGTTTGGATGGTGCGCCGGAATGGCCAGCTATCGTTAGTATGTTGCCGGATATGCAAGGGTTTCGCGTGGCGGATCTTGGCTGCGGTTATGGCTGGTTTTGTCGGAATGCGCGTGAGCGAGGTGCAAGCCAGGTATTAGGGGTGGATCTGTCTGAGAAGATGTTGAATAAAGCCAGAGAGATGACAGACGATCCGGCGATTAGCTATCAATCTGGTGATTTAGAGACGCTACAGTTGGCAGAGAATGGTTATGATTTGGTGTATAGCTCACTGGCACTGCACTATATTGAAAACTTGCCGGCGCTATTCAATACCATCTATCAATCGTTAGTGCCCGGTGGCTATCTGGTGTTTTCTGCTGAGCATCCAATCTATACCGCACCGAAACATCCCGGTTGGCTGGTTGATGGTGACGGGCAAAAATCATGGCCGGTAAATAGTTATCAGGCAGAAGGGCAGCGGATAACTAACTGGATAGCGGAAGGGATCGTGAAACAACACCGCATGTTGGGTACCTATCTGAATATGCTGATTAAGCAAGGGTTTGTGATTACTCACTTAAATGAATGGGGTCCAACAGCTCAACAGATAGCCGATATCCCCGCGTTAGATGAAGAAAAAGAACGACCAATGATCTTTTTGCTGTCGGCGAAAAAACCATTGTAGTAGCCATAAAATAGGGTGAAGTTTAAACCTCGCTGAGCCTTCGTTTTTTCTGATGCGAAGTCATTTTGATAGTGGGTGCCAACAGACTCGTTTTATTGGTAAATATTGCTTTTGTCCGTGGTGATTTGCGGTTTATAATCGCCCGGCAGTGATTTCTCCCTGCGGGTGTAGTTCAATGGTAGAACGAGAGCTTCCCAAGCTCTATACGAGAGTTCGATTCTCTTCACCCGCTCCAAACTCAGCTTTCCTCATTCTATCCGTCAATTAAAACCTAACATCTCTTCGTTGATGGGGATTATGTGATTCTGCATGTGGCAGTCACCAATTGCCAGCAAGCAGTAACCCGAGTGATTGGTGATATTTTCCTGCACGATAAATAACATAAAATTGTTGAACATTGAGAGATTAACCCGGCTGCGCTCTGGCAATCAGCCAACAATAATGGAATATTTTTGGTTATGAATCTTTCTATATTATTTGCTGATTTTAATCATATTTCATTAAACCACACCTTGCTTATCACACTTATCTGACCGGTGTTTTCGGTATTTAACATTTGTTTAAATAGATTATTTACTTTACTGTTAAGTAAATAATATATTTCTGGAGCATCCTATGCTGGCTAGATTTTTTGTTGATAGACCGGTCTTCGCTGCGGTAATAGCCATTTGCATTATGGCGGCGGGGTTGCTGACGCTGTTTACACAATCAGTAGAGCAATATCCGGATATTGCTCCTCCAGGGGTAAATATCACTGCAAACTACCCAGGTGCTTCAGCCAAAACCGTTGAAGACAGCGTTACTCAGGTGATTGAACAGCAAATTAAAGGCATCGATGGTCTTCTCTACTTCTCTTCCAGTAGCAGCTCAGCCGGTCAGGCGCGTATAAGTTTGAGTTTTGCGCAGGACACCAATCCCGATATTGCTCAAGTCCAAGTGCAGAATGCGGTTAATCAGGCGATTACGCGTCTACCGCAGGAAGTTCAACAACAAGGTATCACCGTAACCAAGTCTCAGGGTGACAGTCTGATGATCGTGGCACTCTATGACCCTTCCCGACAGCTAAGCAATATTGATATCAATGACTTTTTGATTAGTAATTTGCAGGATCCCCTTAGCCGGGTCGATGGTGTGGGGGAAACCACCGTGTTTGGTGCGCAATATGCGATGCGCATATGGTTAGATCCTTATAAGTTAAACAGCTTCGGATTGATGCCCTCGGATATACAAAGTGCGATTGAAGCGCAAAATGCACAGGTTACCAGTGGTGAAATTGGTTCCCAGCCCGCGCCACCGGATCAGTATCTGAATGCCATTGTCACGGTACAGTCACGCCTTGAAACGCCAGAACAATTTGAGAATATCCTGCTTCGTACAAATAGCGACGGTTCGACCGTCTATCTACGGGATGTAGCAAGGGTTGAGATTGGCGCTGAAAACTATCAGAACCTGACCACACTGAATGGTTATCCGGCCGCAGGGATCTCCATTCAACTGGCATCGGGAGCGAATGCATTAGCGACGGCTGAAAATGTACGTACTGAAATAGAACGCCTGACACCACAGTTTCCACCGGGGGTGATTGCCGCTTATCCCAAGGATAGTACGCCATTCGTACTCGTATCGATTGAAGGTGTTATTCATACCCTGATTGAAGCCATTCTGCTGGTGGTTGCTGTTATGTTCCTGTTCTTACAAAACTGGCGGGCAACGCTGATCCCGGCCATCACAGTTCCCGTTGTGATGCTGGGGGCTTTTGGCATATCGAGTCTGCTGGGTTACAACATCAATACGTTGACACTTTTTGCCATGGTATTGGCCATCGGGCTGCTGGTAGACGATACCATTGTTGTGGTCGAAAACGTTGAGCGCATAATGGCTACGGAAAAATGCAGCCCGGTAGAGGCGACATTACGTTCGATGGGAGAAATTACCAGCGCACTGGTTGGTATTGCACTGGTGCTTTCCGCTGTGTTCATACCGATGGTTTTTTTTGGTGGCTCTGTCGGTATTATTTACCGGCAATTCACTGTGACGATCGTGTCTTCAATGATGTTATCTGCTCTGGTTGCGTTAACGCTGACCCCGCCACTTTGCGCATATCTGCTTAAAGCCGTTCCGCATCAACAAGGTCGCTTTTTTACGTGGTTGAATCAGGGGATTGAGAAAAACCAGATTGCCTACCTCAACCTGTTGCAACGCAGCATAACCCGACCAATCCGCCTGTACATCCTCGCATTCATTCTGGTTTTATTCACGGTAGGGGTTTATTTGAAACTACCGACCAGCTTTTTACCGGAAGAGGATCAGGGGTCGGTAATGGTTCAGTTTGCTCTGCCTGTTGGTTCGCCAATCACGCAGACTCAGGCGGTAGGCGATGAAATAACGCAATATTTTCTTAAAGAAGAAAAAGAGAACCTGAATGTCATCTTTATGGTCACCGGACGCAACAACGCCGGAAGCGGACAAAATGTTGGCATGGCTTTCGCTGAGCTAAAACACTGGGATAAACGTAGTGGTAAACACAATAGTGCACAGTCCATTATCTCGCGCGCTAACCAGCATTTTAAAAGCCATCTGTTGGCATCCATCAATATAACAGCACCACCAACGGTACGCGGGCTCGGCCAGTCGAGTGGTTTTGAAGTATGGTTACAGGATCAGGACGCTAACGGTTATGACGCGCTGCTATACACACAACGCCAGGTTCTTAATCTTGCGGCAAACAATGCCAGTCTTGCCGCTGTCCGAATCAACAGCCTTGATGAAAAAGCTCAACTCAGGGTCGAGATTAACAGACAAAAAGCACAGGCTCAGGGGCTTGAACAGATAGATATCAATAGTACATTGTCCGCCGCCTGGGGAGGCATCTATATTAACGATTTTATCGATCGGGGGCGGGTAAAACGGGTTTATATGCAAAGCGATGTCGACTGGCGTACCTCGCCAGAGGATATTTCTGCCTGGCACGTACGGGGAAGTAACGATTTGATGTCCTCCTTTGACAGTTTTAGTACCCTGCACTGGACAACCGGCCCCCAGATGCTGCAACGATTTAATGGACTCTCTTCCGTCCAGTTTCAGAGTAATGCGGCTGAGGGGATAAGTTCAGGTTCTGCGATGGATGCAATAGAGGAGGTTATAACGAAGTTTGATGGTTTTGGGCTCCAGTGGAGTGGTTTGTCGTATCAGGAACAATCATCGTCAGGACAAACCCTGTGGATCTACCTTGCGACCAGCGCCTTTATTTTCCTGTGTCTGGCTGCGCTGTATGAAAGTTGGGCCATTCCACTGGCGGTATTGTTCATCATTCCACTTGCCATTTCTGGTGCTGTCTTCGCTACCGGGATCACCGGATTGACCAATGACATCTATTTTCAGGTTGGCATGCTGACAACAATGGGATTATCCGCCAAGAATGCCATTCTGATCGTTGAATTCGCGCAAGCACAATACCAGAGTGGTAAAGAGGTTATCGCAGCGACGCTGGAAGGCGCCAGTTTACGCTTACGGCCTATTATGATGACATCATTGGCATTTGTTGCCGGGGTGATTCCTCTGGTACTCTCCACAGGAGCAGGGGCATCAAGCCGCCAGGAAATTGGCGTTGCCGTTATCGGCGGTATGCTTTCAGGAACATTATTAACTCTGCTGTTTGTTCCGCTGTTCTTTATTGTTATTCGCAGAGGAATAGAGAGAATGGCTAATGCCCCGGTATTGATAGAGAGTGAAAAGGAAAAATAAATGAATAAACCACAAGGTCGCCCGATGAAAGCCCGCCCGCGTATTCTTGAGGCGGCGCGCGACGTTTTCCTTGAACACGGTGTGGATGTTTCTCTTCATCTTATTGCGGAAAAGGCCAGGACAACCAGACCAACACTTTACAGTCATTTCCCGGGGGGAAAGGATCAGTTATTGGTTGAAACCTTTAGTTTTCTGAACGATCGGCTTCAGCCACCTCTGCAGCAGTTGCTTAATGATAAACAACAGGATTTACCGGCATTACTACTTGGGATCGCCAGGATGATACAGGCTTATTTTTTCTCACCGGCAAATATTCACTTTCAACGGCTGCTTATTCAGGTTTTGGTTCAACGTCCGGAAATCTTTTCCAACCTTGCACAGCGGCCCACTGGCCGGATCCGCGATACGCTTGCACAGGTTTTGGCTCAGTTCAACGCTGAAGGTAAAATTCAGTTGGACGACCCCAATTTGCAATCAACCGCGTTTCTTGGCGCCATCATGGGCTATGCTTTTCCTGCCGCGCTTATTGGTGAGGTTCCGGTAGATCAGGTCTGGCTGGATAAGCTGGCCCTATCTGCGGTAGAGACTTTTCTCAGAGCGTGGCAATATTAATTCCACTTGATGGGGCAGGGGATGGCAGGAAGAACGGCTAACACTATTTCCCGGTACAGATCATTGATAAGGCTTCGCCTGTTAGCGAAGCCTCAGTAAACTACCTTATCCAGATGGTCAGTAGAATGATGATCACTGCGATGATCACCATGTGTAGAAAGACCTTTTCAAACCATTTTTTTCGCATGTTTCACCTCGTCAGATAACGATTTGCCGGATGACCAACAGCAGGCGAACAGTAAAAAGGTCGGCGAGATGACTGCTTCGGGGATCGTTTCATTTTTGCTTCTCCTGTTCGTCATCAGAACCACTGACCAAAGCGTTTGATGTAGATACGTTTCATACCCTGAGCGACCAGGCAGTAGCTCAGCAGGGTTGCCACCAGCCATGGGAAGTAGCTCATCGGCAGCGGTTCCAGCCCAACCATCGCACCGAGTGGTGAGAAAGGAATGTAGATACCCATTGCCATGATCAGTGCGGTGGTCAGCAGTACCGGCAAGGTGGCACGGCTTTGAATAAAGGGTATCTTCTGAGTTCTTAGCATATGGACTACCAGCGTTTGTGATAGTAATCCTTCAATAAACCAGCCAGACTGAAACAGTGCCTGAGCTTCGACGCTGTTGGCCGCAAAGACGTACCACATCAATGCAAAAGTGCTGATATCGAAGATGGAAGAGGTTGGGCCAATCCATAACATAAAGCGGCCAATATTTTTGGCGTCCCACTTCCGGGGTTTACGCAGAAACTCTTTGTCCATCTTGTCCCATGGCAGAGAGAGTTGGGAGATGTCATACATCAGGTTTTGGATCAACAGATGGATCGCCAGCATCGGCAGGAACGGGATGAATGCACTGGCTACCAATACCGAAAAGACATTGCCGAAATTAGAGCTGGCGGTCATGTTCAGGTACTTAATGATATTGCCGAAAGTCTCACGCCCCTTAATAACGCCTTCTTCAAGCACCATCAGATCTTTTTCCAGCAGGATAATATCGGAGGACTCTTTAGCGATATCAGCGGCGCTATCGACAGAAATTCCCACGTCCGCATCTCGCAGTCCGGGAGCGTCGTTAATACCATCGCCGAGGAAGCCGACGGTATGACCGTTTTTCTGTAATGTCTTCAGGATGCGAGACTTTTGCAGCGGCGTCAGTTTGGCAAACACTGCGCGTTTTTCTACCTCTTGTTCCAGTTGACTGTCTGACATTGACTCAATCTGAGTACCGGTAAGAATGTCATGTGCATCAATGCCCACTTCCAGACAAATACGCGCCGTCACTATTGGGTTATCTCCGGTCAGCACTTTCACCGCGACCCCGTTATCACGTAATGCGGTAATGGCTTTCCCGGCACTCTCTTTGGGTGGATCGAGAAACGTCAGCATCCCTTCAATCGTTAGATCCTGTTCATCGGTAGTGCTCAGTGGCAGATTCAGGGCTGCATCATCCAGCTTGCGGGTTGCTACCAGCAGCACGCGGAAACCATTGGCGTTGTATTCCTCTGTTTTTGCCAACAGCTGCTGGCGACGGGTTTCATCCAGCTCAACGACGTTGTCGCCTTCGCGCAGATGAGTCGCCACCATCAACATCTCTTCTACCGCCCCTTTACTGATCAGGATCTGATCGCCGTGGTGAACATCTTCCACAGAAACTGACACACGACGGCGTACAAAGTCGAACGGCAGTTCATCAAGTTTCACGAAGCGTTCTTTCACCGATGGCGTAACGCGTCCCTCTCCGAAGCGGAGTACGGCTCTGTCCATCAGGTTACGTGCACCGCTCTGACTACTGCTGTTCAGCCAGGCCAGCGTAAGTACCCGATCGCTTTCCACACCGTTCACGTCGAGATGATGTTCAAGAATGATGTTGTCCTGAGTTAAGGTACCCGTTTTATCGGTACAGAGGACGTCCATGGCACCAAAGTTTTGAATTGCGTTCAGACGCTTGACGATCACTTTGCGCCGCGACATGGCGATAGCCCCTTTTGCCAGATTGGAACTGACAATCATCGGCAGCATTTCTGGCGTCAGCCCTACCGCCACCGCCAGCGCGAACAGTGAAGCTTCAACCCAGTCACCTTTGCTGAATCCATTGATCAGCAAAACAATGGGCACCATGACCAGCATAAAGCGAATCAACAGCCAACTGACGCTATTCACGCCACGATCGAACGCTGTCTGGGTACGAGTGCCAACGATGGATTTCGCCAACGAGCCGAACCAGGTGCGGTTGCCGGTTGCGACCACGACCGCCTGTGCTCTGCCACTGGTTACGTTAGTCCCCATCAGGCAAATATTACCCATCTCCAGCAGGCTTTTATCCTTATTCGGTGTTGGCAGCTGTTCACAGTTTTTTCCGGATACGTTGGCTATTACGTCATACTTCTCAACCGGCAAAGATTCTCTACTCAGAATCGATTGGCTGACGAACAGATCGCGTGATTCCAGTAGCCGAACATCTGCCGGAACCAGATCGCCTGCGGTGAGAAAAATCACATCACCCGGCACCAGTTGTTCAATGGGAATCTCTTTCTGTGCCGGATGCATATTGTCCGGTTCACGGCGCAGCACGGTCGCAGTCGTGCGTACCATTGATTTCAACGCATGCGCTGCTTTGTTAGTGCGAAATTCCTGCCAGAAACGCAATAACCCGCTCAGGCTGACCATCGTTAATATAATGATAATTCCGGTCAGATCGGTCTCTTCACCATGACGTAACGGTAGCCAGTAATCAGTGATGGTACTGACGGCGGCCAGCGCCATCAGTACATAGATAAACGGGTTATTGAATGCCTGCAGGAGCTGAATCAACGCCGGAGGCGCCTTTTCATGGGCCACCTCATTACGGCCGTACTCTTCCAGCCGGTTAAGGGCTTCTTCTGTCGTTAACCCCTGACGACTGCTGTTGAGCCTGTCCAGTGTGTGCTCCGGGCTGTGGAAAGCCTCGATTTCAATTGGAAAGCTCTTCTTATGCTGCTTATCATTTTCTGACGCAGACCGGTTTAATTTCCGGTTTTCAATTTTCATGTCAGTCATGATCTATCCTCAAATTTAAGACGTAGTTATCCCTGCACAGAAATATCTATGCATCATTCATTTCTCACGCTATAGAGCGGGTATTACTTTATATGTATGGGAATATCCATCATTCCCTCCTTAGATGAGCTTTCGCATCGTATTGAATAGTAAGGGGGAGTTAACCCCCTTCGGCACTCCAGCGAACCGCAGTAATATTCTCGTGTCCGCCGATTCTGGACATGATGATATCCAGTGTTTTTCGATAATCCGCTCCGCTAATCAGCTCGGCGCGAATTTCTTTTTGGCCCTGCTCCTGTGCAGAAACAGAACCGAGTCCTTGCAGGCTGAGCGCCAGTTCTTTCGCTATATTCAGCACCAACTGGCGAACGGCATTCTCATGGTGGTTATTACAGGTTATTTTCAGAACATAACGTTTTTCTTCTTCTGTGGCGCCAGGGATCTGATTAATCCGCTGTGCCGCCTCGCGCAGCAATATATTGGCGCAAAGGATAATCAGCGTTGCCGCCGCTGCATTCCAGAACTGTCCCAGACCACATAACACGCCAATACCCGCAGAGCACCACAATGTCGCAGCGGTATTCAGACCGCGGACATTCATGCCTTCACGCATGATGACACCCGCGCCAAGAAAGCCAATTCCGGAGACGATTTGTGCCGCGATACGACCCGGACTGTCGGGCGATGTGGATATTGAACTCAGAATAAAAACCGCTGCACCGGTGGCTACCAGTGCATTGGTGCGAAGGCCAGCCATACGCTGGCGCCACTGTCTTTCTGCGCCAATCAGCGCACCCAGCAGCATTGCTGCAAGCAAATTTGAGATATAAGGAAACATCAACATACGTTCCTCCATTTTTGCCGGAAGAATTAAGTACGTGCTTTATTTAGCACACGACAATATTGTCGCCCGAAAGAGCGATTAACGTCGTGTTGACGGTGGAGGGAATAATGAATTTTTAAACATGAACATGACGACTGACCTCGCGATAATACGCGTTTGTAACATTTTGGGATGCAATCGTCAGTATGAGGAGATTGCTGCCCGCCGTTTTGGCAAGCAGCGCAGGAATAAATGCGTTAGCTTGCCGTTATATTTAAGTAAGGGTGACTGTCCAACGTATTATTACTCCTGTGTAAATTTGCGCTTATTATAATCAGAAAATAAGTTGAGTAAAGTTAAAAGTAATGTGTGTTTTTATTTTTCATTATCTTCTGTATCCGAAAAGGTGCTCAGGTAATGAAGGTATTCCTGCCAGACGAATTCAGGGTCGATGTCATCATAGCCTCGTTTTTCAGCCATCATGGCGTTGCTTCCGGCAGGGAGAGCGATGCATACTGCTTTATCCCGAATGGCCTCTACTTCGCTTTGTGTCAGCGGTTCACCCTTGTTATTTTGGGCATTAATCAATAACACGATCAATGGCGGCATAAATACCAGCTCTAAACTTTCTTCCATAATCTTTATCCTTTTTAATTTTCTATCGATAAATGAATAATATCAGTAGTAGAATGAAATTTCCTGAATGATATACAGGCGTTTACCGGGATGAGGTGATAATGGATTTCAGGGAAAAGAAAAGTATTATTGAACGGTATGTTAAAGCGTGGGTTCCTGATAAAGAGTTTCACTCAATTTTCAATTTAAAGTATGAGATTGAAGATGAAGTAATCATTATTTATCAAACCGGCACTTGCTGTCTGGAAAAATCATCCATTCCAATAATAAAAGCAGAGTTTAATCAATTGGCATGCTGTTGGTATCTCTATTGGTTTAACTTAGATCATTGGGTATTGTACCATTGTGCTCCCCTGAACACGCTTGATGAAGCACTCAGGGCTGTTGATGAAGATGATCAAAGCTATTTTTTTGGTTAGGTATTCACCGTAATGACATTAAATAAAACATGTTTTTGGGATATTTACAGCGGTAGCCGGTAATCAAAAGCAGCTTTTTAATGGATGAAAAAGATGGCAAATATAAAAACTAAACAGCATCGACTCCCCAAATACCTTATCCTTTTTCTGTTTATGACAGCCTTTCTGTATGCCCTGATAAACGCCATGACTATCTGGAACTACAGCGATAAAGATGAACGAACCACCGCTGATGTCGCCATTGTGCTTGGTGCCGGTTTATCGGATGGAAAAGTGACGCCGGTATTTCAGCAGCGGATTAATCACGGCATATTCTTGTATCAACATGGATATGTGAAGAAACTGATTTTTACCGGTGGATATGGCGAAGGGAATCAACATTCTGATGCCTGGGTGGCGAAGCAATATGCCGAACAGCATGGAGTACCGCCGCAGGATATCTTATACGAAGAAACCTCGACCATCACTCAGGGAAATATACGTTACGCTAAAGTGATTATGGATAATCAGCAGTATCAAAGCGCCATTATTGTCAGCGATCCTCTGCATATGAAAAGGGCCATGCTGATTGCCGAAGATGCAGGTATTAACACCTATAGTTCACCAACGCCCACCAGCATGTATGTCAGCGTTAAAAACAAGCTGGCGTTTTTAGCCAGAGAGACCTTTTTCTATTCGCTGTACAAAATTCATGGGTAGCGGCGCTTTTATTTTGCCGCTACCTCATCAAGCCTTCCATCAGTTACGGCTGTATGCCCAACATCTTCTGGGTTTTCTTTGGTAACCCTTGCACAACCAGAAGATAGGAGTGATCGATGCTTTCTTCAATCATTTCCATGGACAAAGCGCCATCCAGAAACAGGGTGTTCCACAGCCGTTTATTTAAGTAATAGCCGGGAATAATATCGGGAAAGGTTTGGCGCAAAATATCAGAACGATCCGGATCGCTTTTTAACGAGATGATGGGTCGACCGTTAAGCTCACCTAATAAAGCAAACATCTTATCGCAGACACAAACGCGGTCGGCTTCCCATTCGGCTTTATAGTCATGTACCGCACCAAGTTTTGTCAGACAGTAAGGGATTAAGTCTTTGCTATTCATTCTATTTTTCCCATTTAAGCGGATAACGTCTGTTCCATCTTACCTAATCCAACACAATAAGAAATATTAAATGCAAAAGCCCCGCATTGACGGTGTGGGGCTTTGTTGTATCCAGAAGAATCCGAGCCAGACTGGGGTTCCATAAAATTCTCAGCTATAAACCCCTTTTGATTTGTTAAAACACCTTGCGGTCTGGCAACGGCAAAAAGTTAAACCAGAAATCAAAATGGCGCCCAATGGGGGATGAAAAGAGCCTGATCAATACCCAATGGAACTGTAAATATCACATAGTATTTGCACTTGAATATCGGGGACAGGCTTTCTACGGGGGAAAAACGTAGAGCCTATAAATAGGCTTGTAGAAATCCCGCTAAAGATGACGGTGTCAGGCTTTATAGGATATCTGAAAGGAAAGAAGTAGCCTGATGCATTATGAGCAGCCAGGTTTTTTATATGAAAATATTATCTATTTTAAGCCAGAACGATAATTGGGAAGCCAAAGCCATCTAATGTGGATGTTTAACATAGATGATGCGTAACAGCGTTCCCACAATGATACCGCTTAAAATTCCCATCGGTATGAAGTAGATAGTGAGGGGGATAGCGGAAAGAGCACCTAACGCACCGGATAAAACCACAGCCAGCCAACTGGCCTTTATTTTGGGATTAATAATAAATTCCATCAGTAGACTATAGATAATCGACTGGATACCAAAAAGTATATAGCCTAATCCAAGCAGACCGAGAATATCAGGGAGGCTGGGAAAATACTCTGATGGTGAAAACAATACAGCTTCCAGAATAAAATAGCAGTTGGCAACCAGTACCGGTAATATTATCCCTAACGCTAAACGGATAGCTTTCATGCTGTCTTGTCCTTGAGGCGGCATAGTTTAAGTTTAAAGATCTAAACCTTCAGGCCATTATGGCTGTATACCCGGCATCTTTTGGTTTTCCTAGCTAGTCCTTGTACCAACAACAGATATGGATAGTCAATGCTTTCCTCAATCATCTCCATGAACAAAGCCCCGCATTGACCGTGCGGGGCTTTGTTCCGATCATGTTATCGATTTAGAACAGCAGATAGTTAGTCACCAGCATTGCCACGATACCGCCCAGTGCCGGAATCAATGTTCGTCTTACAATCATAAACGGAGAGCATTCCCCCGCCTTACTGACGGCAATAATGATACCTGCAACCGGGGAAATAGAACGTCCCATACCGGCCATTAACTGCATTGGTAGAATCATATACACCGCATCAGCACCAAACTTGCTGGCGATTGACGGTGCCAGACCGGAGAAGGAGAAGAACGCGGCAACGCCAGAACCGGTCAGCACAGCGGTAACACCCACTAATAACGTCATGACAATCGTCATGCTGGTGAAACCAAAGCCTGCGTTTTGCACTGATTCAAGCAGATAATCGATAGCCCCGATTTGCTGCATCCCTTGGGCATAGATATCGGCACAAACCAGCAGGGATACGATACTGGTGAACATACCGCCCATGCCTTTGAAGAAGACCTGTACCCCTTTACAGCAAGCGCGGAAGTCACGTTTAACGATCAGCTCACAGACAAAGGCCAGCATGGTACCGACGATCATCGCGGTAACCACATCAATCTTGATGGTATCAATCACTAACGGGCTGAATATCAGTACCAGTGCAACCGGGAAAATAGGCAGAAGGGCATAAAATGTTGGTGCTGCATCCTCTTCCTGAACGTTTGTTTTACTGACGTCCTGAATCACTACGGTGTGGCCATCTTTTTTATCGTAGTATTTTGCCGTGAAATAAATCAGGATGGATACCACCAGCATAACCGCAATAGCCACCGGCATTTGGTAGTGGGCAAAATAGACAGCGGTTTCCATACCGGCATGTTTTGCCGCCAGGTTTGCCGTTCCAACGGCCGGACCGAGGTCCATAAAGGCACACAGACCAATCATGGCTGCTGCTGCCGCTTTACTCACGCCTAAACGCACCAACACCGGGAAGAAGGTAACCAATAACAGCATGGCTAACCCGGCGGCGCTTGAAATTGCCACGTGCAACATCTGAGCACAAATATAGCCCAGAGCCAGAATCAGGTAAGGGGCTTTGATGACCTGCAAAGGACGGATACAAATATTGACCATGGCGTTTGACGCTTTGATATGGTCCATATAGCTGGCGAAACCGCCTGCCGCCATAATGATCAAACCAATGCCGGCGACCTGAGTAGACAGCGAACCTTTAGCAAAGGCAAAAATATCCAGCCAGGTTGAGCCGGTCGTGGTCGCTTTTCCGTATAAAATGCTTTTTTCCGGATGAAGAATCACGGTAATTGTCAGTAAAGCCAGACCAGCCAGCAACAGCACGGTTTGAGGTTGGTAATTCTTAATAATTAACCATGCGGCAATGATAGTAATCGCTATGGCGATTATAAATGCAGTCATGTGGTGTATCCTTTTATTTGTTTTTCCGGGTAGAAAAACCTACTGTTTAATAACATCGCGCTTAAGAAAATCTGGTGGCAACAAATGGTGTTGCATGCCGGCTTGTCAGGCGGTCATAGTAGAAGTAAGGCGCTGATGACTGTATGAGAAAATGCTTTTCTCACAATAAATTGTGCGCAGGATCGCATAACACCAAAGCAGTGATAACAACGCTTAACTGCAATAATTATGGCTTTGGTCACAGCGAAGGTTTTTTTGGTAACATCATTAATACTGGCGAGTCGGTTGTCATGCTCCGGGGCAAAACGAATGAACAATAACAACGCGTTGACATTAGAAGATTATATTTCTCAAACAGCACAATTGCATTCACTGACAGAGTCAGAGCATCGGCTGGATAACTATATTCAGGCGCATTTTAATGAATTGCCATTTCATGGCATTGTGGATTTGGCCCGCAATGCCATGGTGAGTAAGGCAACCGTTGGGCGCTTTTTAAATAAGCTCGGGTATACCGGGTATTCTGCCTTTCGTCGGGTGCTGGAAAATACGTTGTCTCAACAAAATCTGATCCCGCCGTTCGAACTGGCATCAAGAGCTCAGGGAAAAGTCACTGCAACCACGGCGGATATTGTCTCTGAGTTCAATAAAAACGTGACGATGCTGTTTGAAAACTTCAAGAACAATATTGATATTGAAAGTCTGGATGAGTTTATCGAACTCATCCTGAATACCGAGCGCCATATCTATGTTATTGGGCCTGCGTCGTCTCATGCTATGGCGAAACATTTTTCTACTCTGGTTAAATATTTTCGCGATCGGGTAACGCTGCTGTCGGTTGATACCGGCGATTTACCTAAAGCCTTATTGAATATATCGAGTCAGGATGTACTGATTGTGTTCTCCTATTATCGCTTTAATCGGGTGGTGATTAGAGTCACCGAATGGTTCCGCAAAAAAGAGGCGGTAGTGGTACTGATCACTAATTCGGAATCCAATCCCTACGGTAAATTCAGCAACCTGCAATTTGTCTTGCCCAGTGATACACAATCAGTATTTAAAAGCCGAATCATTGGCTTCTTCTTTGTGGAGCTAGTGCTGCATCTGGCGTATGAGAAAGGCGAAGGCGAGGGTAATTTCGAACAGTTAGAAGAGCTGTTTACCTTCTTTGAAACCTTTTCACCGCTGCCGAAATAAGTCATTCTCCCGCCCCGGAGAATATACCGGGGCGGGTTTTCTGTCTGTCAGCGGTTGGCATTTCTTACCGAATCAAAAAATGCCACCGTTTCATCAATCAATGCATCATTGCATCCCAGATAAGAGGATGGATCGCAGGCGGCGATAATTTCTGTTTCCGTTAACGTCTCACGAATAAGGTCACAATTGAGTGCCAGTTGCTGTAGGTTTTGCGAGCCATCAGCCTCTTTCAATAGCTTTTTCATGATGTTATAGCCCCGATCGCGGCCAATCTTCTCTGCCAGTTTCATCGATACCGATTCCGACATAATGAAATTTTTGGAGGCGCTGAAGTTGTCCCGCATCTTTTGTTTATCGACGACTAAATGCGTTATCAGACGACAGGCGCGTTCAAGACTGGTAGAGAGGGTTAATGCTGATTCAGGTATCAGACTCCAGTTCAGCACGCGCATTGACGCGGCGCGTACATCTTGTTGGTCTAACAAATTGGTTGCACCGGAGGCATAGGTCCAGCCCATACGGGACAGCGTTTGTATCATATTGCTGGCGCGAGGGTTGGTTTTATGCGGCATAGTACTGGAACCTCCGCCCCCTTCACCTTCTCTGACTTCTGCGATGGAGGCTCGCCCCATGGTTTCAACATCATTGGCTATCCGACATAGGGTACCGTGTACCAGGGCGAAAAATTGTACCACCTGCACCACATTATCCTGACTGGCATTCATCATGCCAATGGGCGTGGATAGGCCCAGCGCCGTCATCAGGTTTTTACGTGTTTCCATACCATGATGACCAACGGATGCCAGATTTCCTACCGCACCACCAAACAGACCAGTAATCGCGCCGGGATAGAGAGCATCCAGACGCTGAATATGGCGGCTTAATTCGCTTAAATAGCTGCTCACCTGTAATCCCCAGGTGGTCGCGGAGGCATCCATGGAGTTGGTTCTGGCGACCATCACGGTGGTTTTGTGTTCCAGCGTCATACTTTTCAGCGCATCACCCAGTGCGATAAGCTGGCTGCGTACTAATTGCAGCGTTTGCTTCATACGCATGGCCAGTGCAGAATCCAGCAGATCCTGAGTGGTACATCCCCAGTGCAGGTACTTTTTCACTAATGGTGTACCAGCATCGGTGATTTGGTCCACCAGCGGTTTGATAGCCATACCAACGGAACGGGTTTCTGTCGCCAGTCGAGGCCAGTCTACGTTAAGAGAACCGCAGGTCGCCGCGATCTCTTCGGCGGCCTGCACAGGAATAATATCCAGTTCAGCCTGCACACGGGCCACGCTGGTTTCAAACTCCAGCCAGCAACGAATGAGGTTTTCATCGGACCAAATCTGTTTCATTTCTGGCTGGGTAAACAGAGATGAATACAGCTCTGAATCAAAGACTGAACTATGGCTGCCTCGCATTATTGACTCCTGTGTAGCTCTGGATGAACGATAATCCGTACATCATTGACGTTTGTTTCCGTATTAATTAATAGCGGAAAGTCTGGTCCAATTAACCGGTCATAAAAATGAGAATCTGAGTTTCCCTTGTTTCGCTGGCAGATTATTAATAAAAGTGTGATGGATATAACACAAGCCATTTAACCTCTATCAGGCAGTCTGAAGGGGGTGTCATTTCACGCTTTATTCGTTGAACGCCATGAAACCAAAAGAATAGGGTAATATGAGTTTTGCTCCAATCTGTCCAATAAGGAGAACCACAATGATAAAAAAAATGAGCTGTTTATTGATGTTACTATTTGTCTGTTTTGGTGGTGTGGCGCAGGCTGCCAGCTGTATCTCCATTAATGATAAAGACCAGCGTGCTTACTGTAATGCCAAACAGGGCAATGGTAGTTGTATCTCAATTAATAACGCAGATCTGAAGGCTCAATGTTATGCGGAAAAAGGGCAGGGTAGCTGTATATCGATTAAAGACAGGGATCAGCGGGCTTATTGCAATGCCAGAAAAAATAATAGTAGCTGCATAACCATTAATGATTCGGATTTAAGAGCGCAGTGCAACGCTGAGTTAAAGCAGAGCAGTTGCATAACGATTAAAGATAAGGATCAGCGAGCGTATTGCAATGCTAAAAAGGGGCAGGGCAGTTGCATTGCTATCAATAACGCCGACCTGAAAGCGCGCTGCTATGCGGAGAAGAAGTAATATCATTACCTGAATCTGAAGCATTTACATTAAGCTATGTTTGGTACTCGTCAGGGATTTGGCTCAAAGGATTGTTGGTATGAAATTCAGCTATTCGACCCGCTTTAAAAGCTCCATCAAAGTATTATTTCTGTTGTGTGTGGCGCTGCTGACACCGATCCAATTTTTCTTTATCTCGGCATTATTTATGCTGGATAAGCTTCGTCCGCCTTTGTTGTGGCTGTTGTTAATTTTAGGCTGTGTTGTTTTGCTGTCTGTTCCCATTCTTGCTCTTTGGCACGGTTACCGAAAATTAGCGGGTGAAAGGTTTAGCCTTATTGTTACCAATCAGGGAATTGAATTTAATTTTTTTGAAATCGGTAAACCGTTTTGTGCGTCGTGGAGTGAGATCGAGGCCATAGAGAGAAAGGATAAATCGATCCGAATTATTCCTTACGCCTTGCCCGGCAGGAAAAAGAAACCACTGAACCTGTTTGACCAGTTTAATTACGCGTTAGATCAAATCTATGAAACGCTTTTGCAGGCAAAACAGGGGAAATTAAGGGAAGAGCCGGTTGAATCTTTCCGAAAAATTACCAATCTGGCCTATCAAAAAAGAACCATGTTTTATCATTATTCGGTGATTGCCATTACCTTTCTGCTGTTGGCCAGCCTGATGATGACAGAACTGGTTTTAAAGTTGGGTGGATATTCCTGGATCTTTACCGGTTTGATTGTTGTGCTGATGCTCTCTTTTATCATATCGGCCCGATTTGATAGCAAAACCTTTACTGAGCTTACACTCGATGATTCACATCTTATTATTGAGTGTGTGGCTTTTAGAAATATGCGCAGAAAACGCTTTGCCAATATCACCATCCCGATTGCCGATATTGATATTTTTAATACAGATAACAGGATGCTGGTGATTAAAACTAAAAGTGAAAATTACAGCTTTACCCCCCGTCGAATTTAGTAAAACGGATTGGCTTTATTTGCAGGATAATTTGTTCAATAGAATATAATTTTGCAATACATTGATTAATATATTGAATTATCCACCCGTTGATTTTGGTGGGGATCTATAACATTCAGTCCATGCCTTAATTAGGATTAACATGGCTCAGCCAAAAGTTTGATCAACATCTCAATTCCTTGATGCAACCCACTAATTTTGTTGATGTAAGTCAATCATGTATTTGAACGGTACCTTTTCGTATAGACTTAATTGCAAATGCTAACGTAAACTAGAATGATAATAACAATCATTCTTATTAAGGTTTTGGCATGGCATTACGCACAAGGAACGGGTACTTTTTACTCTCCTCTTTAACGCTTCTGGTTATTCAAAGCGCAACCGCTGCAACACCTTCGACTTCCGGTTCATCTATTGCGGAAGAAAAAAATGAATTAGTCGTGACCGCGACGCGTTCAGAAACTTCGTTGTGGAACAGTCCGGCAACAATTCAGGTCATTAATAGCGAACAGTTAGAAAAATCCACACGTTTATCTCTGGCTGATGAATTGCAGGATATTCCTGGTGTTGAAGTGACCGATAATGCCTTAGCGGGACGCAAACAAATTCGTATTCGTGGAGAGGCCTCCTCACGAGTACTGATTCTGATTGATGGACAGGAAGTGACCTATCAACGGGCAGGGCAGAACTTTGGTCCGGGTATTCTGATTGATGACTCCTCTCTGGAGCGTATCGAAGTGGTGAAAGGCCCCTATTCGGTGCTCTACGGTTCGCAAGCCATTGGCGGAGTAGTGAACTTCATCACCCGTAAGGGGGGCGACAGTCCGATTGGCGGCACGGTGAAAGCGGTTTATGACTCGGCCACGAAAGGCTGGCGTGAATCGGCCAACCTTCAGGGCAGTCTGGGTAACTTTGACTATCGGGTTAACGGCAGCTACGCCGATCACGGCGATCGTGACACGCCGGACGGGCGCTTACCGGATACCGGATTTGAAAATAACAGTCAGGGTGTGTGGTTAGGCTATACGCTGGATAAACATAAATTCGGCCTGTCTCTGGATCGCTACAAGTTATCCACTCAAACCTATCTGGATGATGACGCTTACGAGGAGTTCAGCGTTGCCATTCCTAAACTGGAACGTGAGAAGGTCGGGCTATTTTATGACTTCGCAGTCGACGGTGAATATCTGAAGAGCATTCATCTTGATGGCTACACTCAGAAACTTGAGCGCGACTTTAAAAATAAAGTGAAAGTGGTGACTCCAAGCGGTAGCCCGATGATTGGTGATTTAAGCGTTGCCAACCAGACCCGTACTGAAGATGAACAAAAAACTTATGGTATGACGTTACAGTCAAATTTCTCACTTTCTGAGAATAACCGTCTGGTGCTAGGGGCACAGTATCAGCAGGATAAAGTCACTCAGGAATCGGTAGGCAAAACCGAATCCAGCAGCTCCAGAGGTTTTCCGGCAGCGGTGAACTATAGCAAAAATACGCAGGCTAACAGTAAGTCTGAGCAAACCAACTGGTCGATATTTGGGCAAGATGAATGGAAGCTGAGTGACAACTGGACATGGACGCTGGGAGCCCGTCAGTACTGGCTGGAATCGGAACTGAAAAGCGGCAATGAAAGCGCTTCTCATACTATTTCAGGCAACAGCTTTACCACTCTGGATAGCCGTTCAGTCAGTGATAGCGCCTTTGTTACCTCAACCAGCCTGCGCTATTCCGGTTTTGACAATACTGAATTAAGAATGGCATTTGCTCAGGGCTATGTATTCCCGACGGTTGCCCAGCTGTTTATGGATACCTCAGCCGGTGGCGGCATGACCTACGGCAATCAAAATCTGGATGCCGAGCACTCCAATAACTTCGAAGTTGGCGCTCGTTATAACGGCAATATGTGGTATGTGGATGGCGCAATCTATTACTCAGAAGCCAAAGACTATATCGCTTCTATCGCCTGTTCAGGCCAAAGTATTTGTAAGGGCAACACCAGTTCGGCCCGCGCCGATTACTACTATTACGACAATGTCGACAGGGCCAAAACTTACGGCATGGAGCTGTCTGCTGAATATAACGGCTGGTCGGTTTCGCCCTATGCCAGCGGTAATATTCTGCGCCGTCAGTTCATTGGACAGGATATGAAAACCTGGGATACCGGTGAACCAGGCGTGACCGGGCGTTTTGGCGTTAAGTATCAGTTGCCACTGAGCGCACTGGATCTGACCTCCGATCTGTATATTCGCGCGGCGTCAAAAGCCACCGACAATACCGGTACCACCACCCAAAAATACCCGGGCTGGGCCACGCTCAATCTGGCATTTAACAGTGAGTTTGGTCCTGAAAATCAATATCAGGTAAACCTTGAGCTGAATAACCTCACCGATAAGCGCTATCAAACGGCACATGAATCTATTCCGGCTGCGGGAATTAATGCCGCCGTCGGCCTGACGTGGAAATTCTGATGATGATAATCAAACGACTGATTACCGCTGTTTTTGCCCTGTTTCTTTGTGGTCAGGTTGCCGCAGAGCAGCGGTTAGTGGTTGCCGGAGGCTCTCTGTCGGAACTGGTGTATGCCATCGGTGCGGGTAGTGAGGTGGTGGGTGTTGATCAAACCACTTTTTATCCACCCGAGACCAGGCAGCTACCGCAAATTGGCTACTGGAAAGAGCTAAACGTGGAGGGAATCCTTTCTCTGCGTCCTGACACTTTTATTACCTGGAGCGATGCCGGACCTAAATTGGTTCTGGAGCAGTTAACTCACCATAAAGTGAAAGTGATTAACTTGCCCCGCACCCCGACCACCATTGAACGTATGTACCAGAATATTCGTATGTTGTCCGGCGAACTAAAACGGACGCAACAGGGGGAGGCGCTCATTAATGGTATTCAAAGCCGTTTAGAGGCCGTCGCCAAAAGTAATGCTCAGCAAAAGCAGCCGGTTCGGGTGATGTTCCTGTTGTCTGTTGGCAGTAATTCCCCTCAGGTCGCAGGTGCAGGGAGTGTGGCTGAAGCCGTACTGAAACTGGCCGGAGGTACCAATGTTGCCACTCATGAACAGTATAAGGCCTACAGCGGTGAAGCTATTGTTGCCGCTAACCCGGAGGTGATTGTGGTCACTTCCCAGAGCATGGCATCAGATGTTCAAAAAAAGAAACTCGGAAACGTAGCCGGAATCGCCCACACGGCAGCCTGGAAAAACCAGCGCATTATCGAAGTGGATCAGTCGTTGATTCTGGGTATGGGGCCACGAATTGTTGAAGCTGTCGAGCAGCTACATCAACAGCTTTATCCAAATAACCCTTAGCTTTTTACTTACGCTGGCGATGGGTTAGTCAGTATTAACTAACCTGTCGTCGGTACAACTTAAAATAACCGTGAAAGACGCTACAATGAAATTGCCACAGCCGGATTTTACTCCTCATTTTGCCCTGTCGGGTTCTCAACCCTTTCGTGACCGCCGCGCCATGATGCCCTGGCGTAGCGCAATGCCTGTTCCAAAGGAGCAGCAGGCTGCGGCCTGGAATACGCTGGTGAACACCATCACGCCACCACGCAAAAGATTGATCTACCTTCATATCCCGTTTTGTGCCACCCACTGTAGCTTCTGTGGCTTTTATCAAAACCGATACGATGAAGATCACTGCACTAAATATACCGATGCGCTGTTGCGTGAAATTGAGATGGAGGCGGACAGCCCTCTGCATCAATCAGCTCCGATACATGCCATCTATTTTGGTGGCGGTACGCCATCAGCACTGGCGGCTAAAGATTTAGCACGCATTATCACCACCCTGCGTCAGCGTCTGCCGCTGGCACCCGACTGCGAAATTACCATTGAGGGGCGAATGCTCAATTTTGATGATGAGCGCATTGACGCTTGTCTGGATGCGGGGGCAAATCGCTTCTCCATTGGGATTCAAACCTTTAACAGTGAAATTCGCAAACGCATGGCGCGTACCTCCGATGGTCAGGAAGCCAGACGGTTTATGGAAGGTCTGTGCCGACGGGATCGCGCCGCCGTGGTCTGTGATTTGCTGTTTGGTTTACCGGGACAGGATACGCAAAGCTGGGCGGAAGATTTAGTCACAGTGCGTGATATCGGCCTCGATGGCGTCGATCTGTATGCGTTAAACCTGTTGCCGAATACCACCTTAGGCAAAGCGGTGGAAAACAATCGTATCACCGTCCCAACACCGGCGGAGCGACGTGACTTCTACCTTCAGGGCTGTGATTTCATGGATCAGAATGGCTGGCACAGCATCAGTAACAGCCACTGGGGGCGCACTACCCGGGAACGGAATCTGTATAACTTGCTGATCAAGCGCGGGGCGGACTGTCTGGCCTTTGGCTCCGGCGGCGGTGGTTCAGTGAATGGTCACTCCTGGATGGTAGAACGCAACCTCGATAGCTATTTTCAGGGTATCGAAAACGGTGCCAAGCCACTCATGATGATGACGCAAAGCACAGATACCCAATATCAATGGCGGCACGACCTGCAGGCCGGTATTGAAGTGGGACGGGTGCCGCTGGACTCCCTGACGCCACAGGCTGAGGTTTTATTACCGCTACTGGAACAGTGGCATCAGTCTGGTCTGTCGTTGGATAGCTCCACCTGCCTGCGACTGACCAATGAAGGTCGGTTCTGGGCTAGCAATTTACTGCAATCCTTGCAGGAACTGATTTTAGAACTTAACGCGAAGCAATAATTGACTGGCAATATCAATAAGGAATGAGCATGAACGCTGGATTACATGAACTAATGAAAACCAATCCTGATGGCACGCTGGAAGCTATCGCAGGCCAATTTAATACCACGTTGCTGGACGTGATTGAGCATTTACCGGTGCGTACGCTGGTGAGCGGTGACCAGTTTGATACGGTGTGGGATGCCGCCGTTGAGTGGGGCAAAGTGACCACGTTAGTACATACCTCTGATGTGATTCTGGAGTTTACCGGTGAGTTGCCATCGGGTTTTCACCGTCATGGTTATTTCAACCTGCGCGGTAAGCAAGGGATGACCGGACACATCAAAGCGGAAAACTGCAAACATATTGCGTTAATTGAGCGTCAGTTTATGGGAATGGACACCGCCTCTATTCTGTTCCTGAATGAGGCTGGTAGCGCGATGTTTAAAATTTTCCTCGGTCGTGATGAGCATCGTCAACTGCTGACAGATCAAGTAGTGGCATTCCGCGCGCTGGCTGCTCAGCTGGGGAAGGTGCCAGCGTGAAGCCCTGGTTAATTTTTGGTGCCGGTGGAAATGGGGTTGGCGCTTGCGTACTCGAGCTGGCGCTTGCCGGGGGGCATCCGGTAGTGGCATTAGTGCGTAAGCCGGATGCGGCTCAGCGCCTGCGGGATATGGGCGTAACGGTTATTGAAGGGGATGCCAGCGATCCACATGCCGTTGAGCAAGCCTGTCTGACTGCCGGAGAATCCGCGGCGATTATCTCCACCCTTGGTGGATCACAGGACTATCTGGCTCATCGTATTATTGTCGACACCGCTGAAAAATGCGGATTGTCACAAATGGTGATGGTGACCTCATTAGGCTGTGGCGATAGCTGGCCAACGCTATCCCTACGGGCGAGAGCAGCGTTCGGGCAGGCGGTGCGTGAGAAATCATTAGCTGAAATCTGGTTACAAACCAGTTCGCTGGATTTTGCCATTGTACGCCCCGGCGGTTTGCTGAATGGTACTGCAACCGGTTTGGCTCAGCTTTATCAGCATCAGGAAGTCCATGGTTTTGTCTACCGTAGCGATGTGGCGAAGGTGGTTCAGCAACTGTTAGCGGGAGCCGCTCTGAACAATCAAACCTACAGCTTAGTGCAACCGGAATTAACTCCGGCAACCAATCAATAAAAATACCGCGCCGTTATGGCGCGGAACGTCTTGTATGTCATGGAGATATTGAGTGATGAATGATTCACTCTCTTCTCCCCAGTTTTTCTGGGGATTGGTGGTTTTTCTTATTGTATTAACACTGTGTGCAGCCAATCTGGGGGCCATTAACCTGACGTTTGCCGCACTATGGGATGCGGAGTTAAAAGAGTATTACCGGGACATCTGGCTGAATATTCGTTTACCCAGAGTATTGCTGGCAGTTCTGGTCGGTTCGGCGCTGGCGATGGCCGGCGTCGTGATGCAGGGGTTATTCCGCAATCCAATGGCAGATCCTGCTTTGTTAGGGGTAAGCAGCGGTTCTGCACTCATGGTTGGCATCGTTATTGTCTTCCCGGTGGCATTACCGGCGATACTGGTACTGTATGAACAGATATTTTTTGCCGTTCTTGGCAGCTTTTTTATCTGTCTGGTGATTTTCTTCTTAAGTGGCGATTCCGGCCAGAATGGCATGATGTATCTGTTATTGGCCGGTATTGCCATTAATGCTTTGTGTGGTGCAGGCATCGGTATATTGGGCTATGTCGGTGATGAGCAGCAACTACGCCAGCTGACGTTATGGATGCTGGGAAGCTTGGGTCAGGCCCAGTGGTCAACGCTGGCAATCGCCTCCTCATTAGTTATCCCTGCCATGGCGTTGACCTGGTATCACGCGCACACCCTGAACTTGTTGCAATTGGGGGATGAAGAGGCCCATTACTTAGGGGTGAATGTAAAACGTAAACGGCAGGTTCTGCTGATCCTCTGCTCGTTACTGGTTGGTGCTACTGTGGCAATCAGCGGCATTATTGGATTTATTGGCTTAGTTATTCCTCATTTGGTTCGTATGACCATTGGTGCCAATCACCGTTGGTTACTGCCATGCTCTGCGTTAGGTGGAGCCTGTTTACTTCTGCTGGCGGATACGCTGGCGCGCACGTTGGTACAACCGGCTGAAATGCCGGTGGGCCTGCTTACCAGTTTGATTGGCGGTCCTTATTTCTTATGGTTAATCCTACGCACCCGGAGGTCGCTACGTGATTGAAGCTCAAAATCTGGTGTATAGCGTTCAGCACCGTAAACTGACGGATAACGTTTCTTTGACCCTGCCAGGGGGCGAAATTGTCGCGATCCTTGGCCCAAACGGTGCAGGCAAATCAACGTTGTTACGACAGTTGACCGGTTATCTGCAACCCACTGCGGGGCAGTGCCTGCTGTTTGGTAAACCGCTGAAACAGTGGTCTGTGAAAGAACTGGCAAAAGCGCGGGCGGTGATGCGGCAAAATTCCGCCATGACCTTTCCTTTTAGCGTGCAGGAAGTGATTGAAATGGGCTTCCTCTCTCAGAAAGGGCCGGAACGAGACGAATCACTGGCGCAGATTATGGCGTTGTGTTGCTGTGAAAATCTGGCAAAGCGTAACTATTCTCAGCTTTCCGGCGGTGAACAGCAGCGAGTACAACTGGCGCGTTTACTGGCTCAATTGTGGCAAAACCGGGATAACCCCAAGTGGCTGTTTTTGGATGAGCCTACCTCTGCGCTGGATGTTCACTACCAGCAACAGCTGTTTCGGCTGCTGAAAAAGCTGGTGAAAGAAGATAACTTTAACGTCTGCTGCGTATTACACGATTTGAATCTGGCCTCTCTGTACGTCGACCGTATGATCCTGTTGGATCAGGGGCGAATCATTGCCAATGGCACGCCGGATGAAGTACTGAATGAATCGATGCTGAGTGACTTGTATCATGCGGATTTACGGGTTTCTACCCATCCGGATGCTTGTGCGCCGTTAGTGTTTTTACGCTGTTAGCTACGAATCAGATGATGATGCTACTCTTGTGGCTTAAATTGGTATGGTTAACGGTCTGTCAGGCAATAATTACTTTAATAGACTAAAGTATAAAAAAGATTTTACAGGTGATATTTAAACACGAAATGGAGTCAGAATTTACAGCCATTTTCTTTATATGAGAACAGAAGATAATTGACCTCTGTTTGACTGTATTCAATGTGTATTAATTGGCGGTGTGGTTAGTGTTTAAATTAATTATTCTCTGGCGGAGAAATTAAAAATCACTTTGCAAAAATACGCCGAAGCTTTATCTCTCTGTTATTGTAATGGGCAATAAATATTGCGTTATACATTGCCTGTTATCTAATTCATTTCTGCCGTAAAGGTTGATATTAGAATGTCAGGCGGTTTGCCGCATATTAAAATCAAACAAATGGCAGTTCTGTAGAAGAGAGCCAGAGCAAGGGATGACAGGCATGAATTCAACCAAAACAGGGCAATGGTTGCGGTATTGGCGTAATTCTTTAGCGGACGCTGAAAGTGGTAAAGGTGCATTAACGTCAAAAGAACTTCATACCTATTTATCTGTCCCTGTGGATTCGTTGAA
Organism: Limnobaculum zhutongyuii; assembly: GCF_004295645.1. Lineage (NCBI taxonomy): Bacteria > Pseudomonadati > Pseudomonadota > Gammaproteobacteria > Enterobacterales > Budviciaceae > Limnobaculum > Limnobaculum zhutongyuii. The sequence continues at coordinate 877,851 of NZ_CP034752.1, forward strand.
AAATGGTTATCTGGATAAAGACAGTGATGTACTTGAATCTCTGTTTAACAATGAAGCAGAAAATGTATCGCTGGTTAAAGTAGTCTATCGGCCGACGGCATATAAACTTAAATTTGAACATGGGAAAAAATATAGCGGTTCTTTTCCTGAAATCTTGACGCCGGTTATTTGTATATTTTGGGTAAGTCGTGACGGTTTCTTTTTGCCCGAATCATCGCCTGTTATTCCCCGCGATCTGTTATCTCCTCAGCATGATGATAAATTAACCCTTTCATCCGTCAGAGAGATGGATAAATTTTTAGATCAACATGAACTGCTGGTGTTTTCAGAACAAGAAGCCATAGCACTGTTTAAAAGCGCTAAAAGCCATAAAGAGCTGGAATCTTATTGGACGCAGTATCTCTATTTTACCCGCAGTTTATTTATTGAGTTATGTAACGACCAGGTACTTCGTGAACGTTATGAAAATAAGAAAGATAAAGGGTATCTGATTAAGAGTGATGATGTCAGTAATGGTACCCGCAATATACTGAAGCTCTATGACTGGCTGGATGGCTGTCAGGAACCGCTCCCGCTGCTGGATAATTATGCTTTAGGTTGCTGTACAACTTATCAACCCTGTGTCGATGCGCTGTCCGCCATATCATTACGCAGCGGTCATTCAAATTCAAAATTCCCTCTGGCGGATGCGCAACGTGATGCATTAGCTCAGGTGCTGACCATGCCGGAAGGGGATATTCTGGCCGTCAATGGGCCGCCGGGAACCGGAAAAACCACCTTTGTCTTATCGGTTGTCGCCTCTATGTGGGTTGATGCCGCGCTTAAACAGCAAGAGCCCCCTTTGATTATTGCGGCCTCTACCAATAATCAGGCTGTCACCAATATCATTGAAGCATTCGGTAAAGACTTTGAAGAAAATAGCGATCCTTTTAGTGGTCGTTGGTTATCCGATATTAATAGTTACGGTGGCTATTTCCCGGCTTCCAGTCTGGAGAACAAAGCGGCTAAACATTACCAGACGGCGGCCTTTTACCGCTCGTTAGAAGACCCTGAATATATCGACCGTGCAGAATCAGAGTTTTTGCTGAAGGCTCAACGCGTATTTGGCGATAATCAGCTGGACAGCGTGCTTAAGATACAACAGCGTCTGCATACCGAACTAAACCATCATCATCAACAGCTTAATAGCATACAGCACGCCTGGCAGGCACTGAAGCAGGCTGAAAAGCATTGTTATGACGCGATGGGAAGCGATGCGGAATTGGCTAAAGCCGCAAAGCAGGTTGAACTGCTGATTATGAAGCAGGAATGCGATCTGATTAGTCACGATCTTCTGCAGTGGAAACAGTTCTGTGCCGATGAGTCGATACTGTTGACTCTGCTAAATGTATTGCCGCCAATAGCAAGAAAACGTCAGCTTCAACGAGAGCTTTTTATTGAGCAACGTTTAAGTGCAATAGCGCGTCAGATTATTGATACCACGGAAAATATCAACCCGGAAACTGCGTTATCTCAATGGATAGCGGCTCAACAGCAAACCATTATTCAGACCGAAGCCTTACTGGATAGCTGGGACAGCCTGCTGGAGAAAAGAAATAGCGCAGAACGATGCTGGTTTAATCTGGCATCGGGATTTATTTCCTCAGCGGATACCACTCAAACGCTGGATGAGCTTGATAAAGCACTGGATGTCTCATTGCGCTTTAAATTATTTCAACTTGCCGTGCATTATTGGGAGGCGCGTTGGTTGCTTGATTGTCGGGCACTGGAACATGAACTGCTTAAGCTAAGCCAGACGGGTAAAGAAAAGACCGGGTTAAAATCGGTTCGTCCTCGTTGGTATCGGCGAATGAAGCTTACGCCGTGCATTGTTTCTACGCTTCACTCTCTGCCCGGGTGCATGACCTTTAGTGTGTACGAGGGGGAGAAGGAATATAGCCAAAGCTATTTAGTTAATGAAATCGATCTACTGATTATTGATGAGGCAGGGCAAGTTGCTCCCGATACCGCAGCGGCATCATTTTCGCTGGCAAAACGGGCATTAGTGATTGGAGATATACATCAAATCAAGCCGGTGAGTAATCAATCGCGGGCGGTTGATGTGGGCAACATGATGCAGCACCAATTGTTTTCTCACCGCGATGAGTATAACGAGCTCTGCCTGAGGGGGCGTTCAGTGGTGGATGGTAGCGTGATGCGAATTGCACAATCTGCCAGTCGGTATCGTTATTTAGACGAAACGGAACCGGGAATGTTTCTTCGGGAACATCGTCGTTGTTTTGATGAGATTATCTCCTTCTGTAACGATCTTTGTTATCAGGGATTGCTTCTTCCAAAGCGCGGAAAATACCGCGTATCAAGTGATAATCAACTAACACTCCCCGCCTTTGGCTATTTGCATATTGATGGTATGGCTGAATCGCCTATGGGAGGAAGCCGTATCAATCGGCTTGAAGCCGCGACGGTTGCCGGTTGGCTGGCGGCAAAACGTAGCGAGTTAGAAACGACGTATGGCGCAAAATTAGAGGATATTGTTGGTGTTATTACTCCCTTTAAAGCGCAGGAGAGATTAATTGCCGAGTTGTGCGAGGCCGCGGGGATAAAGGTTGGGCGAGGCGAAGGGGAAATGACCATCGGCACGGTGCATGCGCTACAGGGTGCCGAAAGGAAAGTGGTGATCTTTTCTGCTGTCTATTCCCGCCACAACGATGGCAGTTTTATTGATAATGACTCCTCTATGTTGAATGTTGCGGTATCCCGGGCCAAAGACAGTTTTCTGGTGTTTGGTGATATGGATGTTATTTCTTCGGCCGGTAGAGGAACGCCAAGGCATCTGCTGGGGAAGTATCTGTTTAGTTGTGAACAGAATGAACTGAGTTTCTCTATTGGCTCCCGCCCTGATTTAATGAAGTTATGTCCGAAACCAACATTAATTAATGGCTCTGAAGAGCACGATCCTTTCTTTCTCAATTTGCTGAGTATGGTGCACAAGCGAGTAGATATGGTCTCACCTTGGCTGGTGCTTGCTCGCCTGACGGATTCCGGATTCCTTCAACACATGCAGGCAGCGGTAACGCGAGGTATTGAGGTAAATATTTATACTGACTATTACTTTAATGCTTTCGATAACAATCAATACCATGCTGAAAAAGATCAAGCATTTAAGCAGTGTTGTGAAGCATTGCGTAATAGCGGCGTTCAGGTTTATGTCATGAATCGGGTGCATAGCAAGATTGTGATGGCTGATGAGCAGGTGATGTGCGTTGGTTCCTATAACTGGGGGGAGCGCTATGCGTCAGGGGCGATATAAAAACATGGAGACCTCTATGTTGTATAGCGGAGATTTAAAGCAGGAAATTCAGATACAGCTAGAGGCGTTGCAGGTGCGGGTCAGGAAGGCTTATGGGGTGGATAAAGTGACGGTTGGGGCTCGGGCGGTAGAGGAAGAGGGGATGATGTAAGAGTTGGTTACAGGTATAATCCCACAAATTTTTCAATTGGTTTAGAAACGAAGATGACAAAACTCACCCTACAAGAGCAGCTGTTAAAAGCGGGATTAGTAAACAGCAAAAAGATGGCCAAAGTTCAACGAACGGCTAAAAAATCACGGGTTCAGGCGCGTGAAGCAAGAGAAGCGGTAGAAGAAAATAAAAAGGCGCAGCTTGAGCGTGATAAGCAGCTAAGCGAACAACAAAAACAGGCTGCATTATCTAAAGAGTATAAAGCTCAGGTGAAACAGCTTATTGAAATGAACAGAATCAACATTTCAAAAGGCGATATTGATTTTAACTTCACCGATGACAATGTCATTAAAAGAGTGACGGTGGATAAGCTGACTCAGACGCAGTTGATTAGCGGTCGTCTGGCAATTGCGCGTTTGGTGGTTGATGGCAACGGTGAGAATCAATATGCGATTATTCCTGCGAGTGTGGCGGATAAGATTGCACAGCGGGATGCGGATAGTATTGTGCTGAATAGTGCGCTTAGTCAGGAAGAGTTGGATGAGGAAGATCCGTATGCTGATTTTAAGGTGCCGGATGATTTGATGTGGTGATTTGGGGTTTATTGGTGGTTGTGGAGGAAAACTCCTTTGTTTTTTTATTAGGATGTTGTTTCTATATGACTGCAACAGCAAGAATGTATACGCCTTCTCTCAATTTTGAAAACATAATGTCAGCCCATACACTTTGGTAAAAAAGATGAAAGTCTCAATCAATAAAAAATATAAATCCATTCCGGCGGATGTATCGTTCGATCTTCCAAATTTTTGTATAATTACTGGAAAAAATGGAAGTGGAAAAAGTCATCTGCTTGAGGCTATGTCAGATATAAAAATTTCAACCATTACAGACTCGAACATCCCAATAAATAAAATTCAACTAATTGGATTTGGTGGCCTTAATCCTAAAATTGACGAAACATGTGAACCCCATCAGATTACACAAAATACAAAAAACTGGTGGATGCAGATTCAACAATATCAAACTAGTTTAAAACAAGCTCAAAACATGGGGGAAACGTTTTCTGATCCGATTACACAATTTCTGCCTAGAGTAACGGGAAATAATGAATCTATACTAAAGGTAGTTAGGGGCATTATTAGCAAGACATCAAAACCTTTTGAGGCCCTGACCGAGGATGATGTCTACTTCAATATTAATTTGGCAGATGCTACTCCAGGTACAATCTTTGCTTCACAATTAGCTCTCGTATTCAAAACCTACCATACTAGATACATAAAGAATGAATTTAATAGATTTCGAAATGCAAGAAATAAAACAAATATTTCAACATTAACCGATGAGCAGTTCTTCAATATATATGGACCAAAACCATGGTGTTTAGTAAATGAAATACTTGCAAAAGCGGACCTCTCTTATGAAGTAGTCAGTCCTGAAGAGATTGATATAGACTCAGCATATAAACTACATTTAATAGATAAATCTAATGGAACTGAGATATCTGCAAACGATTTATCGACGGGTGAGAAAGTGCTAATGTCACTTGCTCTAGCGATATATAACACTCAGGAGTCATCCGGAAAACCAGATTTGCTAATTTTGGATGAACCAGATGCCCCACTTCATCCTCAATATTCAAAACTTTTGATTGATACTCTGAAAGATGTAGTGGTAGAAAAGGCTGATGTTCGCGTTATTCTAACAACACATTCGCCTTCCACTGCGGCAATGTGCCCCAACAATTCGCTGTTTGAAATGAACAGAGAAACAAAGCTTCCGGAGATGATTAGTACAAATCGTGGTATTGAGGTTCTTACAGATGGAATACCTCACCTCAAAGTGTCACTCGATAATCGGCGACAAATATTTGTGGAAAGTAAATATGACGTATTATATTTTCAGCGCCTCTTTCAGATCGTTCATCGTTCAGATCCTATGGACTATCAACCAATCTTTTTAGAACCACATAGTGGCACCTCGAATTGTTCAGATGTCGAATCAATTGTTACAAGGCTGAGTGAAGCTGGAAATGATGTTGTAAGAGGAATCGTCGACTGGGATGGTATAAGAAAAGAAAAATATCCTGTATATATTTTAGGGAAAGGTCGAAGGTATTCAATTGAAAACTATCTCCTCGATCCACTTTATGTTGCATTTGCACTTGTTCGTGCGGGAAAGAAAAAGCTAGTAGACTTTTCTGTAAGCGATTTGGATACCAACATTGAAATAAGTAAGATCACAGAAGGAGATGCTCAAAATATTTCAAATAATCTCATTTCTATTACAGGGATAAAACTTGAAAAAATTGTTTCATGCGTCCTGCAAAACGGGTGGTCGATTCTTCTTCCTGAAGAGTTTCTTCGTATGCGTGGACATGACTGGGAAACACTTTTGCTCAAAAAAATTCCAGAACTAAATGCCATATCAAATAGAAATGGAGATTCAGGATTAAAACTTGGAGTATTACAAGTGATTGAAGAGTTTCCTCAGTTTTTATCAATGGATATCCGTGAAACTTTTATATCAATAAAATAAAACATATCTGACTTAATGAATTTTCTTCATTTTTGAAACTTTGAGGAATTAATTCTTTAAACGGTACTTTTAGTATCTAACATGGCTGGGAATTTCAGTTAAGTTGAGTATTATATCCATTTTTCGCTCTTATTCGACAACCAAATTAAATATCAACTGATCCCAATAGCTAAGATTATCCCTCAACAATCTCCATAATATTTCATCCTAATTGAGAATCCCTACTCTCACCCCATTCTCAAATATTTGCGAACCATCCCCACATTTTAAAATTAACCCACCAACTCGGCCTCTGCTCCATTGACCCTCTCCCTGTACAAATATACTGTGTTCTGGCTGCCGGTTTTTTATCCGCCAGCCAAAATAGCGAAACCCCGCAGTGCTCGAACACATACGGGGTTTCTCACCACAACGTTATATCGGAGATAACATCATGGCTGTGAAGAAGCATACCCAAATTCACTCTGAATTTATACTCGCAGTAAGATCCAATTGCGGATCGGGATCGAAAAAACGATCCCCTGTTGCAGCAAACTGGCTGAAAAAAGGAGGGTGCCGTCATGCTTAAACTTATCGACTCCACCCCAAAAGATCCGCTGGAACTGGTAGAACAATGCTTAGCGCTGACCTGCGCAGTCATCAACATCAATGAAGCTGCGGTAAAAGAGTCACTGCAATTTATCCTGCATGAAAAAATGGAAGCGCTGTTTAGTGCGCTTTATTGTGTGGAGGATGAAATGAAATCAGAGGTCGAAGGGCAGGTATAAAAATTATTGAAATCAGGGCATTGATAGGAAGAGATTCTTATCTTTGCCTCTGGTTCGAAAGTAAATTTTTAATAGCAGAAAGGCAAAACCTAATGAAAATAAAAACAATCAGCTACATAAAAAAACATGCCGCTGATTTAGATCTTTCTGAACCAATATTGGTAACCCATAACGACATACCCGCGTATGTTATCGAGTCTTTTGAAGATAGAAAATTTAAAGATGACGCGATAGCAATACTCAAGATTTTGACGCTTTCTGAAAAGGATAAACAGCAGGGTAAATTGTATTCTCGAAAGCAGTTGTTGAAGGAAATATAGTTAGCAATTGAGAGTGGTGTGATCAAAATTCAAAACACTCGGAGAAAATGTTTTAAAGAGATTATGAGGGTAGATGTTCCTAAACATAGCCAATCGTCGGGAGAGGCCGCCGTTGGGGTCGACTTGGCGTAAGCCAACGAAGCGCCCGTAGGCGGACTAGGCCCGACGCACTCCGGAGTAAAGTACAGATGGTCTTCCGGCCGAGCACAATGCCAATACCCACAATATCGCCTTTACGGCCGGAATATCCACAGAAGCTAATTAATCAGGTCTACCAACACCCATCAAAAATAGCCACACAACCGCCCCTTCATCTCCGCCCGCAGCAAAAACTCCGCCGCCCACTGCCGAACTTTCCCCATCCCATCCGACCGATAAGCAACAAACATCTGAGTAGCATGCTTATGCTCCTGCATTGGCTTCTTCACCAACTCACCGGCATTCAGCAACGGCAAACACAAATGATGAGGAATATAACCAATCCCTACATTTCGCCGAATCAAATCAATCGCAATATGAAAGTCAGGCACAAACACCGGCTTCTGGCCTTCAAGTAACCATGCCTGCTGCCGGGTGAAATTAATCGACGTATCGCGAATACAAATCGCCGGATATTTACGCAACTCGGCATTCTGCAAAGGATGAACCTGCGTGGCTAACGGATGCGTAGGGCCAACCACAAAATCCCAGTCCATTTGCCCGATAGGGGCGCTAATAATGCCCTCGGTACTGGGAACCGAGTGGGGTGCGCCAATGGCTAAGTCGGCCTTCTTACTGTACAGCGCATCCCAACTGCCGTTATACACTTCGGTATTCACTTTTAGCTGGGTAGAGGGAAATGCCTGCTCAAACTCACTGATAAACTCCACCAATGCACCAGGAGCGACAATATTATTTACCGCCACCGTCAGCTCGCGCTCAACCCCTTCATGCACCAATGCCGTATTGCGCTTCAGCGCATCCAGATCGTCAAGAATGGTCTTACTGTGGTGAATAAAATATTCACCGGCGGGGGTCAGTTCAATATAGCGCCCCTTGCGAATAAACAGCTCAATACCGAATGACTCTTCCAGCTTTTTAACCGTATAGCTGATGGCCGACGGCACTTTATTAATGTGCTCTGCGGCGGTGGTAATGCTTTTATATTCAGCAACCAGACGGACAATGCGAATAGTCTCATCAGAAATAAACATATTAAACCTGCGGGAGATTGGCGCGATTAATTGAAAAGCATCATGAAGCAGTTAATTAGCGGATGCAACCGCCTGTCAACGTTTGTGTTAAAGCGGATATATTCTCACTCCCGGTCAGGGGAGTGAGAACAGACAGAGCAGATAGCCGAACAGAGGTTTATTTGTTGGCAGAGGTGAGTTTGCTTAACACCGCGTAACACACACAGGCCACCAGAATGGAGTCTACCGATGGAATAGTGGTCAGGGTAAACATGCCTTTGATGGTCATAAAGCCAACCAGTGAACCGATAATCCATGCCACAAAGGTGGTGACTTTAATTTGAGATTCTTTAGCCAGCAGGCTTTCATCATAACCATTACGGCGATAGATAAAGAAGTCAGCAATATAAATGCCCGCCACCGGAGGAGTGGCCACACCAAGGAATAACAGGAACGGAATAAACCACGCCATAATATCCATGCTGCCAACGATGGCTGCCAGCACGCCTAAAGCCACGGTGATTTGCCATTTAGGGAAACGGGTAAGCAGAGTGGAAACCACCAGCGTGCCCTGAAACATATTGCCCGCGTTGCCGGTAACGGTAGCAAAAATCAGCAGAATGGCCGCCGGTAATACCGCGCCAAACAGAGCCATAGCCCCTAACAGTGAGCTTTGACCACTCAGTGCGCTCGGCGTTGCGCCCGCCCAGTACAGCAGTGGATAAGCAATCAGGAAGGTCAGCAATGCAGCGATAATAGCGTGTTTACGGTTATGCACAAAGCTGCCGAAATCCGGCAGGGTGGCGACTAAAACAATAATGGTACCCACCACCGATGAGATGGCCACCCCCATATTCATTGAGCTGAGATGTTCAACCACCGGCACTTTACCGTTAACCGCCACGTAAAGAATATAGCAAAGCACCAGCGCGATAATTGGCACTGCAAACTGCGCCACTTTACCCAGCACTTCAAAACCAAACGCGGTGGAGGCAACAAAGATAATACAACCGAAAGCAACCAACAGCGGAGTTGGCAGGTTAAAACCATATTGCGCCAGCAGGTCATGAACCGAATGACCAAACATATTGGCGGTAACGGTGATCCAGCCAAACAGGCTGATAGCCATCAGGATGTTGATGGCAATAGCCCCTTTCTCACCGAAGGCGTATTTCACGATGCCATAGGTAGGTAAGCGAGCCTTTTCCCCTACGCTGATAGTAATTGCCGCTAAAATAGCCAGAATTAATCCGCCAATGCTGACCACCTGAATCAACTCAGAGCTGGACAACTGATTACCTAAGCTGGATGAGGAAAGCAGTACCGGTGTAACGGCGATACCCAGCAAAATCATGGCGATACGGAGCCCTGAAGCAGTGTTTAAATTTTCACTCGTTTTGCGCATACGATATTCCTTTACGCTATAGCGTTTAGCTTAGGTGATGATGCCCGGTATATTTTCTCCAGCATCCTAAATCAGTGATCTCTTTTTGTCCTTCGGTTAACCATGGCTCTGCCAGCACGCCCAGCACTTCGCTGCCGTCTTGCAGTTTCACTTTGCCAATGGCTAAACCCGCAGGTTCGCTCATCAGTAAGTCAGCGAATGAACTTAATGGGAGTTCCCAGATTTCCAGCGATACCGAGGTGCCGCCTTCCATCACTCTGATCATGCCCGGGTGACGATCGTTAATGCTCCAGATGCGGTAGTGCGCATCGGTTTTATCTTCACGTACAAATACGCCGCCGGCTTTAAGCATATTCGGGTTGAGTTCCAGTCCACGCATTAGAGTGCCGTTGACCGCCAGCAAGGTTGTTGCTGCCATGTGTTGTCTCCTGTTAAATAATTATTCTGTCTAAAAGCCCCGCCAGGGCAGGGCTCAAAATGGGTTTACTACGGTGTAATCCAGGTGCCGGTTTTGTGTTCCAGCGCATCACGAATAGCTTCCGGGCTGGTAATTAACCCGCGGCCGGTTTTGCCATGCTGTTGGTTGTAAGCAATAAACCCCATAATGGCTTCCACTTTTGGCAACATGCTGCCAGCGCCAAACTGCTGCTGATCGATAAGTTCTTGCGCTTCCGCCATGGTCAGGTTGCTTAACCAACGCTGATCCGGCTGACCGAAATTGACCGCTACCTGCTTCACACCGGTAGGGATCAGCAGCAGGTCAGCTTCCAGCTGTTGAGCCAGCAGGGCGGATGCCAGATCTTTATCAATAACCGCTTCAACACCGGTTAACTGACCTTTGGCATCACGTACCACCGGAATCCCCCCGCCGCCGCAGGCGATAACCACACAGCCCTGAGCTAACAGACTGGCGATCACCTGATGTTCAATGATCTCTTGTGGCAAAGGAGAGGCTACAGTACGACGCCAGCCGCGGCCGGCATCTTCCATCACCGTCCAGTTCAGTTCCTGCTGGCGCTGACGGGCCGTGGCTTCATCAAAGAAGGCACCAATTGGCTTGCTGGGATGGCTAAACGCTTTATCGTCGGCGCTGACTAAAGTTTGAGTCACAATGGTCACCACCGGCTTATTAATTCCACGACGCTGAAGTTCGTTATTCAGCGCTTTCTGGAACATATAACCAATGGCACCCTGAGTATCACCAACCGCGTAATCCAACGGTACCGGCGCCACTTCCTGTTTTGACAACTCTGAACGGCGAAGAATAAAACCAACCTGTGGTCCGTTACCGTGAGTAACCACTAAGTCCCAGCCCGCTTCGATCATTTCGGCAATATGGCTAACGCTTTCAATTACTGACAGATACTGGTCAGGAATACTGTTGTGCTTATCGTCCGTAATCAACGCATTACCGCCTACTGCCACAATGGCTAATGGCTTACTCATGATGCTTTTCCTTCATGATGTTTTTCTGCATGCAGTCTGACCTGTTCTGCCAGTGCAGAAATGGCTTCAACAAAACCCGGCATTGGCGCGGTAGTAATACCAGCACCGATTTGGCCTACGCCGGCCTGTTTGTGTGCAATACCGGTATTAATGACCGGCAGAATGCCCCGATCGACCACTTTACGTGCATCAATACCGGCAGCGGTTGGTGCAAAGTTCAGCGCCGGTAGCGTAAAGGCCGGGTTGCCCCCCAGCGTGATGGCCTGCATCCGGCGGCTGTTATTGGTGGCATCATCCGGTGTACCACCAACAAATTTCACGATGGCCGGAGAAGAGGCCATGGCAAAGCCACCGACACCCGCGGTTTCGGTAATGGCGCTGTCACCTAAATCGGCGGCGGCATCTTCCACGCCATAGCTAGGGAAGAACAGACCTTCAACCGGGTTGGCAGGCGCCTGGAACCAGCGGTCACCGGTACCGGATAAACGGATACCAAAGTTGACACCGTTACGTGCCATTACGGTAACCATGGAGCTGAACGGTACGTTGGCGGCGGCATCCATCATGGCTTTACAGGCCGCCATAGACAGGTTGAGGAAGAAGTGATCGTTACCCACGATAAAGGCAGTAGCGCGCTGGATCAGATCTAACGGCAGGCCGCTTTCCAGCAGGGCAGGAATCAGGCGCTTAATCAGCAGGCCAGTGGCTGCGGCGTTACGGTTATGAACTTCATCACCCATATGCAGCGCTTGTGCCATCAGGGGTTTCAGTTCAAGGTCGCCTAAGATGGCAACGGCTTTTTTCAGTGCCGGAGCCAGTTCGTTTGCCATCCAGTGCAGGCGTTGCAGCACTTCATCATTGTTGGCACCAAAACGTAATACCTTGCCGAGCCCTTCGTTAAAGTTACTGAACGAACGGGCACCGTTGGTTTTATTTTCAATCACCCACAGCGGCATAGACGGACTGATAATCCCTGCCATCGGGCCAACGGCCTGATAATGGTGGCACGGTTCCAAATCCACCTGATGGTCCAGTACCATTTTTTCTGCCGCTTCATGGCTGGTGGCCCAGCCTTCAAACAGAATGGCACCAATAATCGCGCCTTTTACCGGACCGCACATGTTGTCCCAGCTAATCGGTGGACCGGAATGCAGAATCAGCTTGCGCTGAGACATAGCGCTGATAGCTTCACGGGCAAACATCACGTCAACCAGCGCTGGCTGGGCGCTAAGATATTGCTCAAATGCCTGCTTGTTGGCCTGTTCTACCAGTGGATGACGCATTAACCAGGCCAGATCCATACCTGCTTTAATGTTGCCCATAGCGGGTGGCTGCCAGCTCAGATTGATAACTTCACCACCGGCCTGTTGCAGGTTATTAGCAAAGCTTGCCAGACCTGCGTTAACCACTTTCAGCGGTTGACTAAATAATTGATTCATTGGGGACTCCATTATTTCTCTGCCTGCTGACGAGCAACATAACTTGCCCAAAGCGCAGCCTGTGCATTACAGCCTGCGACCAGAACGCCGGCCTGACGTAAATTATCTATTTGGCGCGACCTGACTTGCGGGTCGGCTTCGGTTCCACAAACGTGGGCAATTAACAGGGGAAGATTTTTGGCACCGAGTTTCTCGCGCACCTGACCAATCACCTCAAGCAGTTCATCCGCTGGCTCCATTGATGCGCCATAGCCCAGAACCAGATCGAACAGCACCACGGCGGTTTTAGGATCGCTAAGCTCTTCCTGAATTCGTTGGTTACGCAGGGTTGGGTCGATCATGGGGTGAGGACGACCGTTGGTGAAGTCGTCATCCCCCATATCGACAATGGTGTTGCCTTGGCTGTGCCAGATATCACTGAGTTGGGTATTGCCTTTTACCGGCGTATTGGAAGAGGCTGAGAATCCTTGCTGCTTACACAGCAGTTGCGCTTCATAACAGAAAGTACCACCGGCAAAAACACCGCGAATTTCACGACGCTGGGCAGGTAAGTGCACACTTTCAGCCGCCAGTACCTTTTCATCCGCAGGGGAAATTTGCGCCACGGAAGCTGGAATGGATTTCTGATTCAGCAGTGCCACCGCGACTTCTGCCGCATCGGCCAGCGTGTGAACAAAGGTGATGCCGGAGGTATGGAACTCTTGCGCATCGGCACCCAGGAAGTTAACCACGACGGGTTTACCGGCTTTTTGCGCCTGCTGCAAAATGCGTTCTGCTACCGGGCGGGCAGGCGGTTTGGAAATCAGTACAATCACCTGCGTTTCCGGATCGTTTGCCAGCGCATCCACACCAAACAGCATGGAAATGCCGCCAATCTCTTCGTGCAGGTCGTGTCCACCGGTGCCAAGAGCCTGAGAAATTCCGGCTCCCAACTGATCGATACGACAGCTGACTTCCTGCAATCCGGTACCGGAAGCGGCGACGACGCCAATGGCTCCGCGTTTTACCACGTTGGCAAAGCCCAGCGGCATACCGTTAACAATGGCGGTACCACAATCCGGTCCCATTACCAGCAGGTGTTTCTCTTGGGCTAATTCTTTGATCTGTTTTTCATGGGCCATGCTGACGTTATCGCTGAACAACATCACGTTCATACCCAGATTCAGGGCCTTAATCGCCTCGGCGGCGGCATAATCGCCGGGCACAGAAATCAGCGCCAGATTGGCGTCTTCGGCGGTTTCTTTGGCCATTTCCAGACTGGTTAATACCGGAGGGCAAACACCGCCGCTGTTACTCTCTTCCGGTTTGCTTTTCAGACGCTGTTCCGCCAGCGCAAGGGCTTCATCACAGGCTTCATCTTCACCACGAACGGCAATAATCAGATCGTTTGGACCGGCCTGACAGCCATTGTCCAGACCTGCGTCGCGCAGTTGAATCAGATTGGTTTCTGTTCCCATCACCACTGACGCCTGCTCGATGCCGGGCAGCTTATTGATTTGAGCGGATATCTGCATCAGGGAGACGGAATCCTGATACAAATTGGCAAATACTTTATGTTTTACACTCATGTTTATTACCTGTGCTTTTACTGCCTGCCAGGTTTTGCAGGCAAGGTCATCACGTGTCGATATTAGGAAATATCGACATGAATATTTAAAAAATAGGCCCCAGTTGGGGTATTAGTGCGCGCTACTGACGGTCCTTAAACCGTGTAATACGCCCGCCAGACAATCCACGCCGGAAGCAGCACCAAACTGCATCACCTGATGGCCGGCAAGTTTCAATTCCTGTTCCGTGGTCTGGCGACAAAAACAGCCTAAAAGTCGGTAAACGGGTTCGGAATAGTCTTGCTGTAGTGCTAGTGATAAATAGTGCTTACTGATATCCGTGGTTTTTGTCAGCATCTGAGCTATTGCCGCTTTTACGCTGGTTATATGGCGTGAAACGGTTGGATGCAGGTGCCACAGAGAAAGGGCGGCCAGATATCCCAACAGATAATCATCGCCATCTGGTGTTAAACCGGAGCCATAACCGATTAAACCAGCAACCTGCTGCTGTAATTGGCTATCGCTATGTGCCAGCTCTAACGAGGGGAGTCGTCCATCCGTTGATCCATCGGGAAGCAGCTGTAATGCGCTGTTCACCTGATGTTGCTGGCAATAATCAATCAGTAATGTTTTTAATACGCGGTGGTGGTTGCCAATCATTTGGCTATCTACCCCCGGTGGCATGCTGAGCTTCGCCGGTTGCCAGTTGCTGGCCCGAGTACTGTTGGCTTGCCAGTCACCACCGATTAACTGTCCCTGTTGGATGGTGATATTCATGGAACGACGACAGTAATTGCGCCAGTCCCAACCCGTCGGGGCCGCAATCCTTACGGCGCAGGGCAGGTTTTGATATTCGCTATTGAGCAGAGTTAACAGGCCGCCATTAACCAGCGACAAATTAACCGCACGGGAGAACACGCTGTGCACCGGTAAACAGTGGTTACCTTGCAAAATAGGCTGTGCAAGATAACCCACAGAGAGTACCGTCAGGCAAGGGTGGATAACCTGTGTTCTCCCTTCCATGATGGCTTACCCTTTCAGGCCTTCTACGATGGCGTTAGCGTCACTCACCCAGCCAAAGATAGCGCCCTGAGCTTTAATCATCTCCAGAGCATATTTTTGGAATTCAGGGAAATAGGAACCCACGCAATCCTGAGGAATAATGCACTCATAGCCGCGGTCATTGGCTTCACGCACGGTGGTATTAACGCAAACTTCGGTGGTAACACCGCAGACGATCAGGGTTTTGATGCCGTGATTTTGCAGAATTAAATGCAGGTCGGTTTGGTAGAACGCACCTTTGCCTGGCTTATCAATGATTGGCTCACCGGCAATCGGATAGAGCTCAGGGATAATGTCATGACCGTCTTCACCACGTACCAGAATACGACCCATTGGGCCTTTGGTACCGATAAAGGTTTGACCACCGCGAGTTAATTTTGCCGGAGGGCAATCTGTCAGATCGGCACGGTGGCCTTCACGGGTATGGATTACCAGCATCTTATGGTCACGTGCCGCTTTCAGCACTTTTTTGCATGGTTCAATGGCGGTACGAACCAGTGAAACATCGTTGCCCAACGCTTCGCCAAAACCACCTGGCTCAACGAAATCACGCTGCATGTCAATCATGACCAGCGCAGTAGTTTTTAAATCAAACGGCAGGGCAAAGGGTTCAGCACGAAAAGTATGTTGTGTCATAGGTCAGGCTCCTTGTGTCCCATGATTATGGGTAGGGGATTAAGTGTCGCTTCTCCGATCAGACTAGGCGAGGAATGAATAAACCGACAGGAAAATGATTTCCACCGTAGCGACAAATTTTTTGACGCAGAAAAAATAATCAGAACCAGCTCTCATTATCAGCTTGATACCCATCATATCTTTGGTTGTTAAATCAAAATAATTGATGCTGATATTGCTTTATGTGCAAATTATTTAATGTGTAAGTGTGAGTTAACGCGGCATTTTGATGACGTCAATGGGTGGTATCCAATGGAGAAGGAGGAGAAGAATTTTTATTTGAAACGGAGAAAACATCTCTTCGGAATCGCGAGAAAATCGCTACTTTTATGTTAATTTAAATGTTAAAAAAATTACTTCCTTAGAGGTAGTTAAATATGTCGAATTGTAAAAATTCTTTATAAAATAAAACAAGTTACAAATTTTTACATCTAAGGTGTATTTTTAGTCTATCAATATATTATGTTTCACTTTCAGGGTGATATGTCATCAATACCATTTTTATGGTTGGTTTAATCACGTCTGAATGGCTGTTTTTTGTTCAAATGTTAAATTTAATAACCTTGCAAATTATAATGCTATTAGTTGATCGAATTTTTGTATTAATACCTATTAAGTAGTAAAGATTTTAACAAAAACAAATCGATAATTAAGGATCGAGATCAATAAGTGAGACGGTTGTTCCCTCTATAATCCGCGCGTAAATGATTAAGTTCGTATGTCATCAATGAGGAGAGAACCATGCAGGTCAGCAGGAGGCAGTTTTTTAAAATCTGCGCTGGCGGTATGGCGGGTACAACTGCAGCGGCATTAGGTTTTGCACCCGCTGCGGCACTGGCGGAAACTCGTAATTATAAATTATTACACGCCCGTGAAACGCGTAATACCTGCACTTACTGTTCCGTTGGCTGTGGGCTGTTAATGTACAGCCTGGGCGACGGAGCGAAAAACGCCAAAAGTAGTATTTTCCATATCGAAGGGGACCCGGATCATCCGGTAAACCGCGGTGCGCTTTGCCCGAAAGGGGCGGGGCTTATCGATTACATTCACAGTGAAGGCCGTTTGCAATATCCGGAATACCGCGCGCCGGGTTCGGATAAGTGGCAGCGCCTGAGCTGGGATGACGCATTAAACCGCATTGCTAAATTAATGAAAGAAGATCGCGATGCGCATTTCCAACATACCAATGACGCCGGTACGGTAGTAAACCGCTGGTTGAGTACCGGTATGTTGTGTGGCTCTGCGGCCAGTAACGAAACCGGTTTATTAACTCAGAAGTTTATCCGGTCCCTCGGCATGTTAGGAATCGACCAAGTAGCACGTATCTGACACGGACCAACGGTAGCAAGTCTTGCTCCAACATTTGGTCGCGGTGCGATGACCAACCACTGGGTTGATATCAAAAATGCGAACGTGGTTGTGGTGATGGGCGGTAACGCTGCAGAAGCACATCCGGTTGGTTTCCGCTGGGCGCTGGAAGCCAAAAAACACAACAATGCCAAAATTGTTGTGGTAGATCCCCGTTTCACTCGAACGGCTTCGGTGGCTGATATTTATGCCCCAATCCGTTCCGGTACCGACATTGCTTTTCTGTCGGGCGTGATTCTGTATCTGATAAATAATAAAATCAATGCGGAATACGTGAAGCATTACACCAATGCCAGCTATATCATTCGCGAAGATTTCGGCTTTGAAGACGGCTTGTTCAGCGGCTTTGATGAGCAGAAAGGGCGTTATGATAAATCCAGCTGGAACTATCAGTTGGATGACAGCGGCCAACCAATGCGCGACCCATCGCTAAGCGATCCGCGTTGTGTATGGAACCTGCTAAAACATCACGTTAGCCGTTATACCCCGGATGTGGTTGAAAACATCTGCGGTACACCACAGGCAGATTTTGCCAAAGTGTGTGAAGTGCTGGCGGAAACCAGTGCGCCAAACTTAACCACCACCTTCCTGTACGCATTAGGCTGGACCGAACATACCGTTGGTTCACAAAATATTCGTACGATGGCGATGATTCAGCTGCTGCTGGGTAACATCGGCATGGCGGGTGGCGGCGTAAACGCACTGCGTGGTCACTCTAACGTTCAGGGTACTACTGACGTTGGTTTGTTATCTCAAAGCCTGCCGGGTTATCTGACCCTGCCTTCAGAAAAACACGCTAATCTGGAAACTTACCTGTCAGCGGTTACGCCGAAAAGCGTACTGCCAGGTCAGGTGAACTACTGGAGTAACTATCCTAAGTTCTTTATTAGCATGATGAAGAGCTTCTATGGCGATAAAGCGCAGAGAGATAATGACTGGGGCTTTGATTGGTTGCCTAAATGGGACCAATCCTACGACTGGATGCACTATTTCGAACGGATGGACAAAGGTCTGGTAACTGGCTTTATCTGTCAGGGGGTTAACGCACTGGCGTCATCTCCAAACAGAAACAAAACCGCCCGTGCTCTGGCGAAACTGAAGTTCCTGGTAGTGATGGATCCATTAGCCACCGAAACGGCCAGCTTCTGGGAAAACCACGGCGAGCATAACGACGTCGATCCTGCTGCTATTCAGACCGAAGTATTCCGTTTACCGTCCAGCTGTTTTGCTGAGGAAGATGGTTCTATTGCTAACTCCGGTCGCTGGTTACAGTGGCACTGGAAAGGCGCAGAGCCACCGGGTGAAGCTAAAACTGACGGTGAAATGTTATCTGCTTTGCTGTTTAAAATTCGCGAGCTGTATAACGCCGAAGGCGGTAACACACCGGAACCTCTGCTTAATATGCAGTGGAACTACTCTCGTCCGCATCATCCGGAATCGGAAGAAGTGGCGAAAGAGCTTAACGGTCGGGCGCTGGCGGATGTTGTGGATGCCAACGGTAATGTACTGGCGAAGAAAGGCCAACTGTTATCCACCTTTGCTCATCTGAGGGACGACGGTACCACCGCCAGTGCCTGCTGGATTTATGCCGGTAGCTGGACTGAGGCCGGTAACCAGATGGCACTGCGTGATAACGCTGACCCATCAGGCTTAGGTTTAACCACCAAATGGTCATGGGCATGGCCGGTTAACCGCCGCATTATCTATAACCGCGCATCTGCTGACGTACAGGGCAAAGCCTGGGATCCAAAACGTACTCTGATCGAGTGGGATGGCAGTAAGTGGGGCGGTAATGACGTGCCTGACTTTAACCTGACCGCGGCACCAGGTTCGGAAACCGGTCCATTTATCATGCAGCCAGAGGGCGTAGCTCGCCTGTTTGCACTGGATAAAATGGCGGAAGGGCCGTTCCCTGAGCATTATGAGCCAATTGAAACACCGATTGGTACTAACCCACTGCATCCAAACGTAGTGTCTAACCCGGCAGTGCGGATGTTTGAAAGCGATAAGAAAGAAATGGGTACCAGTAAGGAATTCCCTTACGTGGGCACCACTTATCGTTTAACCGAACATTTCCACACCTGGACTAAACACTCGAAGCTGAATGCCATTACTCAGCCAGAGCAATTCATTGAAATCAGTGAAGGGCTGGCGGCGAAAGTGGGTGTACAGCATGGCGATATGGTGAAGGTGAGTTCTAAACGCGGTGAGATTAAGACCAAAGTGGTGGTGACCAAACGTCTTCGCACGCTGAAAGTAAATGGTCAGGATGTGGAAACTGTCGGTATACCAATTCACTGGGGCTTTAAAGGTGCGGCGCGTAACGGCTTTATTGCCAATACCCTGACGCCATCGGTGGGTGATGCTAACTCACAAACGCCAGAGTTTAAGGCGTTCCTGGTTAACGTGGAAAAGGTGTAACGGAGAACAATTATGTCAATGCAATCTCAAGACATTATGAAGCGTTCCGCCACCAACGTTTTGACGCCGCCTCCACAGGTGCGTCATCACCAGGAAGAAGTGGCAAAGCTGATTGATGTCACCACCTGTATTGGCTGTAAAGCCTGTCAGGTGGCCTGCTCTGAGTGGAACGATATTCGTGATGAAATCGGTCATAACGTCGGGGTTTATGATAACCCGGCGGATTTGACCCCGCAGTCATGGACCGTTATGCGCTATTCGGAAGTCGAGGAAAACGGCAAGCTGGAATGGCTGATCCGTAAAGATGGCTGTATGCACTGTAGCGAGCCGGGCTGCCTGAAAGCCTGCCCGTCTGCTGGTGCGATTGTACAGTACGCTAACGGTATCGTTGATTTTCAGTCAGAACACTGTATCGGTTGTGGTTACTGCATCGCCGGTTGTCCGTTCGACGTTCCGCGTCTGAACAAAGAGGACAATCGGGTATACAAATGTACCCTGTGTGTTGACCGCGTTAGCGTTGGTCAGGAACCTGCCTGTGTGAAAACCTGTCCGACTGGTGCCATTACTTTTGGTACCAAGAAAGACATGATTCATCTGGCAGAGGAGCGTATTGCCGAGCTGAACTCTCGTGGCTATACCAATGCCGGTTTATATAATCCGGAAGGGGTTGGCGGTACGCACGTGATGTATGTGCTGCATCATGCCGATCGTCCTGAGCTGTATCACGGCCTGCCGAAAGATCCGACCATCAGTCCGGTGGTTGGTTTCTGGAAAGGCATTCTGAAGCCGCTGTCGGCTCTGGGTTTTGTAGCGACCTTTGCCGGTCTGATTTTCCACTATGTGGGTGTCGGTCCTAATAAAGTCGACAGCGATGACGAGGAAGATCATCATGAAGAAAAGTAAGATGATTAAACGTAACTCGTTTATCGACAGAGCCTGCCACTGGACGGTAGTGATTTGCTTCTTTCTGGTTGCCCTGTCGGGTATTGCGATGTTTTTCCCATCGCTACACTGGCTGACGCAGACTTTCGGTACGCCGCAAATGGGACGGATTCTGCATCCTTTCTTTGGTGTACTGATTTTCCTGGTACTGATTGTGATGTTCTTCCGCTTTGTGAAGCACAACATTCCGAAGAAGGATGATATTGGCTGGTTCCTGCATATTGTGGAAGTGCTGAAAGGCAATGAGCACAAAGTGGCGGACGTGGGTAAATATAACCCGGGTCAGAAGATGATGTTCTGGAGCATTATGAGCCTGATTCTGGTGCTGCTGGTTACCGGCGTTATCATCTGGCGTCCTTACTTTGCACATCTGTTCCCAATGTGGTCGATCCGTTTGTGTCTGTTACTGCACGCGGTAGCGGCGATTGTGCTGATTCACGCCATTCTGATCCATATCTATATGGCATTCTGGGTGAAGGGCTCTATTTCCGGCATGATTGAAGGTAAAGTCAGCCGTAAATGGGCCAGAAAGCACCATCCACGCTGGGCCCGTCAGGTTGAAGCCGAAGAAGAAAAAGACAAGCGCTGATAGCGATTGGTTTTTCTGAATAAGCGTGAAAACGGCGAGATTATCTCGCCGTTTTTGTTGATGAAATAGTGTTGTTTTACTTTCTTTTCTCAACCACCGAAGCATGCTCCAGATGTACCACCGGATTCTCAGCAAACATATAGCGATCAACGTTAAATTCGAAGTCTTCGCTGGTGGCGTTAAATAACATCTGTTTGGTGTTTTCCAGGTGTTCCCACATGGCTACTTTGGCGGCATAGGGGTCTTTCCGGGTTAGCGCTTTGAGGATTTTATCATGCTCGTCGCACCAGCTTTCGATGGAGCGCTCGTCAATATGTTCGTGCAGTTTACGCCAGTAAGGGTTAAGCACTCGCTGGCTCCACATCTTTTCAACAATGGTGGCCATCGCCGTATTGTGGGTGGACATCGCGACCTGAATGTGGAATTTTAAATCCCATTCGGAATCCCTGAAGCGGTCCTCTTTACGGGCATGTTCCTGAATTTCCATCAGCTTAAGCAAATCTTCTTTGGTGACCTGAGTCGCGGCAAATTCAGCGATATTACTCTCAATCAACTGGCGAGCCTGTAACAGCTCAAATGGACCGCAGGAGGCGAATTCCAAACCGCTGTGGGGCATCACCCTGGTTTTAGCCTGATTAGAGATAACATGAATGCCGGAACCTTTACGTACATCCACATAGCCTTCTACTTCCAGCATGATAATGGCTTCGCGCACCACCGTTCGGCTCACGTTCATTTCATCAGAGATAAGACGCTCTGCCGGTAATTTTTCACCAACGGCATACACACCTTGCTCAATGCGACGTTTTAATTCGGTAGCGATTTGTTGATATAAGCGAGAACTGTCGGCCATTTGCATATTGAGTACTCTAATCGTTAAAACCAGTGATTGAAGGCTTAATCGGACATCATCAGGCTATCATACCACTTATAGAATTTGTTCACTATGTTGTGTTGAAATCAATGAAGAGTATTGGTTTATCGCGGTTTTTATCTTTTAGCTGTTCATCGCTGGCACCAAATACAGTACCAGCGATGAAGCAGAACCTTATTTCATGCCAAACAGACCCGGCAAGAACAGGGAGAGCTGAGGGATGTAGCTGACGGCAAACAGTGTAACCAGTAATGCAGCAAAGAACGGTAACATGGGTTTCAGCAGGTCTTGCAGCTTCACGCCAGAAACCGAGCAGCCAACGAACAGGGCACTGCCAACCGGCGGGGTACAGAGTCCGATACACAGGTTGAATACCATCATAATACCGAAGTGCACCGGATCCATTCCCATCGATTTAACGATAGGTAAGAAGATCGGGGTGAAGATCAGTACCGCAGGGGTCATATCCATAAACACCCCGATGATTAACAGAATAATGTTAATGATCAGCAGGATGACAATCAGGTTATCCGATACGCTGATTAACGCTTCGTTAATCATATAAGGGATATCTGCATTGGTCATGGCCCATGACATACCAACAGAAACGCCAATCAGGAACAGTACGATAGAGGTAGTGACCACCGAATCAAGAATGATTTTTGGCAGATCTTTAAATTTAATTTCGCGGTAAATCAGTACCGAAAGTACAAAGGTATAAACTACCGCAATGGCGGAGGCTTCGGTTGCGGTAAAGATACCACCCAAAATGCCACCCATAACGATCACCACCATCAGCAGGCTTGGGATCGCATCCAGAAAAGCTTTTACTACCATTTGCATGGTAGGACGTGGTGCCATCGGATAATTACGGCGCTTGGCGATAATGTAAGTGACTAACATGACGCTCAGGCCCATCAGAATGCCCGGAATATAACCGGCCATAAACAGAGTGGCTACCGAGATACCGCCTGCGGTCAACGCATAAACGATCAGCACGTTTGACGGCGGAATCAGCAGGCCGGAGATACAGGACGTGACGTTAATAGCAGCGGTGAAAGAGGGCTCATAGCCTGCTTTTTTCTGCATGGGTGCCATGGTGCCGCCAACCGCCGCCGCGGCGGCAACCGCTGAACCGGAAATCGAACCGAACATCATGTTGGCCATCACGTTAACGTGCCCCAAAGAACCCGGGATACGACCCACCATAATTTGAGAAAGATTAATCAGGCGGTGGGCAATGCCCCCGCTGTTCATCAGCGAGCCTGCCAGTATAAAGAACGGTATCGCCAGCAGCGAGAAGCTATCGAGTCCAGTGGCTATCTTTTGGCCGGAGATGGTTAACGTAACATCGGTGGGCAACATCAGTGAGCCAGCGACCAGCGTGGCAATACCAATAGCAAAAGAGATAGGGACACCGGTAAAAACCAGGATGACAAAGGTCATCAACATAACAAGGGGAACAAACCATTCCCAGGCAGTGAGCCATTCCATTATTTACTCTCCTCTGTTGTCCCGGGATTGACGATAGCATCGATGATAAACAGCAGGCTGTAATACACCATGATGATGCCGCTTATTGGTAATACTATGTAGATATAAGCCATAGGTACCTGCATGGCAGGGGAAACCTGACCAGACTCATACACTTTTGCTAACAGGGTATAACCGCCCCAAATCATCACACCGCCGGAAAAACCGCAGATGCAAAGATTAATAATAATGTTGCTGATACGGCGCTTAATGCCGGTCAGGTTTAAGGTAAACAGGTCAATGGAAAGGTGCTTTTGCAGGCCAACGGTATAAGCGGCACCTAATAAACCAACCCAAATCATACTAAAGCGGGCAATCTCATCCGTCATCGTGCTGGGGCTATTGAGGACGAAGCGGCTGAACACCTGCCAGACGACGCAAATCACCAGTATCACCATCATGACGACTGAGAATGTTGCGATAAACCAATCAATTGGCTTTTTTAATTTTTCAATAGGCATGTTGTTTGTTCCATAAAAATAGCGGGCTGAACAACGGCATTTATCAACCCCTTCAGCACCGCTATTGGAAAGACATTACTTGTTTGCTTCGCCTTCGATTTTGGTCATCCATTCCGCCACGCTGGCGTCTTTTCTGAAATCGTCATACAGCGGTTTTAATGCTTCACGGAATGGGGTCTTATCAACGGTGATAAAGGTAGCGCCCATCTCTTGTGCTTTATTACGTGAATTGGTGACTTCTTCATCCCATAACTTCTGTTGATACACTTCAGAATTGCGGGCCGCTTTGGTAATAATTGCACGCTGCTCGTCACTCATGCCGTTCCAGACTTTAGATGCGATAACCAGATAGTCAGGTACGCTGGTGTGCTGGTCTTCGGTATAGAACTTGGCGACTTCAACGTGACGGGTTTGGAAGTAAGACGGCTCGTTGTTTTCTGCGCCATCAATAACCCCTTGTTGCAGGGCGGTATACACTTCACCAAAAGGAATGGGTGCCGGTGAAGCGCCTAACAGTTCGATGATTTTATTGGTGGTTGGAGTAGAGACCACGCGGATCTTCATGCCTTTCATATCCGCCGGAGAGTTGATTGGCTTTTTAGCATAGAAGCTGCGAGTACCCGCCACGTAAGCAGCTATAGCCACAAATCCTTTGCTGTCAGTCTGCTTCATCAGTTCCTGACCAACCGGTCCGTAAAGAACGCGCTTAAAGTGAGCATCATCTTTAAACAGGTATGGCAGGCTAAATACGGAGAATGCGCTGGCAAACGGTTCCATTTCACTGGCGCTACCTTTGGTCATATCCAGCGCACCGTTTTGCATCATTTCGATGGTTTCACGTGGGCCACCCATCTGACCGTTTGGATAGATGCGTACACGCATCTTACCGCCAGACTCTTCTTGTATCTCTTTTGCCATCTGATCCATTGCTTTATGAACCACATGTTCCTGATCCAGATTGTGAGCCAGTTTCAGGGTGATTTTTTCAACCGCGACAGTGCTCATCGAGGTCATCATCAGCGGTACTGAAAGGCAAAGACTCGCTAATAGTGGTTTTAGTTTCATCCTTCTTATTCCTTTTTTGAGTGGAGGTTTAAGGTAGAGCCAAAGGTATCAATTTGTATTTTGGTTGATAGCTTATGTTAACCTGTCATATATCTTTCTTGGTTGAGGTATATCACAAAAACCAGAATATTATGGGTAACATCGTGCAACCACTAGCTAATAGTAGGGTTTGTTAATGATTAGTCGACAGGGTAAGGTATGTGACAGGCTGTAAAAAGGTGAAGATTACAAAAATGAGATCTAACTCACTTTGATATTGGTATAACAACTTATAGAATGATATAAACAGCGAATCACTCTGACTAAGGAAATCATTCCATGTCTCAATTTTTAACTGAAGATTTTTTACTGGATACCGAGTTCGCCCGTCAGCTATACCATGGCTACGCGGCAGAACAGCCTATTTTTGACTACCATTGCCACCTGCCCCCAGAGCAAATCGCCAACGACTACAAATTTAAAAACCTATATGACATCTGGTTGAAAGGGGATCACTATAAGTGGCGTGCCATGCGTACTCACGGCGTGGCTGAACGTTTGTGTACTGGTGATGCCTCAGATCTTGAGAAGTTTAAAGCCTGGGCCGCTACCGTTCCCCATACCATTGGTAATCCACTTTACCACTGGACGCATTTAGAACTGCGTCGTCCCTTTGGTATTACCGGCGTTTTACTCTCTTCCTCAACTGCCGATGACTTATGGAACCGCTGTAATCAACTGCTGGAGCAAGAGCGCTTCTCTGCCCGCGGCATCATGCAACAAATGAATGTCAAAATGGCAGGAACCACTGATGATCCGGTCGATTCACTGGAGCACCACAAGGCGATTGCACAGGATGGCAGCTTTAAAATTAAGGTATTGCCAAGCTGGCGTCCGGACAAAGCATTCAATATTGATTCACCGGCATTTGTTGAATATATCCATCGTCTGGAGGCCGCAGCAGACAATTCTATTCATCGTTTTAGTGAATTGTGTGATGCGTTAAACAAGCGTCTGGACCATTTTGCCGCACACGGCTGTCGTATCGCCGACCATGCGCTGGATGAAGTGGTATACCAGCAAGCGGATGAAGCAACGTTGGATGGCATTCTGGCCCGTGCGCTTCAGGGGCACTCACTATCAACGGAAGAAGTAGCCCAGTTTAAAACCGGCGTACTGTTGTTTTTGGGTAGCCAATATCATCAGCGTCAGTGGGTACAGCAGTACCATATTGGCGCGTTGCGTAATAATAATGCCTTCATGCTGCAACGCTTAGGGCCGGATACCGGTTTTGACTCCATCCACGATGCGCCTGTGGCTTTGCCTTTGTCCCGTCTGCTCAATGCGCAAGCGGCGAATAATGCGCTGCCGAAAACCATTCTTTATTGCCTGAATCCGCGTGATAACGAGGTGTTGGCCACCATGTGCGGTAACTTCCAGCAGGAAGGTATTCCGGGCAAGATGCAGTTTGGTTCCGGCTGGTGGTTTAACGACCAGAAAGATGGCATGCAGCGTCAAATGATGCAGCTTAGCCAGCTGGGTTTGCTGAGCCACTTTGTTGGCATGCTGACCGATAGCCGCAGTTTCCTCTCCTATACCCGCCATGAGTATTTCCGCCGCATTCTGTGCCAGATGATAGGCCGTTGGGTGGCGGATGGCGAAGCTCCGGCAGATATTCAACTGTTGGGTGAAATGGTGAAAAACATCTGTTTTGACAACGCTAAACGCTATTTCGCCATCGAGCTTGAGTAATGCTACCGCCTGTCCGTATTGGACTTTTGTCATCCGTAATCAGAGGGAGTGCGGTAGCGCTCTCCTCCCATCGGTCAATAGAATTAGGGTAAAACTATGCAGAATTTAAATCGTCAGAATTTTCCCGGCCCTCAGTACCCGGATAAGATTATTCAGTTTGGTGAGGGGAATTTTTTACGCGCCTTTATTGACTGGCAGATTGATTTATTAAACGAAAACACTGACCTGAATGCCGGGGTTGTTGTGGTTCGTCCTATTGATAGTGATTTTCCCCCTTCGCTGAGTACTCAGGATGGTTTGTATACCACGATTATTCGTGGGTTGAATGAGCAAGGGGAAACCGTTCGGGAAACCCGTTTAATTCGTTCAGTTAACCGTGAAATTAATGTTTATCAGCAGTTCAATGACTATCTGGCGCTGGCGCAGGATGAAAACATCCGCATCGTCTTCTCTAATACTACCGAAGCGGGCATCAGCTTTAATCCGAACGATAAACTGGATGATGCACCACCAGCCAGCTATCCGGCCAAGTTGACCCGTTTGCTGTATGAGCGTTTCGTCCATTTTAACGGTGCGGCAGATAAGGGTTGGATTTTGATCCCTTGCGAACTGATTGATTACAACGGTGATGCCCTACGCGAATTAGTATTGCGTTATGCGACCCTGTGGCAACTGCCGACAGCATTTGTGACCTGGCTTGAACAACACAATACTTTCTGTTCAACGCTGGTTGACCGGATTGTTACCGGCTATCCGCGTAATGAAGTCGATGCTTTGCAGCAAGAGCTGGGCTATCAGGATACCTTTTTGGATACTGCCGAGTATTTCTACCTGTTTGTGATTCAGGGCCCTCGCTGGCTGGAACAGACGCTGTGTCTGGATAAGCTGAAGCTGAATATTCTGATTGTCGACGACATTAAACCTTACAAAGAGCGCAAAGTCGCGATTCTGAACGGTGCCCATACGGCTCTGGTGCCGGTTGCTTATCTGGCTGGTCTTGATTATGTCGGTCAGGCGATGGATGACGAACAGATCAATCGCTTTGTGGAACAAACCATTTTTAATGAAATTGTTCCGGTGCTGTCACTGCCAAAAGATGAACTGAACTCATTTGCACATGCGGTAATTAGCCGCTTCCGGAATCCTTTTATTCAGCATCAACTACTGTCTATCTCCCTGAATGGGATGACTAAGTACCGTACCCGTATTTTGCCTCAACTGGTGGAATATCAGCGTCAATATGGAAAATTACCAACGCATCTGACCTTTGCGCTGGCGGCGCTGATTGCTTTCTATACCGGCAAACGCGGTGATGAGATAACACCATTACAGGATGACGACATCTGGTTAACGCGCTATGCCAGCCTCTGGTCACAACAGCAAAGCGGCCAGATTTTGCTAATCGATCTGGTGACTGATGTGTTGTCTCAAACCACCCACTGGGAACAGGATTTAACGGCTATTCCGGGGCTGGTGTCATTAGTGGCTGAACAGCTACAGGCAATTCAGGAAAACGGCATGAGAGCAGCGCTAAATCAGTACTGTTTTAGCCAATGAACGACAGTCAGGATCAACTATGAAACACATGATAAAAATTCATCCTGCTGATAATGTTGCCGTAGCGCTACAGGATTTAATGGATGGGGCCATCGTTGAGGTCGACGGGCAATCGCTGGTGCTTAAACAGCCGATTAGCCGGGGACACAAGTTTGCTCTTGAAGCGATTGCCGCTGACGGGCAGGTGATAAAGTATGGCCTGCCTATTGGCCATGCTTTACAACCGATTGCTGCCGGTGAGCATGTACATTCGCAAAATCTTAAAACCAACTTAGGTGAGCTGGATAATTATCAGTACCATCCGGTAGCGGTTTCACTCGCTTCTCCGCTGGCGGATCCTGAAGTAGCGATTTACCGTCGTAACAACGGTCTGACAGGGATCCGCAATGAGCTGTGGATTATTCCAACGGTTGGTTGTGTAAACGGTATTGCCCGTCAGATCCTTCAGCGTTTTAAACAGCAACATGCGAATTTAAACGATATTGATGGTGTTTACCTGTTTAACCATCCTTTTGGCTGTTCTCAGCTCGGTGATGACCATCAAAATACCCGCACCATGTTGCAGAACATGGTGCGCCATCCAAATGCCGGTGCGGTTTTGGTGATTGGGTTAGGGTGTGAAAACAATCAGGTCGATGAGTTTCGCCGTACTCTGGGTGAAGTGGATGAATCACGAACCCGTTTTATGGTGTGCCAAAAATATGACGATGAAGTGGAAGCGGGCGTTGAATACCTGAATGAGCTGTATCAGGCGATGCGCCATGACCGCCGTCAACCGGGCAAGCTGAGTGAAGTCCGCTTTGGTCTGGAGTGCGGTGGTTCTGATGGATTGTCAGGTATCACCGCTAATCCTCTGCTGGGGCGTTTTTCTGACTTTCTGATTGCTCACGGTGGAACCACGGTGTTAACCGAAGTGCCGGAGATGTTTGGTGCCGAGCAGGCTTTGATGAATCATTGCCGCAACCAGCAGACCTTTGAGAAAACCGTGAGTATGATTAACGATTTCAAAAGCTATTTTATTGCCCATCAGCAGCCGATTTATGAAAACCCATCGCCGGGAAATAAAGCCGGTGGGATTTCTACCCTGGAGGAGAAATCGCTGGGTTGTACTCAAAAAGCAGGCAGCAGTCAGGTGGTTGATGTGCTTAAGTACGGCGAACGCCTGAAAGCGTCGGGTTTAAACCTGCTTAGCGCTCCGGGGAATGATGCGGTAGCCACCAGCGCTTTGGCCGGTGCTGGCTGCAATATGGTGCTGTTTTCTACCGGTCGCGGCACCCCTTATGGTGGTTTTGTTCCTACCATGAAGCTGGCAACCAACAGCGAGTTGGCGAAGAAAAAGCCTCACTGGATTGATTTTGATGCCGGACAGCTGTTGTATGGTGTATCGATGGACGAACTGTTAAGTCAATTTATTGATTACACCGTTAGCGTGGTCAACGGTAAGTTAACCTGTAATGAAGTGAATGATTTCCGTGAGCTGGCTATCTTTAAAAGTGGAGTGACGCTGTAAAGCTCTGACAGTTAATGATTCACTGTTGCTTCATCGGTTAACCGCCAGCATTTTCTGATGCTGGCGGTTTTGTTTTGAATAAAATAATGGTTTAAAAATTCACTCATCGGCTCTTACTATTGTCATCACCTGAGGTTAAAGTAATAAAAACACCAATTCACACCGAAGGAGTCTTTCAGTGTCCCACACTTTGAATCAGTATCAACAACCTGTTGGTGAAACGCTTACGGACTGGCAACCGCGCCAGCACCCACAGCGTATTGAGCTCGTTGGCGAATATTGCCGTCTGGAGCCGCTACAGGCAGCACGTCATGCAGAAGACCTGTTCTATGCTTTTAGTCAGGCTCCTGATGGTCGTGACTGGACCTATATGGCCTATGGTCCGTTTGAGGATCAGGCGCTGTATTTTCAACACGTCGAGCAGGCTTCCGGCACCACCGATCCGTTGCATTTTGCCATTGTCGATCAGGCGACTAACCGTGCGGTAGGGACTATTGCTTTGATGCGTATCGATAAAGTGAGCGGTGTGATGGAAGTGGGGCACGTTACCTTTTCTCCATTGCTGAAACAAACTCGAATTGCCACTGAAGCACAGTATTTACTGATGTGTTATGCCTTTGACAAGTTGGGATACCGTCGCTATGAGTGGAAATGCGATAACCTCAATGCCCCTTCTCGTGCGGCAGCGCAACGCTTAGGCTTTACCTTCGAGGGCATTTTCCGTCAGGCGGTGGTCTATAAACAACGTACCCGTGATACCGCATGGTTCTCCATTCTGGATAGCGAATGGCCGGTAATTAAAGCGGGTATGGAGCGCTGGCTGAGTGAAGCTAACTTTGACAGCAACGGTAAGCAAAAGCTAAGCCTGAAAGCCTGTCGTGAACTATAATTATTGTTGTTAGCGGTGATTTTTCCTCTGTAGTGAGGCTGTGTTATTTCCCGGGAAATAGCATTCCTGCAGGGGGAAGATCACATTCATTTAATTCATTTTATATAACACCACAGTTAGTAGGTATAATAGCAACAGACAATTGCAACACATCAGGTACAGCCATGAAATTTAATACCGTATCCGATAGCGAAATCATTTCTGAGCTTTGCCGCAGAATTAAAGAGACGCGTATTGCCATGCGGTTATCTCAGATTGAGCTGGCAGAACGAGCGCAAGTGGGTATCGCTACCATTAAGCGCGTAGAAATGGGGGAAGCCGTCACGTTAAGTACGTTGATTGGTATCCTTCGTGGTTTAGATCGCCTGCATCAGCTGGAAGGGATCTTATTTGATTCTGAAGTCAGGGCGTTTAACGCTCAGATCACCCCTGATGCGGAAAAAGCCCCGGTACGCATCCGCAAAAAGAGCGGCGAAAGTGAAGGGGAAGGGGATAAAAACCCCGCCGGACTGGAGTCAAACGTGCCACAGGACGACAGCAACTGGTATACCCTGGCAGCGAAAAGTAATGTAGTCTGGCCGTGGTTTAAGCCGGAAAAGAAATAGCACGTTACTTCAGAACATGTTAGCAGACAAAAAAATATCCCCTGTACGGTGATGCCGGATAGGGGATATTTATTATCAATATTTAGTCTTTATCAGGACTCACACAGCGCGACCTTAATCGCTAATCCACCGCGAGAGGTCTCACGGTATTTGGCGTTCATATCTTTACCGGTCTCGTACATGGTTTCGATAACTTTATCCAGAGAGACACGCGGTTCGCTGGTACGCAGAATCGCCATGCTGGCAGAGTTAATCGCTTTGACGGCGGCAATGGCATTACGCTCAATACAAGGAACCTGAACCTGACCGGCAACCGGATCGCAGGTTAAACCCAGATTGTGCTCCATACCGATTTCTGCGGCATTACACACTTTCTCCGGGCTACCCCCCCGTAGTTCAGCCAGACCGGCGGACGCCATTGAACAGGCAACGCCAATCTCCCCCTGACAACCCACTTCAGCACCAGAGATAGAAGCGTTCATCTTATACAGTAATCCTACGGCACCTGCCGCCAGGAAATAACGGGTATAAGCTTCGGGTGTCACCGGTTGAATAAAGTGGTCATAGTAAGCCAGAACCGCTGGAATGATGCCACAAGCACCATTGGTTGGCGCAGTAACCACGCGGCCACCGGCGGCGTTCTCTTCACTGACGGCCATGGCGAACATGTTCACCCAGTCCATCGCTGTCATTGGATCGGTGGATAAGCGGTCATGAGTTTGCAGTATGCGGTGCAGGGCAGAAGCCCGGCGCGGAACCTTTAATGGACCGGGCAACACACCCTCAGTACTCATACCACGATGGATAGCACCTTTCATGGTTTCCCATACCAGTGCCATGTAACGCTCCACCTCTTCTCTACCGTGCAGAGCAATTTCGTTTTTCATCATCACCGCAGAGAGGGACAAACAGTTGTCTTTGCAGTGACGAAGCAGGTTTTTAGCTGAATAGAATGGGTAAGGAACCGTTACCTCAGCGGTGGATTCCTTACCGAAGTTCTCTTCATCTACCACGAAACCGCCGCCGGTAGAGTAGTAGGTTTTGCTGCTGAGCAGAATATTGTTGTCGTAAGCATGGAATGTCAGACCATTCTCATGCAGGGGCAACGTCTTATCTGAGAAATTCAATGTCAGTCCAACACGACGCAGCGAGTTGTCAGCACAGCGGATAGGTAAAGTACCGGTGTCATGTACCTGCTGAATAAAGCCAGGGATGGAATCGACTTCTACCGTGTCCGGTTTGTTGCCAGCCAGACCCATGATGATGGCGATATCGGTATGGTGCCCTTTGCCTGTCAGTGACAGAGAACCGTAGATATCAACAACAATATCGGTGGTCAGATTGTCCAGTTGTTTACTTTTCAGGTCTTCAATAAACCGGATACCGGCTACCATCGGACCCACTGTATGGGAACTGGAAGGACCTATACCAATTTTAAAAATTTCAAATACGCTAATCATGGAATCTCCTTACAACATCATGTTGGACGACTGTTAGCTGATAAGGCTGTAAACAATGGCTGACATGGAAATCAGACCCATCAGTACGACGAACACGTTGCTGATGTGACCGCTGTATTTACGCATAGCGGGAACTTTATGAATGGCGTACATCGGCATCAGGAACAGTAACATTGCGATGATTGGGCCACCCAGAGTTTCAATCATACCCAGGATGCTAGGGTTCAGTGTTGCCACGATCCAGGTAGTAATTAACATGAACAGGGCAGTGATGCGGTTCAGTTTGCTCAGTTCGATGCTCTTGCCTTTACCGCGAAGAGATTTAATGACCATACCGTTGAAACCTTCACGAGCGCCCAGATAGTGGCCCAGGAATGATTTGGTAATCGCGATGAAAGCAATCACTGGAGCAATATAAGCAATGACTGGAGTATTAAAGTGGTTAGCCAGGTAAGACAGAATCGAGATATTCTGTGCCTTCGCTGCCGCCAGATCCGCAGGAGACAGGCTCAGTACGCAGCTGAATACGAAGAACATAACGGTCAGAACCATCATGATGTGGCTGCGAGCCAGAATTTGCGAACATTTACGTTCTGCGTTTTGACCATACTCTTCACGTTTAGCTACGGCAAATGCAGAGATAATCGGTGAGTGGTTGAAAGAGAACACCATTACCGGAATTGCCAGCCACAGGGTCATTAACAGACCATTGCCGGTTGCAGAAGCGGTAGATGATAAGCTGGCTGTTTCGAATATTGCACCGGTCCAGTTTGGAATCAGATATAAAGCTAATAACATCAGAACGGCAACAAATGGGAATACCAGAATACTCATTGCTTTAACAATGAATTGCTCACCAAAGCGAACTATAGTCATTAATCCCACGATAAGAATTAAAGATAAAATAGCACGCGGAGGTGATGGTAAATTTAATTGGTGAACAATAAAACTGTCTACAGTATTCGTAATCGCAACACTATAAACCAACAGGATTGGATATATTGCAAAGAAATATAGCAGGGTAATTAATTTACCTGCGCCAACACCAAAATGTTCTTCTACTACTTCGGTAATATCTTCACCAGGATTTTTACCGGAAAGAACAAAGCGCGTTAATCCACGGTGAGAAAAATAGGTCATAGGAAAAGCGATAAGTGCCATAATAATTAATGGAATAAGACCGCCAATACCTGCGTTAATTGGTAAAAATAATACGCCTGCACCAATAGCTGTGCCGTACAGGCCCAGCATCCACATGGTGTCAGATTTACGCCAGCCTAAACTGGAAGCAGGCGCAATACTTGCTGTGGTTGTTGTGGTTTGAGTAGTGTCCATAAATACCCCAAAGTAAATTTTTATTAAAATGGTCCCGCGGCATTGAATTAATACCGGTGATAAACTAACTTTTTATTAAGAAATAATGCGTGGGTTCGTCACGGCAGGAACTTTAACAAATTAAAATAAAATAATGCTCAATCTCGATCACAAAACCATTTTTGAATAAAAAGTTTTAAAGAATCAGAATTGATATTTTATTTTAAGGGGAGGGGTTACAGACCAGTAATGATACTTTTCATGAGGATTTTATTTGACTATAAAAATATAAAGAATCAAAAGTGATATTTAATATTTTTAATTTCCTAACGGCTCATTGTTGATACTTTATTATATTTCCATCGGATATATTTATTATAGAACCAATAAGAAAATAAGTGCAAATAAATAATATAATTAAATAAGAAAATATGATTCATCAGGTTATCAGTTCATTTTTCACCAACCCAATGGATAGTTTTATTCACCTTAGCATCATTTAAGTTTTCCACCCTCTTGACTCTGGTAA
Source organism: Limnobaculum zhutongyuii (assembly GCF_004295645.1). NCBI lineage: Bacteria > Pseudomonadati > Pseudomonadota > Gammaproteobacteria > Enterobacterales > Budviciaceae > Limnobaculum > Limnobaculum zhutongyuii. The sequence goes on from NZ_CP034752.1 coordinate 912,528, forward strand.
CGAGAATACGTATCTTTTGCTTTGCAAAGGGGAGTAACTTCCAAGCTGGCTAATCGTCAATACGATGTATGCATATACATCCGGTTACCAGGCAACCTTCGGTTGTAAGTGAGACCTTGCCGGAAGGCGAGGTGCGCTTATAGCTAGCTAAAACAGCGGCTGCGTCTTCCGACGTTGCCGTTTTTTTATGTCTGAAGGTTAGGTTTCTGTATCTGTTAGTCACGCTGTTTAAAACAACTATAGTTTTAAACAGCAGGCTGAGATAAGAGGCCAGAGGAGACCCCAAATGAATACTATTGGAACCCCGTTACTGTGGGGAAGTTTTACACTTATCGTTATCGTGATGCTAATGATTGACCTGTTTGGGCAGGGCAAAAAGAAAGGCGGAGCGATGTCTTTTAAACAGGCTGCGGCCTGGTCGTTCGTTTGGATTACGCTCTCTTTACTATTTGCACTTGGTTTATGGTGGTATCTGAAAGACACTGCTGGTCAGCAGGTGGCTGATACTCAGGCTTTGGCTTTTATCACTGGCTATTTGATTGAAAAAGCGCTGGCGGTAGATAATGTGTTCGTCTGGCTGATGATATTTAGCTACTTCTCTGTTCCTGTAGCCATACAGCGATGGGTATTGGTATATGGCGTGTTAGGCGCTATTGTCCTGCGTGCCATCATGATCTTTACCGGTAGCTGGCTGATTTCTGAATTTAGCTGGATATTGTATGTGTTTGGTGCCTTCCTGTTGTTCACCGGCATCAAGATGGCGCTGGTGAAAGAGGATGATGAATCCAGCATTGGCGATAAACCGCTGGTGAAATGGATCCGCAGCCATATTCGCATGACCGATAATATGGAAGGTGAGCGTTTCTTTACCCGCCGCAACGGCGTACTGTTTGCCACACCGCTGTTTCTGGTGCTGATTCTGGTAGAAATCAGTGATGTCGTTTTTGCCGTGGACAGTATTCCGGCGATCTTCGCAGTGACTACCGATCCCTTTATTGTACTTACCTCAAACCTGTTCGCCATTCTGGGCCTGCGGGCAATGTACTTCCTGTTGGTTAACGTAGCGGAACGATTCACTATGTTGAAGTATGGTCTGGCGGTGATTCTGGTATTTATTGGTATTAAGATGCTGATTGTTGATTTCTACCATATTCCGATTGCGGTTTCGTTGGGGACGGTAGGGGGGATTTTGGCGGTGACGTTGGGGGTTAATGGGTGGGTGAATTATAGGAATGATATTCTTGAGGATGATCGCCAACGTAATGAAAAGCATTGAGTTTAGTGTTGGTTTCGTCCACTAAATAGTGCAGCGTTTGGATTAGCATTTGTACGAGTGGCCGAGCAGGGGGGCATTAGGGCGAATGCCCCCCCGCGCCTTTGCACACGAATCCAGGTCGCCTGATGGCGACTGCCTTCCTCCTTCGTTCAGCCTTAACGCACCGGCGCAGAGCCGCTCCCGACGTCGCTGCGCCTCGACCCGCATCCATGCGGGTCGTGCTGGCCTCTCTCAGTCGTCAGCTGAATTCCAGTGCTCTTGAAGGTCAAAAGATAAAGGTCAAAAGATAAAGGTCAAAACATTAGAAAGTTAATCGTCGGGAGAGGGTGCCGTGGGGGCGACTTGGCGTAAGCCAACGACAAACAGGCAAAGCCTGTTTGAACAGCGCTAGCGCTGGCCTGAAGGTCAAAACACCTTCGGTGTTTTGTAATTGCCCGTAGTCAACTCAGGCTCGGCGCTCTTTGGTCTCAAGTACCAATGGCCTACCGGCCGAGCACAATGATAATATGGGCCGATTGCCTTTACGGCCGGAATATTCTCAGAGGTCGATTTCATATAAAAAATCTACTCATCAACAACAAAAAGCCCCGCGTTAGACCTAACGCGGGGCTCTCAAACCCAAAAAACCTATCAGCACTTCTCTTGACGATATGCCTGTCGCATTTGCTGAACGATACCTTTAAAGGCTTCGGCTTCCGCCATATCCGGATGATCGGCAATCAGTCTTTCCATCTTTAGAATCACTTTTCCTGCGTCCGCCTGACCCATAGTGATCAGCATTAACGTCAGAATGGCTTTCAGACCGGAAATCTCTCTGGCCATTTCTTCCGGTGTCGCGTTGGTTGGAAAATCGATATTGTTCATAACTAGTCCCGTGTCGATATATGTGACAATTAAAATTTGGGCATATGTTAGCAAAGTATTGCGTCAGACGTGAGCATCTGTTGGTGGAAAAGTATTGAAAACTGCTTAATAATATAGATAATCATTCTCATTATTGTTTGCGGGCGCACCATTTTATGTCATCAGCCCTTAAGGCACTGAAAAAGTTACACAAAAAAGCGTCTAAGCAAGGAAGCAAAAATAAGGCGGGGGATCGTGCGCTTCAGAATCTTGTCCGTCCTGCGGTTTTACCGGGTTCTCACCCCCGCAGCACTCAATCAGAACCCTCTGATTCAATCTGGAGTGAACTCTCTCAGCAAGTGATGGGTAGCATGCTGGTTGAAGTATCAAAACCTTTGAAGCCACTGCTGGACTGGTTTGATCATGGCGGCTATAACGTCCCAACACCACGCCAGCCAGTGAGAAACGGAAGCACTGGTAATATGCGCATTCAGCCCAATTCCATTGCACCTCCGGCAATTTTACGCTTACCTTTTAAATCTCCACCCTGTAAGCGCTGTCCGGCTAAAAGTGGTGGTATTTGTCAGTGTGCTGCTAAACGTTTTGCTTAATGTGGATAGCTTTTACTGATGCGAGCTGCATTAAGATAATACCGCTATAAAAGCACAAAGGCCCGACTGTCGTTACAATCAGGCCTACGAATGCCGGAGTTTAATATCAGGCGTAGCTATAGAATCCTTTCTTACTCTTTCTCCCCAATGCTCCACCTCTGACCATCTTACGCAGCAGAATGTGAGGGCGATATTTTGAGTCGCCAGTTTCTGAGTAAAGTACTTCCATAATAGCAAGACAGACATCCAGACCGATTAAATCGCCCAGCGCCAGTGGTCCCATAGGGTGATTGGCTCCCAGCTTCATCGCGGTATCAATATCCTCTGCGCTGGCGGTACCATCGGCATAGATGCCAATGGCTTCATTAACCATAGGAATCAGCACCCGATTAACGATAAATCCCGGCGCATCTTTAGAGATAACGGCAACTTTACCAACCTGCTGGACGATCTCCTGCATTTTGGTCACCATCTCATCGGTGGTACCTAAACCTACGACAATTTCTACCAGTGCCATTACGGGGGCCGGGTTGAAAAAGTGCAGTCCGATAACCTGACGATCCACTCCGGCGCTCAGTTCAGTAATGGACAGTGAAGAGGTATTAGAGGCGAAAATGGCGTCAGGTCGGCAGATGTTTTTCAGGTTGTTAAACAGCTGGCGTTTAACATCAATATTTTCGACGATCGCTTCGATGATGAGATCACAGTCGGAAACATCTTCTGGCAAACCGGGAGCAATGTTGGAGGCAATCGCTTTAGCACGGTCTGCTGCGATTTTATCTTTATCCACCAGTTTATTCAGTGAGGTGACGATGTTGTTTTTTCCCTTCTCTGCAAATTCTTGCTTAATATCAGCGAGAACCACAGTGAAGCCTTCCGCAGCAGCAAACACCTGAGCAATGCCCGCACCCATTGCGCCAGCACCGATAACGCCTACTTTCATATTTTATCCTTCTTATTTTTCAAATCGTTGGGAGTTATTAATACGTAGGTCTCGATTATATCCTCCTGTTCAGGAAAGGACTGTGTCGGGAGGCGCAGTTTCTTTATCTAATATCTGAAAACAGGATAAGTGGAGATAGAGAGAAATAGGAGGGAGACGAATTCGTGGACAGTTTTGTTGGGTTAGCCATGTGGCAACGAAAAGGGCGCTAACTAAAAGGGCCCACATTTATCAATATGGACCTTCTATATAACAGGAGCAGCAGAATACCGCGTTTTATCTGGCAATAGCGGCAACAGCGCTAACCAGTGAACCACCTAGTGTGCGCTTCAACGTGGTTAAGGCAATACCTTTCAGCAAGGTTTTAGCCCCCAGGCGTACTGCATTATTGATGAAATCGCGCTCTTCGCTGTTTTCCAGCCAGCCATAGCTTTCTACCGTTTCCAACAGGGCCGCGGCACTGATCACTTTGCTGTCGAAACGAATTGCCACAGAACCCGCGTAGCGACGGTATTGAATCTCTGTGATTCCCGGCACTAACTCCAGTTTTGCAATCAAATCTGTCACTTCAGCAGCATGCTGTTGAATATAATCAGAACGAATGCGAACACGGTTTTGTGTCTGATGAACATATGGACTACTCATGGCGGCCACCTGAATGATAAAGATAACGAGAATAATTTACATTAAGCTTTGTGCACTGTCCAGTACTGTTATTAACCAATTTCTGCGTAATATCTCTACTTCTTGATGCTACGGTTTTTCTATTTCCCGGCATAAATCTGATTTACTTCCAAACAAGTGTGTTTAAGTGTTTTAAATCATCAGGTCACATCATATGATAGCTGTAACTAATATGGCTCCTTCGTTCTGCCCCGGCAGAACGGTTGATTTTTTTAGGATGTGAAATGAGTTCTGATAGTTTTAGTGGGTTAATGGCGCTGCGCCGTTTTGTTGAGCTTGCCCACCATATCCCTGGCCGCATCAGGCTGCGCTTTACCAATAAGCTGGTGGCCGGGCTGAGTAAAAGTAAGTTATCTGCATTAGAAGAACTTTGTGGCAAAGATAATTGTTTACGCAGCTATACCCTTAATAGTGCAACCGGAAGTCTATTATTAGAGTATGACGCTAAACGTTTGCCGCCAAAATTACTGGAACAGCTATTTGGTGATGACGATCGGATTGCCGAGCAAGCGTTGACTGAAATTCTGCCAATTATCTCTCCGCCAGAATCTAATTAAGTGAGGAACTGAAGATGGGAAAAGACAAAAAGAGTAACGATCAGGAGATCCCTGAATATCAAGGGATGCCACCCTACGGACCTTACGGTTATCCTTATTATCCTCCCTATCCTCAGCAGCAGGGGCAACCAATGCCTCAGCAGATGATGTGGCCTCCTCATCCCCCAATGTGGCATCCAATGTGCGGTCAGCCACCAATGGGCTATCCCATGCCGCCACAATACCAACAGTTTCCACCTCAGTTCCAACAGCCAGCCCCGCAGCAAATGGCCCCCGGTTTTGACTGGAGTGGACAGGCGCAAGGTATGGTTGAAGGCTTGATGGGAGAGCAAGCAGGATTATTCAAAAATATCATTAGTACCATTGGTGTTGATGATAAAGAGTTTTGGAAAGGTGCCATGATTGGTGCTGCCGCAGCGCTGATTTTAGGTAATGAAAGCGTACGTAATACGCTGCTGCAAACTTTTGCTAATGCTGGCGACATGCTGAAAAGCGGCGGTAGTAAAGTGAAAGAGAAGGCGGAAACCACCGCTGAAAGCGTGAAAGAGAGCGTAATGACCAGCGGTGCTATTTTCCGTGATACGGTTCAGGCTGGCAAAGAAGGCTTTCAGGAGTCGGTAGAACGCCATCGTGAGCAGGAGAAAGCGGATGAGTAATAATAGCGATCGCATGAACCCAGCCAGCCGGGCGTTAATCGCCGGTGCTCTGGTTGGCGCAACGGCTTCCGGTGTGGAGCAGTGGCGTCAGTATCAGCGCGGTGAGAAGACGCTGGAACAGGCAACCAGTAAAGTTCTGATTGATGCCACTAAAGCCGGTTTGGTCAGTGGCGCTGCTATGACGGTAGCCAACGCTACCGCAGGCCGCCCGGTACTGACATTATTGACGGTACTCAGCGCAGGTGCTGCCGGACTGTACCTATTAGACTCAATGAATAAGCGAGGCGCAGATGAAACAGCCGAATAATCCTTACTACTATAACCCTTACTACAATCCTTACGCGCCTTATCCGATGGACCAGTCAGCACCGCAAACCCCTTATCGGGCGGACAATAGTCGGGCTCATCTGATTACCGGTATCGTCGCCGGTGCTGCGATTGCTTATCTGCTGTCTAACCGCAATGTACAAAAGAGCATTGGCGCAACGGCTAACAAAGCCTGGGGCGCGGTTCGTGGTGAAGTAGAAGAGCTGAAAGAGCGTCTGGCGGATGTTCAGGCAGAGCTGGATTACTATCGCGAAAAAGATCAGGACAGCGAGTAACTGCCCGATGACCCATTCATATACCGTTAAGCCAGTCCACCAACTACCTGGTCGACTGAGAGTGCGCATTGTTCAGTTGCGAGAGCAACCGGACGTTGCCGGATGGCTTAAAACCCATCTGCTCTCTTTCACTGGAGTGAAAATGGTGCGCCTGCGCCCGGCAGCGGCTTCTGCCGTATTAACTTATCACACCAGTAAAACTGATGCGGAAAAGCTGTTAGCACAGTTGAATGCCATTGATTGGGATTCAGCCACTGACAGTGAGTACGAAGCGGAATATTGCGGTGGTGATAATTTGCTAAATCTGGCCGGTTTGGCCGCAACCCAGTTTTTACCTAAGCGCTGGTCTGCACTGCCAGCAATGGCATTAATGGCGCCCACCATTGCCGAAGGCGTTGAGTCACTGTGCCAGCGTGAACTAAAGGTTGAAGTACTGGATGCGCTGGCGCTTAGCCTGTCGATTGCTCGCGGTGATTACCGAACGGCAATGTTGACGCAGTCGTTGCTGACGCTGGGGGAATATTTTGAGCAAGAAACCAGCCGTCATTCTGATGAACTACTGTCTGAGCTGATGCAGCCGCAGTATCACTCGGTTTGGGTTGAACGCGATGGTGAAAGTCAGGAAATCAATGCAGAAGAGCTGGTAAACGGCGATGTCATGCTGCTGGGGCCTGGCGATAATATTCCTGCAGATGGTAGCGTATTGCGCGGTATTGGTTTAATTAATCAGGCATCCATGACCGGAGAAAGCGTGCCGGTACGCCGTGAAGCCGGTGCCTGGGTATTTGCCGGAACTCAGGTTCAGGACGGTAACATTGCGGTACGTGCTGAGCGAGTAGGGGACGAGTCTTCAACGGCAAATATTCGTCGTTTTATTACCGAATCACTCGGTCAGCGCAGTGAAACTCAACAGGTTACCCAAAGAATGGCCGATCGCCGAGTGGCTATTACTCTGGGGGCGGGTGCTGGCGTATTTGCACTGACTCGCGACTGGAATCGTCTGGCCTCGGTATTCTTAGTCGACTACTCCTGCGCTTTAAAACTGAGTACGCCAATTGCGTTTAAATCGGTAATGTACAAAGCGGCAACCTCCGGGCTATTGCTCAAAGGAGGCCGTGCCATTGAGCAACTGGCAGATATCGATACCGTGGTGTTCGATAAAACCGGTACCCTGACATACGGGGATATGCTGGTAACTGATGTAGTTAGTTTTGACCCGAAACATACCTGGGCTAAACGGCTATTGGCAATCGCCGCGTCGGTAGAAGAACACAGCAATCACCCTCTGGCGCGCGCGGTAGTAAGCGCGGCGCAGGAACACGAGCTGCCGCATATTAATCACGGCGAAGTGGAGTATGTGATTGCTCACGGATTAATTTCCGAGCTTGATGGTAACCGCATGGTGATCGGCAGTCGTCATTTCCTGCGAGAGCATTACCATATTGATTTCTCTCCGTTCCAGACTCAAATCGAAGAGTTGGAAGAGCAGGGCCGCCATCTGTTGTTTATTAGTCTTAATGAGCAATTGGTGGGTATGATTGGTCTGCAGGATAATGTGCGCGATGAAGCTGCACAGGTCATCAGCCAACTGCGTGAGTTAGGCATTAAGAATGTTATTTTGTTAACCGGCGATAAACAGCACAAAGCCGAGCAAATGGCTAAAGATCTCGGCATTGACCAGTTCTTCGCTGAAGCAACGCCGGAAAGTAAAGTTAGCGTGGTTCAGTCATTGCAGGAACAGGGCTGTCGCGTGATGTTCGTTGGCGATGGCGTTAATGATGCACCGGTACTGACTCAGGCAGATGTTGGTCTGGCGATGAACCAAAGCACAGAACTAGCTCAACAGGCGGCGGATGCGGTACTGTTGCAAGACTCTCTGCACGGTGTAGTAACGGCCCGTGAGCTGGCCGTTGATGCAATGAAGCTGGTGAACAGCAACATTAAGCTAACCGAGTGGATTAACAGCGCCATTATGTTAGCAGCAGCGATGGGACGACTATCCCCGACATTGAGTGCCCTGTTGCATAATGGAACCACCATTGGGGTATTGTTGAGATCGCTTGCCGCGAGGAAATAAGTATTTTGAATTGAAGGTCGTGTCGTTTGGTTTTGACCTTTCCATTGAGCACTGGAATTCAGCCGACAACTGAGAGATGGTAGCACGACTGGCATGGAGGCCAGTCGAGGCGCAGCGACGCCGGGAGCGGCTCTGCGCCGGTGCGTAAGCCCGAACGATGGCGGAGGGAAGTCGCGTAGCGACCTGGATTCGTGTGCGAAGGCGCGGAGGTGCAGGAGGCGCTCGCCTTAGCGCCTCCTGCTCGGCCACCTGCGCTAAGGTTTATTCATACACGAGACTGTTTGTGGACGAAACTTCCTCTGAGCTCAATTATTTTTGGCTATAAAAAAGACAATTAGGGATAACAATGAAACAATGGATAACACAACAGTGTCGCTTATTGATGCTGGTGGTTTTAGGTTCGCTGATAGTGTCAGGATGTTCGGTGCGCTCTATTTCTAATGCAGATAATGGGCGTAACCAGTTTTATGCCGGTGAGTTATCGGATCAGGATGTACTGGGTGCAATGCCAAAGCAGGGTATCAGCGATGCAGATATTAAAACTGCACTGAATAATTCTCGCTATACCTTCCGTTTGCCGAAAGACTCCTCCATTTTACTGATTCAGTCTGGGGCCATGACGCCGGATGCTGAAATGCAAAAAGCGCTAAAAGAGTATTATTCAGTGGCGGTATTCTCCGGGATTCCACCAAATTCTCAACGTTATCGTGGTTACAACGCTCAGCCGGTAACGGAAGAGACGACGGATTATCCACGCCTGCTGCGTTTAACCGCAGCCAACGGTGGGCAGGATAAGATCATCGTTTACTGGGGGCAGTTAGAAAGCGGTTCAGAGAACGAAGTGACTAAAGTGGTTTCCTGGGTACCGTTTGTGGGTGGGGTGCTGCCAGATGAAACGCAACATATGCGCATTGTGCTGCGGGTCGCATTGATTGATGTGCTGAGCGGACGTTGGGTGACATTTACGCCGGAAGTATTTGAAAACTCATCGGTTAGCGGTCGCTATAATCGGGATTCAAAAGATCTGAAACAGATAATGGAACTGAAAGCTCAGGCCTATGATGCTGCGGCTAAAGAGATTTTTGAACGCTACGGGCGCTAGGCAACGACGGAATTTATTGGTTAGCAGTTTGATTTAATGAAATTTTAGGGTGGTGAAGAGCGTTAACTTTTCATCACCCTGATTGCTTTATTACCATCACTGTTAATTTAATCCGGTCCTGTCAGGCATTACTCAATGCAGCCTGTGATTGTAATTCTCCGTTTAACTTCCTGACTTCTGCGGTCATAAGTGGGGCTAAATCCCGGTGTTGGCTCAAAGGCTTCTGTTGGAAGTGGGTCAGCAGAATCTGTAAGGGATCGCCATGACCAACCAGCAAAATCTTTTTCTGAGCGTATTGTTGTTCCAACGCATGGATAAACGCCATTTCACGCTCACAAACGGCGCTGAGCTGTTCTACCTGAGCGAATGAATCCGTCAGATTTTCTTCGTCCTGTTTCCAGACGAGTGGATAGTGACTGTCATCCCGCAGTTCAAACTCGCCGAAATGGCGTTCACGCAGTGCCGCGGTAGATTTAGCCTGACGATTAAAATAATCGGCGACAATCCCGGCGGTTTCTGCTGCACGTTTAAAGTCGGAGTGAAAAATGAGATCCGGAATGGGATAGGGCCAGTTTTCCAGAGTCTGGATAACCTGATTGATACCTACCGGAGATAAACCATA